>CAYXWX010000080.1:0-21425 GCA_964468915.1 uncultured Pirellulaceae bacterium
GGATTCCTCGCTCCACGTTGCGACGCGTCGTGCGTCTTGCATCCACGTGGCTCGGACGGCGCCTCGGCCTCCCGACACATCACCCTCCCAGGCAACGCCAACGCACTCCCTGACACGCCTTTGCCGGGGCTGTTCGCAAACGATTCAACGCTCGAAGTACGTATAGCCCTGCAGGCTGTCTCGAAACAGCTGCATCATCTCCTGCCGCTGAGCCACCGAGATAATCCGCGCTTGAACTCCCTGCTCCGCTTTGGCTCGAAAGCGTTGCAGCAACTTGTCAGGCTGATACTCGACGTAGCTGAGGACATCCGCGATCGTGTCGCCCTGTAATTCGTCTTTAAATTCAATGGACCCTTCGTCGTTGATTCTTACACTTGCGACGTGTGTGTCGCCAAACAAGTTATGCAGATCGCCCAGCGTTTCCTGATAAGCTCCTACCAGAAACGCGCCCAGAAAATACGGTTGGTCGGGATGAAAATGATGCAGGGGCAACGTGTTGCTGGTATCGCCATTGCGATCAGTAAATCGATTCAGTTTCCCGTCACAGTCGCAAGTCAGATCGGCAATGATCGCTTGTCGGTCCGGTTTTTCGTCCAATCGATGGATGGGCATCACGGGAAAAATCTGTCCGATGGCCCACGCGTCAGGAAGTGATTGAAAGACGCTGAAATTGCCGTAGTAAATGTCAGACAACGAGTCGCGAAGTCCACTCAGACCGGCGGGGACTCGACGAAGTTGCGGTACCATTTCCGCGATTCGATTCAGAATAGACAGGCAAACGTTCTCGCCCAATGCTCGTTCGCGCAGGTTGATGGCACCGGTGCGAAACTGTTCGCGCATCTGGTCGCGATAGTAGATCGCATCGTTGTAATTCTCTTGCAGACGTCTCAGTTGAAGATGTTCCAGCGTATACAGCAGATCCTGAATAGGCTGGCATGCGTCAGCAGGAAACGGGTCCGGGATCGGCGTCGGTTGGAAATGAGTCACCGTCAGAACGTTGAACAGCAACACCGACATGGGTGCCACGGTCCAACGTCCGGATTCAGATACCAGTCGCGGGTGAGGCACGCCCTGTGAATCGAGCGAGTTCATGATGATCTCGACGATGTCAACGCAGTATTCGTTCAGGTCGTAGTTGCGGCTATGAGATTCGGTGCTGACCGTGCCGTCGTAGTCGACTGCCAGGCCACCACCCAGATCGATGTATCCAAGTGGCGCACCGTCCTTGATCAGATCAAGGTAATAGCGGCATGCCTCTTTGACGCCGTCTCGAATATTGCGAATGTTGGGAATCTGGCTGCCAAGATGGAAATGCAGCATCTGCAGACACGACAGCATGTTGGCATCGCGCAGCGTGTCGACGGCCTTGATCAGATCGACTGCGTTCAATCCGAACAGACTTCGGTCCCCGCTGTCTCCCGCCCAAAGCCCGTCGACTCGGGTGGCCAGTTTCAATCGGACACCGATCAAGGGATCGATTTTCCAATGCTTCGCTCGCCGAATGATCAGATCGATCTCCTCCAGCGATTCCACCACGAAGAAGCACTGGTAGCCCAGCCGCAATGCCTGAAAGCCCAGGTCGACGAATTCTTCATCTTTGTAGCCGTTGCACACGATCAAGCTGTCGTGAGATGGAAGCGTGGCCATTGCGATCAAGAGCTCCGCTTTGCTGCCCGCTTCAAGTCCGTGACCGAATTGCTTTCCGGCCTCGGCGATTGAGTCGACCACGTGGCATTGTTGATTCACCTTGATCGGGAACACGCTTCGGTAGTCAGCCTGGTAGTTGCATTCTGCAATGGCACTGGCGAACGCATCGTTCAGTCCGGCTACTCGATCATCAACCAGATTCTCCAGTCGCAGCATCACCGGAGTTTCCATGGCTCGTTGTTGCAACCCTTCGATGATCTCCATCAAGGGAACGGCCCGAGTCCCGTTCGCCGTCGGAGCGTTGACGACGACCTGGCCGAGTTGATTGATGTCGAAATAGTCGTTGCCCCACCGGTGAATTCCATAAACATCGCGAGCTTCATCGATCGACCAGCCGTCGGGTGAAGATTCGATTAACCTGCGCCGACGACTGCCGAGTCTGGTTTGATCCGTTCTGGCGATCGACGCTTCGTCGGTGGAGGGTGAGCTCAATCGAGTGCTCGCGAAATTGAAACGAATGGGATTGAGGACGGAACGATAAAACGCGTCCTTGACAAACGCCCGAAATAATACCGTCTGACAAACTGCCTTAGAAGCCTCATGGTCGATGGAGCAGGCGAGATTGGCCCGGGCAGCGCTCAGTCGGCCTCGGATGCGGGGGGCAACAAGCTGGCATGCTGGAATTTCCTCGGATTTAACGACAGGCCGCTTGTGCGTTGGTCAGGTCAAACTGATATTGTTGGGTTGGTGAACCACGTTTTTTCATTGACCCGAAACAGAACCGCGTCGCACATGAGTACGCTTGCAACCTTGCTGACGACGGCGGGGGTATTGACTGCCGCAGGGGCGGTCGAGTCGGCACTTCATCGATTCCGGCTTTCGAAAATTCCGACTCGCATCCACGTCAATGGAACGCGAGGAAAGTCCAGCGTGGCCAGATTGATCGCTTCGGGTATGAGAGCCGGTCAGATTCGTACTTGTTGCAAGACAACCGGCACGCTTCCAAAGATGATTTTGCCCGATGGAACCGAGTACCCTGTGTTCCGCCCTTCACGCGCGAATGTGATCGAGCAGCTGCGGATCGTCAACACTGCCGTTGAGATGGAATCCGAAGCACTGGTCATCGAATGCATGGCGCTGATCCCTTATCTGCAATGGCTTAGCGAAAACAAATTTGTGAAAGCGACTCACGGCGTAATTACCAACGCTCGGGAGGATCATCTGGATGTGATGGGGCCGACCGAAATCGATGTTGCCAAGGCACTCTGCGGCATGGTTCCCGTTGGTGGAAAGCTGTTCACGGCTGAACGCGACCATCTGGGAATTTTCTCGGAAGTGGCTCGTGATCGTGGGACCGAGCTGATTGCGATCACTGAAGAAGACGTGGCTGCGATTTCGGATGAAGATCTTGATGGATTCTCTTACGTCGAACATGCGGAGAACGTGGCGTTGGCGCTGCGGGTGTGTGCCGACGTGGGAGTTGAACGAAGCGTGGCGTTGGCAGGAATGCACGCGGCGAAGCCTGATTCCGGGGCGATGGTGGCGTTCGAGATGGACTTTTTTGGACGCGAGGTTAACTTCGTCAACGGATTTGCCGCGAACGACCCCGAATCGACCGAACGAATTTGGAAAATGGCGTTGGATCGATATCCGGACGTCAAATGCAGGATCGCCGTGTTCAACTGCCGAGCGGATCGGCCCGACCGTTCCGATCAGCTTGGCCGAGTTGTCGCGTCGTGGCCTCAGCCCGATCATTATCTGTTGATCGGATCGGGAACGTACATCTTTGGCCGCGCGGCTGAACGAGCCGGGTTGGATCCCTCGAAGATGTCGTTTGCCGAAAACAGACGGGTTGACGAAATTTTTGAAAACATCATCGAGCTGGCTGGCGAATCTTCTCTTGTGATGGGAATGGCGAACATCGGCGGTATCGGACTTGATCTTGTTCGTTACTTCGCCAACCGAAGCCAATTTAAAAAGTTCGAATAGCCGTCGAAGTCTGACTACCAGACAACGAAAACCAACGATCGTCGTGAAAACAAAAACCTTGAACCTGAAACTTTAAGCGATGGCAGAAGTATTAACTGTAGCGATAGGCATCGGGCTGTCCGTCAGCCTGTTGTTCACCGAACTATTCGGGTTGGCAGCAGGTGGAATGGTTGTTCCCGGTTATGTTGCCTTGTATCTGGATCAGCCGTTGAGCATCCTGCTGACGTTGTTGGTGGCGGTTGCGACCTATTTTGTTGTGCACCTGATGTCAACTTTCGTGATCATCTATGGTCGCCGAAGAACGGTCTCGATGATTTTAATCGGCTATATCATTCGGATCCTGATCGACTTCGTTCCACTGGAATCTTTCGGCACGATCGATCGCATCGCCGGCGAAGAATCATCCCTGGCGGTAATCGGTTTTATCATCCCGGGGCTGATAGCGATCTGGATAGATCGTCAGGGTTTGTTGGAAACGTTAACGGCGTTGCTCGCTGCGTCAGTCGCGATTCGATTGATTTTGATCATGATCTACGGCGTTGATCTGGAACTGGTCAGCCTGTAGAGGTAGGAAAGTATGAAAATCAAAAAAGTATACTGGCGTCCCAAGGTTATCTCGCGAACTGCGCTACTTTTGATCTGCGCAGTGTCGGTCATTGGCTTGTTGATGGTCGAGAAATTTCGAGTGGTTGCCGAGCAGCCCTATCAGCAGGAAAAACTTGCAGCGGCCATGTTGGCCAGCGAAGCGTTCGACGTTATCTGGTACGAACGTGAAGATACTGGCGTGGAAATCGATTACAAGCGTGATCCGACCAGAAGCGGCCTGCTGGGCGTGCTTTCTTCACCCGTTACCAGCTTGTCAGGAGATCTTGAAGCCAAGCAAAGTACGATCAATCCAAATTTTGCAGCGGTGGCAGTTCAGTTGCTCAAAGATGCGGGCGTCAAAAAAGGAGACGTTGTTGCCGTGGGCGTCAGCGGTTCGTTTCCAGCGTTGAATATTGCCTTGTACGCGGCGATGGAAACGCTGGAACTTGAGCCGATTGTGATTTCCAGCGCAGCCAGCAGCACTTGGGGGGCGAACATCCCAGAGCTGCTGTGGATTGACATGGAACGTGCGCTCGAGCGAGACGACGTGTTTTCAACTCGATCGATCGCCTGCTCGATTGGAGGCACTGCCGACCGAGGTCTGGATTTTCCAGAAGAAGGTAAAAAGGCGATTCTGGAAGCTATTGAACGAAACAAACTGAAGCTGATCAAAAACAAGAAGTTCGAGGAGAACGTTGATGATCGGATGGAGATATACGAGCAACTGGCGGGAGAGAAACCGATCAAGGCATACGTCAATATTGGAGGCGGAATGGTTTCGGTCGGTCGAACGGTCGGCAAGAGAATTCTAGTGTCAGGCGTCAACCGAAAACGGCCCAACAAGCCGAAAGCAAGAGGGCTCGACGGGGTGATCTTCAGGTTTATTGACCGGGGCGTTCCTGCGATCCATCTGGTCAAGGTTGAGGAATTATTGGAAAAGTACGGGCTGCCGGAAATGCCGCAAAGCATGCCCAGAGTCGGCGACGCAGGTGTGTTCGAGCGATTGGACTACAACCGCTGGCTGGCAGCAGGAGTCCTCGCCCTGGAACTGATTCTGCTTTACACGTTTATTCGATCCGATGTCGGGTTCCGTTTGTTCCAAAGAAATAACAATCGCAAAACGGACTCTTCGCCCGAACCCATGGTTTGATTGGGAGGGCGCCGATGTGCTGCCAGATCTCTGGCAACAATTGCGCTGGAACTGTATCTAAGGCACATGCAAACCTGATGAGTCTTTGTTCGTTCGGCGACCCGGGGACCGCGCACGAAAAACGCTCCTGAGTTGCCACCGAAATTCGGTTGAGACTCTGGAGCGTCGTCCGCATCCAACGGGAGAATCAGATTGACTCGTCGCAGCAAAGGCTGCAAAAATTCTCGAACAATTGCGTGACCCGCAGGAGTCATGGTGACATGTCAAAAACGCTTTGACTCGTAACGTGACGAGGGGCAAGGCAGCCACGATACACAATGATTGTCTGGCTCTTGCGGGTCGAGTTGAATGGCGGTGTTCCCAGTCCATCCGTCTCTGATCATTTACAAATGCAGTTAACATGCCAAACCAGCAAAATCAGCCATGAACATTGGTTTTCAGCCGTTTTGTTCGCATTCTGATCAGTTTGGTGGCACAGCAGAATCTGATGACCAATGCTGCTGTGGGCGAACTGTCCTATTTTGCTTTGAGCGATCTTGCAACAGTGAATCAAAATCAAACAACCCTGTTGCACTGGCGGCCATTGCTGTAGCGGCAGCTGATAATTTCCATAAACTGGGCGGATTGAAGAACGATTCGTGATCGACGCAATCGGCAAACCGACTCTCTGGCCCACAAAATCATGGACGAAAACGCTCGATCGGTTGTGGTGGCCGTTAACCCGAATTCGGGGGCCAGTGACAGTGCGGCAATCGTTGAGCAGTTAGTGGATCGGCTGAAACGTGCCGGCCTTCAGCCAGAGCCAATTTCCAACATTCAGGAAATCGTCAGTCGTTCGTATGAGCTGCATCGTGAAGGTCAGCTGCGTGCCGTTGTCGCCGCCGGAGGTGATGGAACCGTCTCGTTGCTGGCCAACCGATTGGAGCGAGGGACGCCGATTGCAGTGTTGCCATTGGGGACTGAAAATCTGATGGCGAAATTCCTGGGGATTTCCCAGTCAGTTGAACAAGTCACCGACATCATTGTGAAGGGACGAAAGGTTCAGCTGGACGCCGGCCGCGCGAATGGACAGTTGTTTCTGGTGGTTGCCAGTTGCGGGTTCGATGCAGACGTCGTCACGCGGTTGCATGCGTCCAGAACGGGGCATATCAGTCATTGGTCGTATGCAGTTCCTCTGTTGGCCGCGATTCGCCGATACAAGTATCCGAAAATTCGGATCTTCGTTGATGGTGGTAGCGTGAAATTGACCACTCGGTGGGCATTCGTCTTCAACGTACCTCGTTACGCGATGAATTTGCCAATCGCTTCCGATGCAAGAGCCAGCGATGGGCTGCTCGATTTATGCACCTTTGGCGTTCGCGGACTTGTCGAAGGAATTGCGACGCTGGGAGCCGTATTACTGCGTCGGCACCGCAACCTTTCAGAGACCAGGGCGATGCGTTTTAAGAATTTGAAGATGGAGTCTGACCATCCGGTGCCGTATCAGTTGGATGGCGACCCGGGCGGGGTGCTCCCGCTGGAAATCACAGTTGATCCGGGGTGCCTGACCATGTTGGTGTCTGAATCGTGGCCCACTTAAAGTGAGGTGCCGCAATGGTGTAAACTGATGGGCCTCGAATCGCCTTCAGATTATGTCTCTTGTCACGGAAGATTACGCAACGTGAACCGTCAGCCCGTTCGAATCAACGATGTCGCATGCGGTCCTGGCCAACCGCTGATGGTCATTGCCGGGCCGTGCGTGATTGACGAACGTGAGCGAATGTTGGAAATCGCTGAGCACCTGAAAGCCGTCTGCGAAAGGCTTCAGCTTGGCTTCGTCTTCAAGGCGTCTTTTGACAAAGCGAACCGAACCAGTTTGAATTCGTACCGTGGAGTAGGCATCGACGCTGGTTTAAGGATTCTGGATGAGGTACGCCAGGAAGTCGGCGTCAATGTCACGACTGACCTGCATTTGCCAGATCAGGCGGAAGCGGTTGGGCAAGTTTGCGATTTGTTGCAAATTCCAGCCTTTCTGGCCAGGCAGACTGATCTGTTGGTTGCGGCGGCGAAAACAGGAAAGCCAGTGAACGTCAAGAAAGGACAATTCATGGCTCCACGTGACATGCAGCACGTGATCGAAAAGTTACGAGATTCGGATTGTGATCAGATTTTGTTGACCGAGCGCGGGACTTTTTTTGGTTACGGTGCTTTGGTGAATGACATGAAATCGATTCCAACGATGCAGGCATTGGGTGCGCCCGTCGTGTTTGATGCGACCCACAGTGTTCAACAACCAAGTGCGGCGGGTGGCAAAACGGGTGGCGATCGGGCGATGGTGCCTCCGCTTGCGAAAGCCGCCGTGGCCGCAGGATGCGACGCTGTGTTTCTGGAAACGCATCCTGATCCCGATCAGTCTCCCAGCGATGGACCGAACATGATTCCGCTGCCTCAAATAGAGCAGTTGCTGGTTGACTTGAAGGCGATACACTCCGTTGTCGCGACGTGATTCCAGAACCACCCGAATTTAATTTGTATCCAATCGTTCATTCTATCCAGTCTGATGACCTCAAGAAAATCTGACATGAAGGCTTTCGAATACCCGTCACCTCGCAGCAACCGCAATCAATCAGGCCTGCAAGGAATTCTGGCCTTTGGTTTTGTCGTGACCATGCTTTTCGGTTCGCTGGGTTGTCAGCCAGCCGAAGATCCGATGCTCGCGTTGATGGATGTTGATCTGATGAAAACGCGGATTGACGACCTGAGCAAAACGGTGAACTTGGTCAGCAGTCAGCGACGGTTTGATCAGCGTGAGTTCGAGGATAAGGTGTCTTCCGGACTCAATCGCTGGACGTCTTATTCGCAAGAGCAGTTGGATGATTTTGAGTGGTCGATCGATTCGTTTGCCCAGCCGTTGGTTGATCAGTATTCTTCATTGGCGGTCGCCGAGCAAATCAGCGAGATGAGTTTTGCCAATACGGACGCGTGGTACTTGCAGCAGTCGTACTGGATGGGTGAGGTTGCTCGACGGGCCATCGAATCAACCGACGTCGTTCCGTTCGAGCTGTATCGAATGGCTTCCGGCGTTGAGCCCTCAGAGGATTCAGAATCACCCGTGCAGGAGATTGTTGGCGCGTTGCATGAGGGCTTGGATGCCAATCAGTTGAAAACACTCACCGAATCGCTGCAGGTGTTTGATTGGGTCGTGCGAAACATCCAATTGTTGCCCTCGTCGGATGATGGTGAAGCAGATGCCCTGCCCCTGAACGATAGCGACGCTGGTCCGGCAGCGGCTGGTTTGCCGGGGCTGGGGTACCAGCGTTACCCGTGGCAAACGTTGTTGTACGGTCGCGGTGACTACGTGGAACGAGCCAACCTGGTGGTGCTGATGTTGCGGCAGTTGGACATTGATTCAACCGTTCTGGCAGTGCCTGCAACTGACGTCGATGCTTTGCCGACGCCGTGGGTTGTGGCGGTAAAGGCTGGATCGGAGTTATACCTGTTTGACACTCGTCTGGGATTGCCGGTCCCGGGAAAGAAGCCCGGCCAGATTGCGACGCTCGAGGATGTTCGATCCGATAGCTCACTTCTGAAGTCACTCGATCTGACAGTAAAGGAATCGCTGGACGACGACACGGATTATTGGGTTCGTCCCTCCGATATCACGGATCTTGTTGCATTGATGTATCTGTCGCCGGAGTCGATTTCCAGGCGAATGGCGGTTCTTGAGTCGAAGCTTATTGGTGACGATCGACTTCTGCTGGTTGCGAAACCAAGTCGGCTGGCGGAACGATTCAAGGCAAAAGGCGTCACGCCGGAGCCATGGAACGTTGGCTTTCAAACGGCCCAGTACCGGCAGGCGGTTCGTGATGCAATCGCTCGCAGTAGTTTTGATGACGAGCTTGCCGATCGCATCAATTGGTACTACTCGGACGAAGCGTACATCGATCAATTCACTCGGTATCGTACGTCGCGAGCCAGATTTTTTGCGGGCAACTTTGACTTGCAGGAACGCAAGTACAACGCAATTGAGAGTTTTCAGCATTTGATGTACCGAGATGAACTGATTGATGAACTGGGATCCAATCGAAAGTTGCAACGTCAATTGGGAATTTTAAAGAAGAGTGGCCAGTCGGCTTCCGAGTATCAGTCCCAGTTGTCCGGTGTTCAGTCGCAGATGCGTCTGGTCCGGCGTGACGCTGGTTTCTTTCTGGCTCAGAGCCATTTTGACAATGGGAGCATCAGTACCGCCGCGAATTGGCTGGAAAGGTTGCTTCCCAAAGAAGACGCGAAACGCTGGAAGGAAGGAATCGAATACCTGCTGGGGCGAGCCCTGGAGGGTCGGCGAGACTACCTGAATGCGATTGACGTCTATCGAGAATCGGAATCAGCCCAAACGCATGGAAAT
Organism: uncultured Pirellulaceae bacterium; assembly: GCA_964468915.1. Classification (GTDB taxonomy): domain Bacteria; phylum Planctomycetota; class Planctomycetia; order Pirellulales; family Pirellulaceae; genus Mariniblastus. Next base: position 9,756 of record CAYXWX010000080.1, read on the forward strand.
TTGATTCGGGCTCGTATGCTGAAGCAGCAAACGGACAAGCTTTAAGTGCCCGCCCCCCATAGAGTCATCCCCCCTGAACGTGAGCGCTTGTTGGTGTAATCGCAACCCGTTGCGTTCTGCGATTTTGCATGGATTGCCGTTAGCCTGTGAGTCGTTATTTCTGCGATCTCAACCCGATACGTAAGTGAGGGACCGAGCCCTCGCTGACGCAACGGGTTATGATGGTGCGTGCAAAATCCTATCGCGTGTCAGTTTGTGATTGGTTCCCAGGTCTTCCGATAAGCTCTAAATCGATATCCTGATGAACGCTGCAGGGATCGCCGCAGCCTCAAATCCGCCCGTAAGAGATGATACGACTGCGAAAGATGTTCACGTCCCCGAAGGTCGCACGCGGGTGGCTCAGATGACTTTGAGCTACTGATAGGTGCACAGATAGGCAGTTGCGGTTGCCACTTGCAAGTCGAAAGACTGATTTGCTTCCACGGTGAAAATCGATCCTGCGGGGAACGGCTGAAACTGGTCGCTGCCGGGTAGTTTTACAGACAATGAGCCACTGACGACGGTTACCGTTTCCAATTTGTCAGTTGAAAACGTATAGTCGCCGGGTTGCATGACGCCGACGGTCGCTGGCAGTGTTTCCGTTTGGAACGCAATCGATTTGACTTTCCCGTTAAAGTACTCGTTAACTTCCAGGTTGCTCATTCGTTATTTCCATTCAAACGTTTTCTCGGTGAGCCGTTCATAGGCTTCAATGTACTTTTCTCGCGTCTTTTGCACGACTTCCAGAGGCAGATCGGGAGGCGTGCTTTCCTTGTCCCAGTCGGTCGTTTCCAACCAGTCACGGACAAACTGCTTGTCAAATGAAAACTGGTTTTGTCCGGGTGTATATTGATCGGCAGGCCAAAACCGAGAACTATCCGGAGTCAGCACTTCGTCGATCAGAATCAGCTCGCCGTCATGTAGTCCCCATTCGAATTTTGTGTCGGCCAGAATGATTCCTTTTTCAGCCGCATAGTCTCGACCTCGCTCGTAAACGCTCATGCTTTGATCGCGTAGCGTCGTGGCAGTTTCAATTCCGACGGCATCAACCATTTGTTGAAACGAGATGTTTTCGTCGTGCCCTTCGTCTGACTTGGTCGCTGGCGTGAAAATCGCTTCGGGCAGCTTGCTACATTTGATCAAGTCATTCGGAAGGTCGATTCCGCAGACGGCACCTGATTGCTGGTAATCTTTCCAGCCACTTCCAACCAGGTAGCCGCGAATCACACACTCGATCGGGACAACTTCGCACTTTTTGACGATCATGGACCGCCCTGCGAGGTGTTCGATGTCCATTTCATCAGGGATATCGAATGCACGCACATCCGTTGAAACCAGATGATTGGGAACCTCGAACTTCTCAAACCAGAATTTGCTGATCTGAGTCAGTACTCGCCCTTTGTCCGGGATTAACGAGGGGAGAATGTGGTCAAACGCGCTGATGCGGTCGCTGGCGACCATCAGGAAGTAATCGCCAATGTCATAAACGTCGCGAACTTTTCCTTGTCGAACGATCGTTGCCACAGCCAGTTTTCCAACGCAACAGGTTAATTTTTCAACTGAATTCAAGTGCCGGATTGGCCGCTCTTTCCTTCAGAAGCAGTATAAGACACACGCGTAACGACGTGAAGTAGCGTCCCAGGCTTTCGGAATCGTGCAGATTATTCACAATACCAATTACAGGCCTGTCGAAAGAACTGCAGCCCGACACACCGAACAGAGACGACCGCCAGAATTTCCCTGGCTGATGTGTCGGGGTTATTGTCGCGGCCTTCGGTATTGAGATAGGCTTCAAGCACGTTGCAGGAATCGTGTGAAAGAGCGTTTCAAAAGAAAAGACACTAAATGGGCGAGTTTCGGTTTCGTACACCTGTCGACTGGCAGTTGCCAGACGAAGTTGCTGCCACGATACACATCGTAGGGTTGGATGGAATTCCGTGGCCCTGCAAAGTGGCATGGACCGACGATTTGCTCGTTGTCAGCCGCAATCGAGAGGAATCAGGGCGAACTTATCTTGGTTATCAATCAGAAAGATTCGGTCGACTGATGGTTTGCACGGGGTCGCTGTTGGCCAATCAAGATTACGACTTGATGATTGAGCTTGCCAGAGGAACTCTGAATCGCGCGCGTAATCAGATTTCCAATTGGGGGGAAGGCGGCCTCGAAATTGGCGATCAGGTTCACGAAACGGTCGATGCGGCGACTCGGAAACTTGGCACCGCGTTGATGTCAGACAACCTTGCTCAGCGAGATGAACTCGCAGGGAATTCTCTCAATGAAACCATCGAAGCCGTGTTTGAATTGAGTGAAGCATTTGGGACTCAAGTTGCCAGCTATCGACGCGATCATCCTGAGGTTGAACAGTTCTGGATGGCCAGTACCGCTCCCGATTCGCTGGTTCGTCCTGACGATCCAATGGAATCCAAGCCTGAATTCCAAGAAACACCATTCAACCGGATACGCATTTCACCGGAGCAGGCAACCGACTGCCAGGTGCATGCGGTTTCGAAACCTTTGATTGTCGGTCCGTTTCTGGATGCCAGTGCGGGCGGCATGAGTCAGTCGTTAATTGAGTGTGACGATTTTCGTGCCAGACGATTGCAGGTGCTCAATTCAATGCGAAGCACGCTGGAATCATTGCCCGAAGATGTCACGATGTTGCATCTTGTATCGGGTGTGAATGGACTGGGGCACCGGCACTTGAATTACGCTCAGCAGCTTCAGTTGACGGTCGATATGTTAAATCTTGTCGACGAGCTGTCCATTCAGATTCCGACCATGGTCAGCTTTGACTTTCCGTGGGCCGAGCGGCTGGCTGGGGCCGTTGGAGGGATCCATCCACTGCAGGTGGCGGATTCGTTGCTGCGTCAGGGAGTTCAGATTTCCTACCTCGGGCTGGAAATGAATCTCGATTACGGATCGACCGGAAGCGCGTTTCGAGATCCGCTGCAGTGGATTGATCTGGTTGACATCTGGGCGCAGTTGGGACTTCCTCTGGTGCTGTGCCTCCGAATGCCATCGGGTGTTGACCGCGAGATGGAAACCGATGGGCAACCGAACCGACTGATTCGTCATCCCGGATCAGGCATGTCGGATTCGCAACGACAGAAGATGTTGGAAACCGCTCTTCCAATGATGTCCGCTCGCCCGATGGTCGCGGGACTGATATGGCAACAGTGGAAAGATGACGGCGACGTACGATTCCCATTCGGTGGCTTGGTCGCTGCCGACGGATCGGACAAGCCTGTCTTGGATACGTTGCGTCAACTACGTGAACAGATGTGAGCGATTCATTGAAGTGCGAACCAACTTAACGCCTATCTCACAACATCAAAACCCGACGCGTCAGCGAGGGACCAACCGCTGAAAATTCCCTCGCTGACGCATCGGGTTGTGATTGCTTACGCGGTATCGGGATAGGCGCTTAGCCTGTTCGTCCGACGCACACCAGGCAGACATCGTCGATCATATCGGCTTCACCCGAATGACGAGCGACCGATTCGCAAACGGATTGACCAATCGTTTCCGGGGTCGAGCTTTTGCTGACGCGGATGTCAGCCATCAAGCCGGCGGTCGTCAGTTGGCTGCCGTTCTGGTCCATCGCTTCGTTGACTCCGTCAGTGTAGAGCAACAAAACGTCCCCTGACTCCAATGACACTTCGATCGATTCGTAATCGTAATCATCCATCACGCCCAGAGGCACACCGGCTTCGTCGACTGCGATCGAGGTCAGCGACTGATCAGATGCTTTTCTGATAATGGGCGGCATGTGGCCCGCGTTCACGATGGTTGCACGATGAGAGCTGGTATCAATCAAAACAAGAACCAGTGTGACGAACCGATCGATGCGCAGGCTGGAGAGTTTTTCATTCATTCGCTTGATGGCAGCGATCGGGTCTGGCGCGGTGGCCAGCGCAAATCGCGACTCAGCGGAAACTTTTGCCATCAACAACGCGGCTGTAATGCCGTGGCCCACAACGTCGGCAACGACGATTGCCACGCGATGGTCGTCTAACATGATGTAGTCATAGTAATCGCCGCCAACCTGTTGCATTGGCCGATACCACGAGAAAAACTCATAGCCTTCGATCTCGGGACTCTGCTGAGGCAGGAATCGCTGTTGAAGCTCATGGGCAAGACTCAGGTCCTTGCGAAGATCCTGCGTCTTCTTTCTAAGACTGAATAAGTCACTTTTTTGAATTGCAAGACTGGCCTGCATTGCAACGGTGACAAACATCTCCAGATCTTCTTCGTCAAAAGCGATTGTCTGCCTGAGTGTGTCCAGTTGAATGACGCCAATCGATTCCTCCCGACTGTTGATCAGTGGAGCACACATGATCGATCGGATCTGGAAATCCATGATGCTTTCTTTGGTATCAAAGCGATCATCGATCGCAGCATCGCGACTGATGATCGGACGACGCGAGTCCATTACCATTTCGGCGATTGTCGAGCTGACGCGGATGTTTTCGTCATCTGTCGGACGCCGACATTTGAAACCAAGGGGCTGCAGTGTACCGTTTGAATCCTTGAGCATGACGAAACCTCGATCCGCCTGAACGAACAGCTCAAACATGAACTCCAGTATTCGTTCGAGCACATCATCACGCTCGACCAGATCACTCAACGCGTGAGCGATCTTCATCAGGACCTTCAGTTTGGCCTCGGCATTGACGTGCCGAGTGTCACCAAGGGTGTGTGATTGAACGTCCAGTTGGGAAACAAGTTGCGAATCATCCCGAGGGATGCGTTCACCGCTCAGGTGAAACACACTGGAGCCGTAGCTGCTTGATTCAGTGGACTCCGTGGCCAACGTGGGACGATTTCGAGTGATGGGTGACACAGAACTGCGATTGAAGCGGAACACGATATCGCAGATTTGAATTTCCGACCCGTCAAACAGACGAGTCCGACCGGTTACGAATTCGTTGTTGAGCATCGAGCCGTTTCGGCTGTTCAGGTCTTCCAGATAATAATGAGGCTTGATGTAAACGATTTGCGCGTGACGACGGCTTACCGATCCATCATCGACCTGAACTTCGCAGTCGGGGTGGCGACCGATCACGATTGGTGCCTTGTCGATTTTGACGCTCTTGTTGAGCACCGATGCGCTGGAAGAGGTCAGTAAGGGCATGGAAGAAAGTCGTGAGTCGGGTATTTGATGGATACGACTGACGGACCAATCGCGAGACTCCGATTTTAGCCTTTCGACACCCATAAAAAAAGCTGGAGTCGATGTCCGACTCCAGCTTTCAGGCGATTCAAAACTTATTGCACTGTCGTGTGGCGTATCGTTTCACGTCAGAGCAAAAACTGGGTTTGATTCACGACCTCATGGGCGAGGCTCGAGCAATCAAGTTATTCACAAGGCCGCACGGATCAGGCGATGGCGTCCAGCATTCTGGATACGGCTCGATCCAACCTCTCGGCTGTCTCAAATTCGCCGCTCGCGATTTCTGCTCGAAGTTCGGCGACTCGGTCAGCACGAATTCCCGAAGAGCTGTCCAAGCCGGACATCGCCTGGGCTTCCACAGAAATTTCCAGCTGATCGACAGGCGCCGATGCGACATCGTTCTGAGTGGCTGACGTTGTGTTTTCAGTTTGCAGGTTGACTGCTTGTGTGGTCTGAGTTTGACCGGTTGGTCTGATTTGCATTTTTATTCTCCCCGTTTCGGGATTAGGGTGTGCTCCGTAGGTAGAGCAAACCAAGTTTTTCGTTTCAGCACAATTCCATTTTTCGATATTTCTGCCATTCAAGCGTATCGCCGGGCGATGAGGTTACTCGCTGGGGTCGTGGACGTAACCTGTCATCGTTCATTGCGAGTCGCATTTGAGGCCAACGGCATCGATCGTCGTCGCTGCATTCCCTGTCAATGGAAATTGCCATCCCCGAACCATCCGTAACGGGTATCTGACCAAGCATGCACAGGAGGTTATCGACCGTATGTGCTAGCGACATTGTTGGGTGCAGCGATTTGACTGATTTGACACTGGCGACGCGAAATCGAGATTTGCCGGTTGGACGTTGGCCGAATACTTGCTCTTACGCGATTCACCAATCAATACGACGCTTTTTTTCTACCAATCTGGCAGGTGATCGTTTGACTGGCCCCATTTACGTGCCGACTTCGGGAGCGGTTCGATCATCTGTTCAGATTTTTTGGAAAGTGACAGCATTCAACAGTGATCGTGTGGGTCATTGTTGCCAGCAATTTGCTGACATCGAAGTCTGACGATCGGTCTGAGTCGTGAAACTGGCAGTCGTGACATTGACGTAACGCAATATGTTGATTTGACGATGTTGCCAGCATAGCAGGAATTAAGTGAACAACATTGGTCTTGTTTGCGTTGGAAGAATCGATTCAATTAACGCTGGCGGCAAAGATTGCGGCCACTTATTGGCAGGGAACGCTTCACTTCTTTCAGGAGCCTATCCCCATGTCAATTCGCACTTTCTCCCCACCGACGATTGATGTTTCCGATGCCCGTTTCGAAAGGCCGTGGAACATTGATATGGAGTCGTTCTTCACGTTTTCGTTCGATATGTCTGAACGATTGCTGGACCTTGAAGCTCAGCACAACAACCCACTGCCATTAGATGACGAACTGTTTGCTGCCGCAGCAAATCAGGCCCAGTGGATGTAGACTGCCAGGTAACCAGCCCGGATATTTCATCTGAGATGCAGGCCGTAACACGCAAACCATTTCCCTGCCGGAACTTCGGTCTCGGATTTGTTGCCGTCGAGAACGACAGACTGTTTTTGACAACTTTCTGGTTGCAAAATTAGGGCAGTGTTTTCGAGACCTTGTTGCCGGCCTACGAAATATCCGGGCCAGACTTAAACGAAACGCGCTCTAATACGAGGCTGTCCCCCAGCGTTGGTGAGGTTTCGGGGCACTGGAATTCTTCGTTGGGCTACGAAAAAACGCCCGTCATTTTCACAACGGGCGTTCAGGGCGTTTAGTTTTAAGCGGGGTTCATCCCCCAAATTCGACTCGGCGTCGACCAAGCTGCTGCTGTAGCCGCTGGACGATGCTGCTGTGCATCTGGCTGACGCGACTTTCGCTCAGGTCAAGCGTGGAACCGATTTCTTTCATCGTCAGTTCCTCATAGTAGTAGAGGATGATGATCAGTCGTTCGTTGCGATTCAGACCTTTGGTGACCAGTCGCATCAAGTCGTTCTTCTGAATCCGGCGCGTCGGGTCTTCGCCCTTCTTGTCCTCCAGCACGTCGATTTCACGAACGTCCTTATAGCTGTCGGTTTCGTACCATTTCTTGTTCAAGCTGATCAGTCCGACGGCATTGGCGTCGCTCATCATCTTTTCGGTTTCGGGTACCGAAAGTTCAAGCTTTTCCGCCAACTCGACAACCGTTGGGGCTCGTCCCAGCTTGGTTTCGAGTGCTTTGGTCGCGTTGTTGATTTTACTGGCCTTGGAACGAACCAGACGAGGAACCCAGTCCATGGTTCGCAGTTCGTCCAGCATGGCTCCTCGAATACGAGGGACGCAATAAGTTTCGAACTTCACGCCGCGTTCCATGTCAAACGCATCAATTGCGTCCATCAATCCGAACACGCCTGCCGAAATCAAATCGTCCAGCTCAACGCCATCAGGCAATCGTTGCCAGATTCTTTCGCCGTTGTATTTTACCAGTGGAAAATAACGCTCCATCAAAGTGTTGCGCAATTCCTTGTCTGTACATTCGGGTTTATATTCCCGCCAGACTTCCATGATCGGGTCTTCGACTGCCGCCGTGGTCGCCATACAATCCTCCGTGACTGGTATGCGATCATCGTTTTCAGGTTAAAGTCAGTTTGAAAACTTTCAGCAGGTCGCCTGATCGTGTTTCGCGATCAAGTTTGTTGCATCCAGCAATGCTGTTGACTTTTGCCTTAGGACGAATGATTAAATTTGTGTTGAGACGTTAATTAGCAAAATCTGGCCCTGGCCGTCAATGAATAATTTACATGGTCGAAAGAGTTTCCAGATTTTTTCAACCGATCGAGTTGCCAGTCATGGCCAGGGAATGAATGTTCGCTTGAGCCGAGATCGACCCTCCATCCATCTTCGACGGTGGTTGACTTGATACTTGATTCAAAATTCCTTTTTTAACGATGAAGCTGATTAAGCGATGGCAATCTGTATGGTGCTCCGATGATTCAGCTTTTGTGATCATGCTGCCGCTGCTGATAGCGATGAAACCTGTTCAACGGTAATTTCGCCCAGCTGTTCGACTTCGCTTCCTTCCAGCTCCTCGTGCCCCAGAACGAAAAGATCAGCGTCGATTCCACTTGCAAGCTCTGCAATCACCGGGCGAATGCATTGGTTGACCATAATCACGGGGCGGAATCCTGATTTTTGAAGACTCGCAGTTGCCGACGCGATGGATTGAGCCAGACTTTCGACCATCGAACGGGGCAAATCCAGACGGATCTCGTTTCCGTCACGCTCCCATCCGCATGCGATGCGATCCTGCAAATCTTGTGCGATGGTGAAGATTGGGATCGGTGATTTTGGACCGGCGTTCAACGACGCAGTGATGTTTCTGGCCAGTCGAATGCGTACCTTTTCGATCAGATTCCAAAGATTGGGCGTGTTTTCGAGGTGATCACCAATCGTTTCAAGAATCTGAGCCATGGGACGAATGGAAATGCCTTCGCCCAGCAAGCCCTTCAAGATCTGTTGAATTTTTCCAATCGACAATTGATTGGGTATCAATTCCTCAACAACCGCCGGCGCTGTTTTCCTGGTTTGCTCAATCAGCTCGACGGCGGCGTCGCGAGTCAACAAGGCGACGGCATTACGTTTTGAAGCCTTTTTCAGCTGGCTGGCAACGACCATGTCAGCTGCCTGGATTCGGTAACCCAGGGCTTCTGCCGGTTGTTTCGCGTCGGGTCTGATCCAGTAGGCTGGCTGGTGGCTGATGGATTTCGACGCCATTGTGATGACAGACTTCGGATCAGGAGGTTCAATTGCTAAACCGTCGTCGATTGCCAGAACGCTGGAAGGATCAATTTCAGATTGCTCAACAACATTTCCTTGAATCAGAATCTGGTACTCGTTGTTCGATAGTTTCAGGTTGTCTCGGACTTTTACTTTGGGAAGAATAATCCCAAGCTCCGTCGCAAGTTGTTTTCGAGTCTCCGTCACGAGGCCCAGCAAGTTGCCGCCCTGATTGACGTTTGCCAATCGGATCAGCCCCAGACCGAGTTCGATTTCCACGGCATCTTCGGTCAACAGATTGGCGATCGTGACTTCTTGAGGAACCGGTTTCTGCCGCGAAGGGCTGTCACTTTGATTCTGAACTTGTGAATTGGAGGCAAGGTTGGCGTTGTTGTGAAGCGTGGCGGTCGTTTCAGTGGTCTTGTTGCTCAGGCCCCATGCCCCGAAAAGGCAGGCGGCTGCCAGCACGAGTAACGGAACGGCAGGGAGGTCGGTCAACACGAGAACGCAAAGGAATGCAGCGGTCATGACCAGTACGATGGGGCGTGATAAAACCTGTTCCACAGCCTGGCCGGGAAGATTGGTTTGGCGAGTGCTTCGGGTTACCAGGACACCGGCGGCCAGAGAAATCAGCAGTGCCGGAAGTTGACTGACAAGACCGTCGCCGATCGTCAGTGTCGTGAACGTTTGTGCCGCAGCCTCGATGGACATGTTGCTCGAAAGACCAATGACCAGACCACCAACAATATTGATCAACGTGATGATCACTCCCGCGACCGCGTCGCCCCGGACGAACTTACTTGCTCCGTCCATCGCGCCATAAAAATCGGCCTCGGCGAACACTTCCGCGCGAAGATGCTTTGCCTGATTCCGATCGATGACGCCTGCATTCAGGTCAGCGTCAATCGCCATCTGACGCCCCGGCATTCCATCAAGTGAGAATCGGGCCGCGACTTCGCTGATTCGAGTCGCTCCCTTGGTGATCACAACAAACTGGATCACGACGATGATGCTGAAAATGACCAAACCGACCGCCAGGCTGTCTCCGGTGACAAAGCTGGAGAACCCCTGAATCACTCCGCCAGCCGCGAGTTCGTGCTCAATCGCACCGCGCGTCAGGATCAGTCGGGTTGTTGCGACGTTCAGTGCCAACCTTGCCAGCGTCGTGGCGAGCAGCAGCGACGGAAAGATGCTCAATTCAAGTGGTCGCCCGACATATACCGTTGTCAGCAAAATCATGACCGCAACGGCAATGTTGGCTGCCAGCAGGATGTCCATGACCGCAGTCGGCAGCGGCATGAAAATCAACAGCAGGCACGCAATGATGCCAACAGGAAGCAGTAGCTCGGGGATGCGAGATTTTGTCATGGATCGATTTCAAAAATCCGTTTTGCAGAAACGAAGATTCAAATCCATAGCCCGGATTTGAGGTCCGCGAACATTAGGGATATTTGAGAAAAACGTCCAGATCGTCCGTGCTATCAGTTTGGTGTGATTTCTCTTTTCAAGGTCACGACGCATCGATAAACTCCCGACGCAAAATTTTCAGATTGTTGTTCGCGAGGATCCTTCCATGCACTTCGTTATTCGTCGTCTGCCTGCATTGGCCGTTCCAACACTGGCGTGGCTGCGTCCGGAAATTACGGTTGGCCAGGAAGCCGATGCGTCAGTCGATCTTGGGGAAGTGGCAACCAGAGGAGTTGATACGCTGCAGTCAGCATTGACGGGCAACCCAGACGCACAGATGGCGCTATTGAGGGACTTCGCTGCGCCCGCACTTGCTGTCTGTGCAGCGGTCGTGATCGGTTACAGCCTCTCGTCGGCAATCGGTCGCTTCACCGGCAAGATCGTTTCCGATAAGGTCGACCTGACGCTGGGGAAGTTCCTTTCGAAAGCGGTCCGCAATGTTCTGATGGCCGTCGTGCTGATGATGGTTCTTCAGTTCTTTGGAATCAATATTACTGCATTTGCCGCAGTGCTGGCGGCTGCCGGTTTTGCGGTCGGCATGGCATTGCAGGGGACGTTGAGTAACTTTGCCGCAGGAGTGATGCTGCTGATTTTCCGTCCTTTCAAGGTGCAGGACTATATCGCGGTCGCAGGAACCGAGGGAATCGTCGAAGAGATCGATCTGTTTACGACTCGATTGAACTCACCCGACAATCGCCACCTGATTATCCCCAATGGAGAAATTTTCGGCAGCCTGTTGGAAAACTACACTCGCAATGAAACGCGTCGAGTCGATGTGAATGTTGGTGCCGCCTACGACGCAGGCTTGAATGAAACTCGAGCTGCGTTGGAGTCAGCGATTCGCACCGTGCAGATGAAAGGTCTGGCCTCGCACGAAAACAGCCAGGTTTACCTGAAGGAGCTTGGCGGATCTTCGGTGGACTGGCAGTTGCGAGCGTGGTGCAAGCCGCAGGACTACTGGGATGTTCGTGAACAGTTGACCGCAGCAGCCAAGGAATCACTAGATGCGGCGGGTATCTCGATCCCATTCCCTCAGATGGACGTCAACGTCGTCGGGAAAGTACTGACTAGAACTCAAGCTGCTTAGCCTGGCTGTTTCATCTGGGATATAGGCCGCAACACGCCAACCCTTGCCCTGCCGGAACTTCGGCCTCGGATTTGTTGCCGTCCAGAACGACAGACTGGTTTGTGCGGGGTCATGAGACCCGCGCACAGCAAGTG
>CAYXWX010000081.1:0-21381 GCA_964468915.1 uncultured Pirellulaceae bacterium
ATGGCCTACAATCTCGGGACGACTCCATGTTCCTGACGGTTATCTGTACCGATGGCGGCCAACGAAAAATCTGATGCTTCCGGCAATCTGCCACCTGCTCAAGCTTCTGCGGGAGCCACCGGTCCACGCCCCGATCAAGACAAGAATCCGGCTGCGTCCCGACTCGAGGGCAAATCCAGTAAGTCTGAATCATCTGAAAAGCAAAATGCATCTTCCTCCATTGGTGAGCCACATACCGCAGCCAAATGTCTTGCGTTAATCGCTCGACATCATGAACTGGATGTCAGTGCCGATCGTCTGATCCACGATTACTCCCTGGAAGATCGTGCTCCCGACTTGCGTCGCGTGCTGCGAATGGCCAGAGACGTCGGCTTAAAGGCTCGGCATGCTCGTATGACTTGGCAGCAGCTGACGAAACTCGATCAGGCGTTTCCTGTGATGGTTCGGCTGCAAAACGGGAATTACTGCATCGCCGTCGGCATGAGAAAAGCTGAAGGTGACGACGGCAAACCGATCGAGCAGCTCGCGATCTTTGATCCTCTGGCGGACCAGCAGGGCTTTGTTTACGTCGATCGGGCGAAATTCGAAAAGTCATGGAAAGGCGAAGTGATTCTCGCCAAGCGAACGTTTGGACTTCTGGATAGCAAGCAGCCATTCAGTCTGACATGGTTCCTGCCTGAGGTGTTCCGTCAGCGGACGGCGTTCATGGACGTTGCCGTTGCCGCCTTGTTCATTCATCTGATCGCACTGGTTGTGCCTTTGTTTTTTCAGATCGTGATCGACAAAGTGTTGACCAACTATGCGATCGCCACGTTGCACGTATTAACTGTTGGTATCTGCATCGCTCTGATGTTCGATGCGGCTCTGGGATATCTGCGAAGTTTCCTGTTGTTGCACGCTACCAGCAAGATCGACATCCGAGTGGCCACGCGGACCTTCGGTCACATGTTGAAATTGCCGATGCCCTTCTTCGATCAGATTTCGGCAGGTGTGTTGACCAAACACATGCAGCAAACGAATCAGATTCGTGAGTTCCTGACGGGCAGTTTGTTTCTAACCATGCTGGATGCCACAGCATTGGTGATCTTCCTGCCGTTTCTTTTATTCTACAGCGTTCCGCTCACCATCATCGTGTTGGTGTTTGCCGGATTGCTCGCTTTGAACATCGGCGTGTTGTTGGGGCCCTATCGAAAACGACTTGAAGCATTGTATGAAGCCGAGGGCGAACGGCAGGCGATGCTTGTCGAGACCATTCACGGCATTCAAACCGTCAAAGCGCTCAGTATGGAGCCCGTACAACGACGCAACTGGGATCAGAGTGCTGCTCAGGCGGTTGCCATGCAGTTTCGAGTCGGCAAGATCTCGATTGCAGCCACCACGATTTCAAAACTGCTTGAAAAATTGCTTACGGTTGTCGTGATCTGGTACGGAGCCTCTCTGGTTTTCGGCAAAGACATGTCGGTGGGTGAATTGATCGCGTTTCAGATGATTTCCGGGCGAGTCACCGGACCGCTGGTTGCATTGGTGGGGCTCGTGCACTCGTATCAGCAATGTGCCCTGTCCGTGCGGATGCTGGGCACGGTGATGAACCATGAAGTCGAGGCCGGAATTGGTCGAGGCTTGCGGCCCATCATTGACGGCCATCTTGAATTCGAGAACGTCGGCTTCCGTTACGCTCCCACAAGTCCACCCGCACTCGACGGCGTCAGCTTTGAGATTGAAGCCGGTACGGTCGTGGGGATTGTGGGCCGCAGTGGCAGCGGAAAAACGACGCTCACTCGGATGATGCAGGGAATGCACCAACCTCAATCGGGGCTGATCCGTCTGGATAAACTGGATTTGCGAGAGCTGGACATTGCTCACGTTCGACAAAACATTGGTGTCGTGCTGCAAGATAATTTTCTGTTCAGAGGAACCGTTCGCGAAAACATTGCCATGGTGAAGCCGAATTGCAGCTTCCAGGAAGTTGTCTACGTCGCTCGGATGGCGGGAGCTTCCGAGTTTATCGAACGCATGCCGCAGTCTTACGACACAATGTTGGAAGAGAATGCATCCAATCTTTCGGGTGGTCAGAAGCAACGTCTCGCGATCGCACGGGCGTTGTTGAAAGACCCTCGTATTCTGATTTTCGACGAAGCCACCAGCGCTCTCGATCCGGAAAGTGAAGCGATCATCCAGAAGAACCTGAATGTGATTTCCAAAGGCCGAACGGTGGTGATCGTTTCGCATCGACTTTCGACTTTGACCAGTTGCGATCAGATTGTTGTGTTGGAGCAAGGGAAAGTCGACGCCGTTGGGACGCATCGGCAGTTGCTCGACTCCTGCAAGGTTTATCAAGATCTCTGGTACCAGCAGATGGGAAGAGGGTAATCGAAAATGGCCACTCAGACCAAGGAAGACGTCCAGCAGAAACGTCAGCAGAAGCGCCGCGAAGCTCGGCTTGAGGCTCAGCGTCAACGTTCGAACCATGATCGCTTGCTAGATGAATTTCAGCCTGATGCGGTGGAAATTGAGCGGCGATCTGTTCCCGGAGGCGCTCGTTGGACGTTGTACACCGTGGTCGCATTGATTTCGTCGGCAGTCGCGTGGGCGTGTTGGGCTCAGGTTGACCAGGTCGTGATCGCTCCCGGAAAATTGATCACCACCGAGTCTCCCGTGATCATTCAGACTGCGTCCACCGCTCCCATTCGAGAAATGCTGGTCAACTTTGGCGATCGAGTCAAAGCGGGTGACGTGCTGGCGACGTTGGACCCGACGTTTTCCGAAGCCGATGTCAAACAACTGGAAGCCAAAAACACTTCACTCTCTGCTCGCGTCGCTCGTTTAAAAGCCGAACGTGCCAGCGGCGAATTCGACATCGCCGATCATCGCGACGATCCGGATTGGCTACTGCAGAAGCAGGTATTTTTGGAGCGAAAGAACGAATACCTCGCGAAGCAGCAGGAATTCGATGCAGAACGAAACAAGTTGATCGTTCAACAGGAAAACAACGAGCGTGAAATCGAGCAGTCGATCAAAAATTACAGCGACTACCGGGCGTACGAAGCAAAGATCAAGGCTCTGGCTGCACGCGGCAGCAAATCTGACTCGGATGTTTTGAGCCGTCGTTTGCAGACCGGTGACGCGAAAATGAAGGTTGTGTCCAATAAAAGTCGCAAGCTTGAATTGGTCAGAGAGCTGGAATCGCTGTCAACGCGGCGGGAAGCATACAATGCAAGTTGGCGAGCGAAAACGGCATCGGAGCTGGTGGCGGCAACGGACGAGTTGACCACAACTGAGCAGGAATTGAACAAAGCGAATCGAGCTCGGGAACTGGTGCAACTGACCGTACCCGAAAATCTTGAATACAAGGACTTCGTCGTGTTTGAGGTTGCGGATCGTTCGGTGGGGTCGGTGCTGCGGCCAGGAGAACCGTTGTTCAAACTGGTACCGATCGATGTGCCGATGGAGTTGGAAGTGGAAGTGGCCGGTAAGGATATTGCCAAAGTGCAGTCGGTTGCGTCGATTCCAGCTGCGGACCAGAAGCTGCCTAGCGGAAGCGAAGTTCGCATCAAGCTTGCTTCATTTCCTTATCAGAAACACGGAACGCTTGATGGAGTTGTCCGTACGATCAGCGAAGGATCGTTTGAGAAACAGGCTGCTGGACCCGGTGGAAACGCCATCTCGACAGGTGAAACAACGTACAAGGCGCGAGTACGTTTGCTTGAACCGATCCAACTCGACCAGACGCCCGATAACTTTCGTTTGATGCCCGGCATGGCGGCGACGGCGGAAATCAAGGTCGGTCGCCGTCGCGTGATCCAGTATTTTGTGTATCCTTTGATTCGCTATCTCGACTCCAGCATCCGAGAACCCTAGCCTGCCTCGATTTCGAACTTCGTTTCTCGTCCATGATCGCAAAAGCCACCAACCTGTTCTGGCTGTGGACGATGCTGGGAGTCGCGTGGGCCTGGGTGATTCCCGGGCACTTTGAGTGGTTTGCTTCCTACATCAGCCCGGGGCTGGGCGTGATCATGCTGGGGATGGGGCTGACCCTCTCGTTTGATGATTTCCGAGCCGTCGTAAGGCAGCCCAAGGCGATCGGCATCGGAGTTGTTGCGCAGTTCCTGATCATGCCATCGATCGGGTTTCTGATCGCCAAAGTGGCCGGATTGTCCCCGGGTTTGTCCGCCGGTCTGGTGTTGGTCAGTTGCTGCCCCGGCGGAACCGCCAGCAATGTCATTGCTTATCTTTCTCGGGCGAATGTTGCTCTGAGCGTACTGATGACGATGTGTTCCACGCTCATGGCTGTGGCGCTGACGCCCGTGCTGACTGGTTGGCTGGCGGGCGAGTTTGTCCAGGTTGATGTCGTTCAGTTGTTATTCAAAACCTTGACCGTGGTGCTCTTGCCGGTGGTTGCCGGGCTATTGTTGAATCAATTCGCGAGTCGCTGGGTTCAGCCAATTTCTCAATTCTCGCCACTGGTTTCCGTTGTGGTCATCGTGCTGATTGTGGGTTGTATCATTGCGCTAAAGAAGACCAAAATTATCGACGCGGGTTTTCCGCTGCTCGGAGCCATCCTTGCCTTGCATGTTTCCGGATTCGCGATGGGTTACGCGTTTGCATTCCTTGGTGGCTTTGGTGAGGACTATCGGCGTACCGTCAGCATCGAAGTGGGAATGCAAAACTCAGGGCTTGGGGCAGAACTGGCGACCGCGCTCAGTGATCCGTTGGCTCCTGTGCCGGCAGCAATTTCCGCATTCTTTCATTGCCTGATCGGCAGCGGATTGGCGGGAATCTGGAGATTGAACCGTTCAGAATCAACGCTGAAAGCGATCGATGAACGTTGATTTGTGAATGCCTGAGGATGGATTCAGTTTCGCAACTCGAATACCGCGTACGTCGCCTTTTCCTTCGGATCAATCGGATAGATCTGCTTGAGTTCGGTTCCACCCGGGGTCAGATCAACTTGATGTTGTGGAATCAGCAAATGAGTAGCTCCATATGTTTTGGCCAGTTGCAGCAACTGCTCGTCGGTGTATTGCAACAAACCGTTGGCGAACCGTTGCTGCGGATCGTACAGCGTCGCGATTCGTTCTCGCCATTGGATAATGCTGGCAGCGTTCTGAGGAACATCCTTCCATGCGACGACCTCGGTCCGGTGAGCGTACCACTTGAATGTCTGCTGTTCGGCGGGAGTGAAAAATATCGCGTCTTCGGCGGTGTTGATTCGAATCCAGTCACAGACTTTTTTCCAGTTCCGCCATGTTGCGACCGTCCGTTCGGGTGAATCTTCATAGGTTGGTAGTGATTGATCGGCAACGGGGCGTGGGTCCGAGTAGTTTTCAGAGATCATCAAAACGGTTGCGGCAGTTACGGTCGCGGCAAAGACGAACGGCATCATTCGATGGAATTTCGTTGGGCCAAACGTCATCCATTTGCCCAATACCAGACAGCAAGCCAGTGAAAGCACGGCGGGAACACCGAAGTCAGCAATCCGAAACCAGTAAAAACGAAGCAGCCCGGCAGCCCACAGCGATGCTCGATCGTTTTGTTCTGCAAATCCACTCAGCATCAATCCGCAATAAGAAATAATCAGTGTGCCTGTTGCAAACCAGACTAACGGCTGCAAGCGACGACTCAGGCTTTTTGAGTCTTGTTTGACCCACACGTGCAGCCAGATTCCAAACACGACTAACAGCGAAAACCGTGCGACCCGATTGGCTGCGAACGCCGAGAAAGTCAGGTGATGCGAAATTCGAAAATTCACGTAAGTGGAATGAGCCAACGAGACATCCTCAGATCGGGCACTGGAATCCGCCAGCAACGGTGGCAGCGCTGCTGCAAATATCATCCCGATGGTGACTACGATCGGTAGCCATTGCTCACGAACGTGTTGCCAGATTGGAATGAACCACGCTTTTTGAACCTTGTTTGCCTTTGTGCAGCAGACAAACGAAATTCCCGCTGCCAATAAAGCCCAGCCTCCGACCAGCACATGAAACAAGGACGCGACACCCAGAAGAGGCCACGCGTGGTGCCACTTTCGTTCGCTCAATTTTGCGAGACCAAGCATGACGAATGCATAGGCGAAGCCCTTGGCCTCAAAACCACCAACAACCCACTCGCCCGCCAAATGAAAACGTTCGTTCAGCAACAAAAAAAATGCGGCTGACAGAACGGAAAACAAACGAAGTTGGATGACTGACTGGCTCATCCGCTGCCATGCAAACGCCAACGCGGCCCAAGTCAGAACTCGTCCCATCCATGCGAAGGCGGAAAGCGACAGAAATTTTGATAGCCAGCCAAACGCGACGTAGAACAGCCAATGAGAAAATGACGATGACAGGAACAGATCGTCAGGACACCACTTGGGATTCCAGAAGTGTTTCGCCTTGGTCAGGTAATGGGATTCGTTGACATCGGGTGGCATCTGTCCAGCCACAGCGCAAAAAACAAACAAGATCAGGATGGTTTCGATAGCCGTCCATGCCTTGGAAGTGAGTTGACCCCGCAGAGAAAAAAAACGGTGTCTCGTATTCTGCGGCGGCTGGCCACCTGTCGAGTCACTGGCGTCTGAGTTAATCTGGAATCTCATGTATTGCAAATGATTCGTGAAATGGCGTGAGTTCATCTGGTCTTTCGGCTGGTGTCCATCGTCGACTCTGATTCGAAAACTGTTCCCTGATCCGCTAACCCATGCAGAAAAAACTCGGTCGGAATAACATCGTCTTACTGGGCGTCGGTCACACAAACGCTCACGTTCTGCGGATGTGGAAAATGCAGCCATTGGCCGATTCGCAACTGATTTGCGTTTCCAATTTTCCGTCGGCGACTTACTCGGGTATGTTACCCGGAGTTCTGGCCGGGCAGTATCCGGTATCCGCGATGGAAATCGACCTGGTTCGATTTTGTCAGTCTGCAGGAGCTCGCCTGGTCGTTGGCGAAGTGACTGGGCTGGACCTTGAAAGGAAACGACTCGAGTTTCGCGATCGTCCGCCATTGGCGTATGGGCTGCTGTCGATCGGAATCGGTTCGCGACCAACCTTTTCAGGAGTTGAGGTCGCCAATGATGCTGCACTGGTAGCTGTGAAGCCGATGCAAACATTTCTACCGAGGCTGCAAAAGAAAATTGATGCTGTGCGGCACTCGAATCCCAATCGGCCTGTCAAAATTGCGATCGTCGGGGGAGGCATCGGCAGCCTTGAGATCGCGTTCTGTCTACAAGCGAGATTGTTGTCGGACAAGGCTGAACCGCCCGTTGAGCTTTCTCTGGTGACAGGATCTGACCGCGTTGGATCAGGGTTGTCCGATGCGACTCAACGAACGGTCGAACAACACCTGAACGATCGCGGCATTCAATCGCACTCGGGCCAAAGAGTGAAAGCACTGAAGGGGGATTCGATCGAGTTGACCAATGGGGAACACTTGAATGCTGATATCGTTATCTGGGCGACCAGCGCGGCGGCTCCTGATTTGCTGCAGAAGTTTGATTTGCCGAAAGACGATCGAGGTTTTCTTGCAACGCGAAAAACACTGCAGGTCGTGAATCATGATCAAATTTTCGCGGTGGGTGACAGCGGTACGATACAGGCTGATCCAACCTTGAAGGCTGGCGTATTCGCGGTTCGTCAGGGGCCGGTTCTGTGGGATAACATTCGGCGATCGATCTGGCGACGGCGACTGGTCGACTACGTTCCACAAAAACGTTTCTTGAAACTGATCAATACAGCTGACGGCAAGTCGATCGCGGAATATGGATCGATCAGTCGTTATGCTGGCTGGGCATGGCGATTGAAGGACCGAATCGATCGGCGCTTTATGGCGATGTATCAGAACTACGAACCAATGCCGATGGAGCCAGTGTCTGCCGGAACCGATGACGAACACGCGATGCGGTGCCTTGGCTGTGGAGGCAAAATCGGCAGCGAGTTGCTTGGCGACGTACTGGCTGATCTTGAAGTTCCTGATCACCCCGACGTGCAGATCGGTTTGAAGAACCCGGACGACGCGGCGGTGATGAACACTCACGACAATCGAGTCACCGTGACGACTGATTTCTTTGCCAGTCCATTGGATGATCCCTACCTGACCGGTCGTATCGCTCTGCTGAATTCAGCCAGCGATTGTTTCGTGATGGGGGCTCAGCCAACGGGAGCCCTCGCCATGGTGCAATTGCCGTTGGGACATCCGCGCGGTCAGAAAGAAGTGATGCGTGAGTTGATGGCTGGGAGTGTTGAGGAACTTCGCAAGATGGATGCGACGATTGTCGGCGGGCATTCGATCGAAGGGCCTCGGTTGTTGGCAGGTTTCACCGTTCTTGGAAGACAGTTGACCGACCCGATGACCAAGGGAATGCTCAAGCCGGGAGACAATCTGGTTCTGTCCAAAGCGTTGGGCACGGGTGTCGCTCTGGCGGCTTTGATGCAGTGCCAACTGCCGGGGCCGTGTTACGTTCCGTTGGTCGAATCGATGTTGAAAAGCAATCAAATTGCATTGCGATTGATCACCGAGGGGCTGGTTTCAGGTATCACTGATGTAACCGGATTCGGGCTGGCTGGCCATCTGGCCGAGATGCTCGACAGCAGCAACCTGTCAGCGCAGATTCACATGAGTGATATTCCGTTGCTGAACGGTTGCCAGCAGTTGATTGATCAAGGCATCGAAAGCACGCTGACTCCGGACAATCGTGTTGTCGCCAGTAAGGTGGAGTTGCAGGTTGACGATGTGGGATCTCACCGGCATGCCGCGTTGTTTGACCCGCAGACCTGCGGCGGCTTGCTGATGGGGGTTGGCGATTCCAATCTGGAATCCGTTTTGAAATTTCTGCGAGAATCCGGGTTCGTCGACGCCACCGTGATCGGTAGCGTGAACGAATCTCGCGATGGCAAAAACATGCTGGCAATCAAGTAGACAATTGCCTTTCTTGTGGAAGGTTATTCTCTGCCACTGGCTCCAAGATTTCCAACCAAGATAAACGCATCACCCAGAACGTTGACCACGCCATCCGCGTTGAGATCGCCGTCTGCCCACGAAGCACCGCTTGTCGTTCCCAAATTGCCAACCAATGTGAAGGCATCGCCCAGCACGTTGGTGACGCCATCAAGGTTGGCATCTCCAAGCGAGGTTCCCGTAAGGGCGTTTGAGGTTTGAACGAGCTGAGTCACAAGGATGGCGTGATCCTCCAGCGTCACGACTCCATCTTCATCCAGATCCAGTTCAGCCAGATCTCCCGTTGCAGCCGAATCAATATTTCCACGGAACGCATCGATATCGTCAACGTCAACGGCTCCGTCACCGTCAAAATCACCCGTCAACGCATTCGTGACCGTGTAGTCGCCGGGGCTGTTAACTTCGCTTGTTTCGGCGCCGGCGTTTAACGAGATCGTGGCCGTGGAATCGCTGACCGATACCCACGCGTTCTGGTCAGACCAGACGATTCCCTCCGCGATGCTGCTCCGCGCGTCCGCTCTGCTGTTATCCACACCACCCTCGCTGAACTGCAGGAAATCCGCAATGTTGGCACCGACTCCAAACGATGTCTGAAAATAGAATTGGATCGCGTATGCGCCATCGGTATCTAATGGTGTCGCGAAGTTTCCGAGTGACGAAATGTTGAATTCGTTTGCGGCTGATGCGTCGTTGTTGTACATCAAGAACATCGATTCGCCTGCTGCAAGAACGAAATTATTGAATCCGCCGGTGGAGCTGTAGCGTCGTTCAACTGATTCATCGTGCGTGCAGAATCGCCAACCATCGAGCGGTTGATCGGTCGTTCCAAAATTGTGTATTTCAACCGTCTGGTTGGTAAAGTCAATCGTTCGGATTTGCACGTGTCGAACTGCGTTGGTGATCTGAGCCGACGCGTTGGAGCAAATCGAGATGATCGTTGTCAGTAAAACCGCTGTGATTTTGAGAGAGGTCATGGTGATTCGATTCCTTGGGACAGATAGGTTGGTTCAGCTAACGCGCCGATATCATACCAATGTCGTCAGTTTATCAGGCCATTGCACCGCGCAGGTATGGTTTGTTGGCCAGGACACAAAACTTTGTTCATCCCTGACGTTGCACCCAATATCTGTGTGGAGCAGGAAACAAAAAAAGCGTCCTGTAAACGAACAGGACGCTTGTGATAATTGGATTGTCTTGAGCGATTAACGCTTTGAGAACTGAGTTCCTCGACGAGCACCGTGCAGGCCAGGCTTCTTACGCTCTTTCATGCGTGAGTCACGGGTCAGAAACCCGCCATCGCGAAGAGCATTAAAATGCTCGGTGTCGAAGTTAACCAAAGCTCGAGCGATTCCCATACGGCACGCACCCGCTTGTCCGGTCGTTCCACCCCCAGTGACGGTGATGCGAACATCAACCCCGCTGCTGGTGCCGGTAGCTGCTAACGTGTCGGTGATCTGACGCTGGTCTTTCAACACAGGAAAGAAGTTATCCAATGGTTTGCCATTGATCACGATCGTTCCAGAGCCCGATTTAACGCGAACGCGAGCGACGGATGATTTACGACGTCCGGTGCCGAGTGCTTCGCCTGTTTTTTGATCTACTTTTGCCATGAAATCAGAAAGTTTTAAGATTCAGTGAAATGAGTTATCTTCAATCGACTAAGTTTCAATCGCCGATGCGCGATCAAGACTTCGCGGTCACTTTGTTCGAGCGATGGAAAGTGAACGGTTGCGGTTCCTGTGCCTGATGTGGATGCTCGTCGCCCGCGTAAAGCTTCAGCTTGGACAACATCTGTCGTCCAATCTTGTTCTTGGGAAGCATTCTGCGAACCGCGTCGTGCATCACCTTTTCGGGCCGACGCTGAATTCGATCGGATGCTGTTTCGCTGCGTTGGCCGGTGTAACCCGTGTACCAACGGTACGTTTTCTGATCCCACTTATTACCGGTGAACTTCACCTTGTCGCAGTTGGTCACAATGACAAAATCGCCCGTATCCATGTTCGGGCTATAGTTTGGACGATGTTTGCCCATCAGCACGGTCGCGATGTCAGAAGCGATGCGACCAACAATTTGATCGGTTCCATCAACGAGGTACCAGCTCTTTTCGCCGAGTTCGGTATCAGTCTGTGGGTTGTATGATTTTGTGCCGGGCACAGTTCTCTCCAAGCCTGCAAAGGCAAACAATTTAACGTGGTATGAGGTCAGCAGTCCAGGTTCGTCTCGGTCGCGGAGTCTGAGAAACGCTCAGTCGACCAAACAGAGCTTCACAAGGTCAACGGTTTGCCAAGCTGCGGCAGATTCAGCCACAGCCAGGGAACCGATTCTTCGAGACAAATCCCAACGGTTCCGTCCCAATTTCCTCAAAACAGAATCGCAGAGTTTAACGACATCGTCGGTCCCTCACAAGGGTCAACTGAGCCCAATTCCCTTGGTTTTTCAACGAAATCGCTCATCCGAACCCGTCAGATATCGAGCCCTGGGATTTGGCCGCGATTTACGGACCGAGCGAACATCGTCATCTGGCTGGCGGAGTCGGGATGAGTTTTCTCAAAATCCAATCAGACCCCACAATTGATCCATTTTAACACTGAAAACCACGCTTTTTTTACGTTCAGCCCGTAGATTGAATTCGCCACGGTTCGGATGACCCATTTTTCATCTGAAAACGCAGGGTTTCCCAAGTCGCTCCGGACTTGCCAGTCGTCTTTCAACCACATTCATCTGAGCCAATCCGATGCTTGAATCTTCGTACCCGAATCCGGTAGTGAGTCAGGAATCCGTCGAATCCACTCCTGCTATTCGATCCACCGAACCGGTGTTAGGGCTGTTTGCCCCGCCGAAGTCGTCGTCGGCAGCTGCCGTCCCCTCGGTCGAATTGCCGATTCCTGCCAGCGTGGTAGAGGCATTTGCAGCGGCCACCGGTTGGTTGATTGGTTTTGAGGAATCCTCGGCCAGCTTTCGAAAGCGAGCAGAAAACGGCAGCCATCGCCCAACTGCTGGAGTGCTCAAGATTGTTGACATGAGCGATGCGTGGCCGGCAAAAAAGCCAACGGCCCATCGAGGACACTGCGACCAATTTGTGTCTGAGTTAAACAAGCTGGTTTCGTTCACCGACGCCACGAACACCGGTCAGGTCCGGAATTAACCTGCTGTCGCAGGGCGAGGCCATCATGCGATGCGTCAGTAAAAAGATTTCCAGTTGCGATCCTGTGATTCCGGTGTGGCGAGACAAGCTTTGGGGCGAGCCCAGGCGTTTTTTTGGGTCTTTGCACTTGAGATTCAGTGAGATTGTTTCATCTACCTCACACCATCGTGCCAACATATTGACCGATTGCCGGTTGGCTCCGTAGACTAATTGCCTCACAGCACGCGGTTGTGGCGGAATTGGCAGACGCGCTAGACTAAGGATCTAGTGACCTATTACTGGTCGTGGAGGTTCAAATCCTCTCAGCCGCACTTCTATCTGCAGACAAAG
The DNA here is from genome assembly GCA_964468915.1 of uncultured Pirellulaceae bacterium. Lineage (GTDB taxonomy): Bacteria > Planctomycetota > Planctomycetia > Pirellulales > Pirellulaceae > Mariniblastus. The sequence goes on from CAYXWX010000081.1 coordinate 12,407, forward strand.
GGTTTTCACTACTGCCGGTGAAAACCCTTGTTTTTTAGTCTCGATCAGACAGCCGAGCTTTGGTGCTCTGATCTTGGCATTCAAAATATTCGATCTGTTTAAAGCTTAACGCAAACCGCAGTGATTCTGCATATCGACATGGATGCGTTTTACGCGTCGGTTGAAATTCGCGATAACCCGGATTTGACAGGTCTGCCCGTGATCGTTGGCGGCAGTTCATCCGGACGTGGCGTCGTATGTGCCGCCAGCTATGAAGCGAGAAAGTTCGGTGTTCACAGTGCGATGCCAGCCCAACAGGCGGTTCGACGGTGTCCGAATGGCGTTTTTCTGAAGCCACGGATGGCTCATTATGCAGCTGAGTCAAAAAAGATTCGCGAGATATTCCACCGGTTCACATCACTCGTTGAGCCGTTGTCGCTTGATGAAGCTTTCCTGGACGTGTCTGGCAGTGAGCGATTGTTTGGTGATGCTGTTTCGATTGCCAAGTCGATCAAGCAAGCCATTCGTGATGAATTGAACCTGCCCTGCTCTGCCGGAGTGGCTCCGAATAAGTTCCTCGCCAAGGTCGCAAGCGATCTGGATAAGCCGGATGGTTTGACTGTCGTGCCCGCGGACGGGGTGGAACGATTTCTGGAACCGCTGGCCGTCGCCCGAGTCTGGGGCGTCGGGCCGAAAACCGAATCAAGGCTCCGTTCATTTGGAATTCAAACCGTCGGCCAGCTTCGAAACCTGCCCAAACCGGAACTTGACCGCGCGTTCGGAGCCAACGGGGACCATTTCTGGAGACTGGCTCGTGGTTTGGATACGCGACCAGTTGTTCCGGATCGATTTGCGAAGTCGATCTCGCACGAGTCAACGTTTCATCACGACATCTCTGACCCGGATGCCTTGCGAGCGTGGTTGCGTGAGTTGACCGATCAGGTCGGACGTCGGCTGCGTCGGCATGAGATTGCCGGTCGTACCGTGAAGCTGAAGCTTCGATTTGACAACTTTCACACGATCAGCCGGTCGCGAACGATGAAGCGTCCCGAATCCGCCAACGAAACGCTCTGGCGTGAGGTTGCTCCTATGTTGGATCGGGTTCTGGCGGAGTCCACTCAGGCCGTGCGTTTGCTTGGGATGGGGGTCAGCGACTTATCTCGACCGGGAAAAGTTCAGCAGAGCCTGTTCGATGCTGACGAAAAGCAACGCAACCAGCAACTCGACCAGACGTTGGATTCAATACACGAACGTCTCGGTTCATCAGCCGTAAAACGAGCTTCCAGCGTCGAGCATTCAATTGGTTTTCGTTCGGGGCCAATGGTCGACCCAGATGATCAGGCTTGAACGGCATTCTTACGCTCAGTTCTATTGGGATAGGTTCAGAGTTCGTCTCGATTTCGAATTCCGCACAATTCATGTCTCATAGCATTCAGTGAGAACACACTTAACGTCATTCATGATCCTGTTCCGGCCTTTTAATGACGCTTTTTCTTTGATTATTTGGAAAACAGCTTGTAAACCGGCTTCGTCGTGCGTTATCATGAAACCGGTGTCACCAGATCGGTGATTGTGTTTACATTCCGCGAAAGTTTCGCATAAGCCTCCCTCTCCAGAGAAAACGTTATGAAAAAGCAACTAGTCCCTTTGCTTGGTGTCGCTTTCATGTTCGCTGCGGCCGATTATGTTGCCGGTCAATCCACCTTCACCGGGGGAGGCGACGGAGCAACGTGGAATGACGCGGCCAACTGGGACGCAGGACTTCCGGCCAGCGTGAATGCCAACATTGGTGGTGGTTTTGATGTCAATCTTGTGACCGACCAGACGATCGGTGAACTTGATCTGGTTGGTGACCAGAACCCTGGGACCGCGACACTGAATCACTCTGCCGGAACGTTAACCGGTGGTGGTTGGGCAAAAATTGGTGGTGGACCAGACGGCGGAGGCGGTGGCGCGACCGATGGAACTTACAACCTCAGCGGATCAGCATCAGTCGGCGGGTATTCCGATATGTTCGTCGGGTTTCGTGGTGGCACAGGAGCGTTGAATCTTTCGGACAATGCATCGGTGAACCTGAGCAGCAATTTCAGGCTTGCTGCTGAACAGGCAGGAAGTACTGGGTCGTTGACAGTCGCTGACAATGCAAGCCTTAACACGGACAACTTCAACATGGGTGGCGACACGTCAACCGCCACGGTGAGCCAGACCGGCGGAAATGTGACGTCCAACACGTGGGTGGCGATTGCAAATTTTGGTACAGGCGGAAATGCCACGTACGATATTTCGGCGGGGTCAGTCGCAGCTAACAACGGCAACTTTGCAGTTGGCCAGGAAGGCACAGGAGCACTCAATGTCTCCGGAACCGCTGTGGTATCGCAGGCGACTGAGACGATCAACAAGTTTGTTATTGGCGGAGTCAACGATAATGGATTTGTTCAGGACGGCACGGGAACGCTGAGCATTTCTGGTTCTTCAGCGTCTATCTCCGCTGCAGATTTTGAAGTTGCCGCAACTGCGACTTCAGCAGGTACTCTGAGTTGGGTCGCAGACTCCGGGGGTATCACTTCAATCGTGTCGGCTGACAACGCTGAATTTGGCCCGGGTACATCGACTCTCTCACTCGATTTGACTGCGGATGCAAATTCCTCGGTTAGCGGAACTGAGTATCTGCTCATCGATAATAGCGCGGCAGTTTTGGGAACCTTCTCTGGGCTTGCCGAAGGAGCAACCGTCGATCTTGGTGGCGGAAACAGTGGGACGATCAGTTATGTGGGCGGCCTTGATGGGTTCGACGTCGTTGTGACCGCCGGGATGGGCGGTGGCTTGACCGGCGACTTCGACAACGATGGCGACGTGGATGCTGACGATATTGATTTCTACTCGGGGAACATTGGTCAACCAGCCACTGGAGCTCTCGCTCAGCTTGACTTCGATGGAGATGGCAATGTGACTCTTGCTGACCATCAATTCCACATTGAGAATTACGTCCAAACGTCGAATGGCGAGACTGGAACGTTCGTTGGAGACGTCAATCTGGACGGTACGGTGAATGTTCTTGGAGATGCATTCACGCTCGTGGGAAGCCTCGGAACCGCCAGCGGCGCTGGTTGGGCTGATGGTGACCTGAACGCTGATGGAGCAGTCAATGTGCTGGGCGACGCTTTCCCACTTGTTGGGAATCTTGGAAGCTCGAACGCCGGCAGTGCTGCTCCGGCTGCATCGGCAGTCCCGGAACCGGGTGGTCTGAGTCTTCTGGCGTTACTTGCACTTGGATCGTCGACTCTGAGAAGAAAAATTACCTGAAGATTTCATCGAGCTGGTGGATCGTGGGTTCCTCAAGCTTTCGGAGCTGCGGGGAATTCGCTTGATGCTTTGTCGATTTAAGCTTGGTTTCACTGAATGTTGCTATCAAAAAAATACATGATTCTCTGACCCTGATTTGATTGTGAAAGTCCAATGAATAAACAACTCGCTAACCTCGCAGCCATAATAGGTCTGCTTTTGCTACCTGTCTTTTCGGTCGCACAAACATTTGACGGCGGAGGTGATGGAACATCCTGGGAAGACGCCCTCAACTGGGATGGAGATGTGCTTCCGTCGGGGGACGCAAACGTTAACGCTTCCACGGTCACTCTAGGCTCCAGTCAGGGTATCAACGAATTAGATGTGGTCGGAGATCGAACATCGGGAACTGGTGTGTTGAATCATTCGGCTGGAAGTCTGACCGGAGGTGGTTGGGCGAAGATTGGTGGAAATGGTGGTGGCGGGGCGAACGATGGAACGTATAACCTGAGTGGCTCAGCGGCCGCTAGTGGGTTTGCAGATACGTTCGTAGGATTCCGCGGTGGCACTGGAGCCCTGAATCTTGCGGACAGCGCGTCGGTAAACGTAGGTAGTATCAGGTTGGCTGCTGAAGGGGCTGGCAGTACGGGAGCGATCACAGTCTCCGACAATGCAAGTCTTACTGCCGGCAACATCAATTCGGGTGGGGGCACTGGCTCAACAGCCACCGTGGATCAAACTGGAGGAACTGTAACTTCCAACAATTGGATTGCACTCGCTAACTTCGGTGCAGGCGGAACTGCCACTTACGATATTTCGGGTGGCTCAGTCTCAGCTAACGATGGAAACTTCGCAATTGGCCAGGAAGGTGCCGGAACACTTAACGTATCTGGATCAGCAGCGGTATCGCAGTCGACTGCCGCAACTGGCGCGATTCTTGTTGGAGGTATCAACGAAGGTGGCTTGGTTCTTGACGGCACAGGAGATTTGAACATCACTGGTTCGGCGGCGTCGATCTCGGGTTCAGATCTCCGGCTCGGCTTGACGGGGGCGTCATCCGGTACGATCAGTTGGATTGCAGACGCGGGCGGAGTGACTCCAATCGTGTCTGCCGACAACACAGAATTCGGTCCCGGTTTGACCAACCTGTTGTTGGACCTTACCGCTGACTCACAATTCAGCTCCTTTGGTCCGTCGGGATCACCACTTGAAATCACCCTGATTGAAAACGCGAACGCAGTTTCCGGGACATTTTCTGGCTTGGCTGAAGGTGCTAATGTTTCCATTGGCGGTGGTAAGACAGGAACGATCAGCTACACCGGCGGTAGCGGGAGCGACGTCGTCGTTAACGTTTTGGTCGCAGCGATTCCCGAGCCTTCATCTTTGGCGTTTTTTGGACTGGCTTCCTTTGGCTTTCTTGGTCGCCGAAGACGCGGCTAGAAACTGTTGTTAAGACATTGATAATTGTGGAGTCAGGCCGGAATTTCCGGCCTGATTTCGTTGGTAGACGCTTTTCCTCATTGATCCCGAAGCGACCAGCCGCCGAGCAAGGACCGACGTGATATTATGGCCAAGGTACACAGTATTTTCTTCTTCAATCAATTCATCACAAAAATGAAGATGTTTCGGATGTTTGCCCAACAGGGATTAACGTTTCAGCTGCAAGCAGGAGTCCTGGTCACTCTGATGATCGCCTCTGGAGCAATAACGACTCACGTTTGCGGGCAGGGAACAGACAGCGTCCAGGCCAGCCAGGCAGGAATTCGGTTTGTTCGCCTGGAAGATTCTCGCACCGGCATCGACTTCGTCAGCCGATTGTTGTCGGATCATCCCTATGCGTATCTCTATCACTCAGGCATGACCTGCAGTGGTTTGGCTGCAGGAGACCTCAACGGTGATGGACGACCGGATCTCGTTTTGGCCAATGGCCCCGGCCCCAACGCTGTCTACTTGCAGACCGGCAAAACATTTCAGTTTGAAAATGTGACTGACGCCGTTGGTGAAGACTTTGTTGGAGCCGATCGATGGGCGTCAGGCGTAGCTCTGGCCGACGTCGACAACGATGGAGACTTGGACATTTTCGTTTGCAACTACGAATCTCCGAATCAGCTGTTTATCAACCAGACTTCAAGCGATGGCATCGTCCGATTTGAAGAACGCGCTACGGTTGCCGGAGTTAACGTGACCGACGCGTCTCATTTCGCTAACTTTTGCGACTTCGATAACGATGGTGATCTGGATTTTTATCTGCTGACCAATCGAGTCGAATCGCCCGATGGCTCCTTGTCCAAGCTGCCGATCGATTTTGAACGACCCGGTGTGCCGAAACTTCTGCCGGGTTTTGAACGATACTTCGGCATTTGGAAAGTTGATTTCGACAACTGGGGAGTAGAGCCTGTTGGACGAAGTGACTATCTGTTTCGAAACGATGGAACTGGCCCGGATGGGCAGGTGCGTTTTACCGATGTGACCAAGTCCGCGGGAATTGCGGGGCGAGGTGACGGTCTGTCCTGCACCTGGTTTGATTATGACCAGGACGGCGATTCTGATTTGTACGTCTGCAATGATTTCATTTCGGAAGATCGGTTTTACGTGAACAATGGGGACGGAACGTTTTCCAATCGAATCAGTGAATCCATGGCTCACACAACGTGGTTCTCAATGGGTTCGAATTTTGGTGACATCGACAACGATGGCGATTTTGACTTGATGGTCGCGGATATGGCGGCAACCAGTCATTACAAATCAAAAGTAACCATGGGAATCATGGGCGGCATGGAACAGCAACGCGCCAATCATTCAAATCCGCCTCAATACATGAGAAACGCATTGCACCTGAACGAAGCAAACGGAACGTTTCGCGAAGCGGCATACCTTGCAGGGCTGTCCAGCTCTGATTGGACGTGGGCCGTGAAAATGAACGACTTCGATTCGGACGGCCGATTGGATGTGTTTCTGACCAACGGTGTACCTCGTGAAATGAATCACTCCGATATCACGATCACTCAGGAAATGCTCGCCGGGAAACACATGTGGGAGTTTTTTAAAGACGGTGAGATGCGAAAGGAGAAAAACCTGGCTTTTCGCAACGAAGGTGACCTGAAGTTTACTGATGTCAGCAAGGAATGGGGGTTGGATCATCTTGGTGCCAGCTACGGCGCAGCTGCTGCTGATTTCGATGGCGACGGTGACCTGGACCTTGCTGTCATGAATCTGGAGGAGAACGTTGCCGTCTACGAAAATACCAGTGAGGGGAACTCGTGGGTAACCATTCGATTGAGAGGAAAAACGGCGAATCGATACGGCGTCGGGTCAACCGTAACGCTGGTCGCTGGAAAACAAAAATGGATTCGGCAGTTGCAGCCGGGCGTCGGCTATCACTCTTACGATCAGCCAATCTTACACTTTGGGTTGGGCGACCTTCAGAAAGTTGATTCGGCGATCGTGCGTTGGCCCGGGGGACATGAACAGATCATTGAAGAGGTCTCAATCAACCAACATATCGAAATCACTCAGGATGTTGGATCGAAAGGCACAAATGTCGATGCCAAACCAGAAGATCCATCTCCCATGTTCACCGAGTCATACGCGTTGGAAGATTTGTGGCATCAGGAGAACAAGTTTGACGACTTCGCGCTTCAACCACTTTTGCCGCACGAACTTTCCAGTGAAGGGCCCTGCATGGCATGGGGAGACGTGAATGGCGATTCTTATCTGGACGTTTTCGTCGGAGGATCGGCCGGTAGCATCGCCGAGATTCGCATGGGCGATGGTAATGGGAATTTTCGAACACTCTTCACGTCAGTCTTTGCCAAAGACGCGGCCGCAGAAGACTCGGCCGCACAGTTTGCAGATATTGATGGTGACGGTGATTTGGATCTGGTTGTTGGTCGAGGAAGCTACGAATTCGAGGAAGGTGACGCGTTGCAGCGAAACGCAGTCTTCATCAATGACGGATCCGGCAATTTCACTCGCGCGAATGAGGAAACAGTGCCTGATTCAAAGAGTAATACCGGTGCGATTGCGGTTTGCGATTTTGATCAAGACGGTGATGTAGACATGTTTGTGGGATCCCGAGTCCGCAACGGTGAATATCCTCTTTCAAATGCCAGCGAGCTATGGCTCAACCAGAATGGCGTATTTTCCGTTGCGACTGACGTCGCCGACCTCGAACGATTGGGGCTTGTTACTGCGGCTGCGTGGGCGGATGTTGACGGAAATGGATGGCAGGACCTGATCGTTTCACGCGAATGGGACACAGTTGCCGTGTTTCTGAACGAGAACGGAAGATTGGTTCGATCGGACCAGACGGGTGATCTTGGGCAGCGAACAGGTTGGTGGGGGGACGTCAGTTGTGGTGACATCGATGGCGATGGAGATGTGGATATCCTTGCTTCCAACGTTGGCCTGAATACCAAATACAAAGCCAGCTTGAAAAAACCGATGGTGGTTTTCTACGGTGATTTTGATGGCAGCGGGAAGGCTCATATCGTGGAGGGAAAGCAAGAGGGAAACATTTGTTACCCTGAACGAGGAAGAAGCTGCTCTTCGAACGCGATGCCGTTCATTCGCGAAAAATTCAAGACCTTTCATGAATTTGGAATGGCGTCTCTGGTCGACGTGTATGGTGACGATAAATTGAAATCGGCGACGCGTTTCGAAGCGAACACGTTTGAACATGGTGTGTTCGTCAATAACGGAACTGGAAAGTTCACGTTCACGCCGCTCCCGAGAATTTGCCAGATCGCTCCCTCTCGCTCCAGTTTGCTGGCCGACCTCGATAAGGACGGTGATCTGGACATCGTCCTTGGCCAGAACTTTTTTGGTCCTCAAGCGGAGACCGGGCGATACGACGGGGGCGTCAGCCAGATTTTATTGAATGACGGTCTGGGGCAATTCAGCCCCGTTTCCGTTCGTGAAAGTGGTGTATCGGTGCGTGAGGCGGTAACAGCGACATCCGTTGGTGACCTTAACGGTGACGGAAAAGTCGAGATTATTTTCGCTCTGAATAACGGGCCCGTCAAAGTATTCCAGGGCAAGTAAATGATTCGATCATCGTTCAAAACGAGGAACAGCATTGTGCGGTTTGTAGTCGTGATGTTTGCTGTGGTGTTTTCCCATGGCAACATCAATGCTCGCGATGTCATTAGTGATTTTTCAAGGGACGCTGAAGCCAGCGAAATGGCTGCGAACTACAGTATCATCGCTGTACGCGAGGCGATTGCCGATTGTCGCGCTGGCAAGTTTACCAAAGCAATTCCTGTCTTGAAAAAGTACGCTGCCGAAAATGATATCGGAGCCACTTATGTTCTTGCGAACCTTTACCTTGATGGTTTAGGGATTGAAAAATCTGAAGAAGCCGCGATTGAGCTGTTGAGCAAGAACATCGCAGGTGGACACACACCTTCTATGGTGCGACTTGGGCTGATCAAGGAGAAAAAATCACCTGCTGAGGCGTTGCAGCTTTACCGGCAAGCGTCGTCAGGGAACGATTCCATGGCACACCTCAAGCTTGGTGACATCTTCGAAAACGGCTTGTTGGATACTCGTGCCAACCCGAAACTGGCGTTCAAGTATTATGACAGGGCTCATCAAAACAAAGACGTTTTGGGAACGTTTCATGTCGCTCGTTGCTACGATCAAGGCATCGGCGTGTCGCCCAACGCAATCGAATCCACTCGACTCTTTCGACAAGCAGCAATGGCGGGTGCGGG
>CAYXWX010000082.1:0-15364 GCA_964468915.1 uncultured Pirellulaceae bacterium
GACCGAATTTACCGTTTTCCATCTTTCCCTGGCAGTAGTTTGTTCTGCCAAACTCCCCGCCCCAGATCACCAGCGTGTCATCCAGCATTCCGCGAGCCTTCAGATCTTTAATCAAGGCAGCGGTGGCTTGATCGGTCTGTTTGCATTTGTTTTTGAAACCGCCCGGCAACCCGCCATGGTGATCCCATCCCGAATGATACAGTTGGATGAACCGAACGCCACGCTCGGCCAACCGTCTCGCCCTCAAACAATTCGCTGCAAAAGTACCGGGCGTCTTGACGTCGTCACCATACATCTTCAACGTCGCTTCACTCTCGTCATCGATGTTGGTGACTTCGGGAATCGACGCCTGCATGCGATACGCCATTTCATATTGGGCGATACGCGTTTCCAGATCCGGGTCGCTCGTTTGAGCAAGCTTCAGCTCGTGCAACTGTTGGATTCGATCCAACGCCAACCGGCGACTTTCGCGATTGACGCCCTCCGGATTCTGCAAATAAAGAACGGCATTTTTGTCACTTCGCAGTCGCACGCCGTCGTATTTGCCGGGCAGGAATCCGCTTCCCCAAAGTCTTGAAACCAGAGGTTGGCCGCCCTGCCCGTTGGTTACCAGTACCACGAAGCTGGGAATGTCCTTGTTTTCCGATCCCAGTCCGTACGACAACCACGCTCCCATGCTGGGCCGACCCGGTCTGCATGAACGTGACCCCCGGACCATGATTGATCGCCTCGGTGTACATGCTTTTGATGAAACAAAGGTCGTCCACGATCTCCGCGGTGTGAGGCATCTGATCGCTGACCCACGCACCCGATTGGCCGTGCTGAGCAAATTTGAACGGCGATCCGACCAGCGGCAGGCTGGCCTGGTGACCGCTCATACCAGTCAGACGCTGACCTTTACGAACGCTATCCGGCAGTTCTTCGCCGTGACGTTGGTTCAACGTCGGTTTGTAATCAAACGACTCGATTTGCGATGGGCCGCCCGATTGAAACAGAAAGATAACTCGTTTTGCTGTTGGCGCAAAATGTGGCGCGAAAGGCAATGAATCCGTCGCGGTCGCCAAACCGGGATTCAACATGGTTCCCAACGCCATGGCACCAAGCCCGTGACCAAACGTGGCTAACGCCTGGCGTCGGCTGAGCCCAAACGCGCTGTCGTGCCCGGTGCATCGCGGTAAATTTAATTGAAAGGGAGTGCTCATTGGTTTCTTACGCAATCATCAAGATTCATAATGCAGTTGACCAGAACGGTGGCCGCAGCGTGTCGATCAAGAGGAAGTTCCGTCTGCCGAGGTGCGTCGCCAATCGCAACCAGTTTCTCCGCTTCTTTCGGATTGGATTGGAACAATTGCAGCTGTTCATTGAACAACTGATTCAAAATCTCCGTTTGTTGTTCATTGGGAGCAAACGTCGTCAGACTTCGATAAGCAACGTCCACGATCGCCGAGTTATCATCGCCGTATTTGGTCAACAATTGTTCCGCCATCACGCGGGACGCCTCAACAAACTGAGTCCCATTCAGCATGATCAAAGCCTGCAACGGAGACGGCGCGACCTCACGCTTCAAACGACAAACGTCTCGCTTGCTGGCGTTCAAGGTCGTCATCATCGGCGCCGGCGCTGTCCGCTGCCAAAACGTGTAGAGACTGCGGCGGTAAAGCCCCTGCCCCTTGTCGGGGTCGGCCGGTTTATACGACAGGCTGATGTCGTACGGCTTGACGGGAGGACCACCAACCTGATCCGCCAGCAGCCCACTGACCGCCAGCACGTTGTCGCGGATCATTTCGGCCGACAATCGATTGCTGACGCCCCGCGCGAGGAATCGGTTTTCCGGATCTTTGTCGCGAATTTCCGGCGAAACGACCGCACTCTGGCGATACGTGGCTGACAACGCCATCATGCGAAGTGCACGCCGAACATCCCAACCATGGTTGATAAAATCACAAGCGAGCCAATCCAACAATGCCGGGTGCGTGGGGCGGTCGCCCTGCGCTCCAAAATCCTCCGGGGTCCGAACAAGTCCGTTACCGAACATCATCTGCCAGTAGCGATTAATCGTGACGCGAGCCGTCAGTGGATGATTGGGAGACGTCAACCAATTGGCCAGGCCCAATCAATTGCGAGGAAATTCCTCCGGAAAAGCCGGCATGAACTCAGGGGTTGCCGCCGACACAACATCACCGTGACTGTCGTAGGCACCTCGTTCGAGGATGTAAGCCGGACGCGGTTGGGCCTGCTCTCGCATGATCATGATCGCCGGAACCGAATCCATGACGTCGTTCCATTGTTTCCGTGCCGTTTGAAGTTCTCGACGAGCCCGCTCGCTGAAGTCGTGTTTCGCAAGAATAAAATACTCGATCAGCTGTTCTAGCTGGCTGTCTGACAAATTTTTAGCCGGTCGTTGCAATAGTTCGTTCAGCGATTCACCGTCAAACAGATGACGCACTTCCAGTTCGGACAACGTCCGTTCGAAAACACGAAAATCATCGACCATCCCGTTCTTGAATCCTCGATCTCGATACCGAGCCCCAATCGCAAGATTGCGATCGCCTCCGCGCCATTCGGTGATCTGCCGAGTCAAATGATCTTGTACAACCGTTGTGTCAGCCTGCTGTCCGTCAAGAAAAATCTTCAATCCGCTGGCGCTGCTGGAACCGTCATACGTCACCACTACGTGGTACCACCGATCCGCTTCGATCGGCTGATTCGTTTCGATGCAGATGGCGTTTCCCGGCCAGAAGTGAACCAGCTTCGCGCTCAGGGTTCCGCCTTCTTTGACCAATTCGTACCCGATGCTTCCTGCATCGTCCCAACCTCGTGAATGGCGATAGATGACCGAACGCCCTTCCATTTCGGGCGTGTTGATCCAGATCGTTACGGAAAACGGTTGGTCTCGCGAATACTTGGCCGTGTTGGGAATCTCGACGGCATCGTCACCCGTCAGTTTGATTGCCTTGCCCAACCCATTGCCCAACGCACCCGGGACCAACGTGTTGCTGTTTGGCGAGAAAGCCTGATTCGTTTCTGAAACTTCGTTTTTCAATCCGTGGTATTTGCTCAGGTCCGGCGTTTCCTTCTTCTTCGCATCGTATTCATCGGTCAAATCGAACGGCTTGGGTTCCTCAAATTCGTCAAACGTCACGTGCGCGATCAGTCCGTCGATCTGATTCACTGGCTTTCTATGTGCCAGCCATTTCCTTGCGAAAACGGCTCCCATCTCTCGTGCCTGCTTCATGGTACGCTCCGCTGCCTCGATCGCCATCTTCGCTTCGTGCAGCGATTGCTTCTGTTGCTGGTCAGGCAGCGGCATTGCTGGCGTCGGCACCGCATCGGTGAAGTAAGAGATCAATCCACGTTCGTCGATGTTGGCGAAGAAAGAACTCAAGCTGTAATAGTCTTTCGCCGTGATCGGATCGTATTTGTGATCGTGGCACCGAGCACACTCGAACGTCAGGCCCATGAAGGCCGCTCCAACGGTACGAGTGCGATCGGCAACGTTCTCAACTCGGAACTCTTCCAACGCGACGCCGCCTTCTTTTTTATGCGAATGCAGCCGATTAAAAACGGTCGCCAGCAACTGTTCCTCAGTCGGATCAGGCAGCAAATCACCCGCCAGTTGCCAGGTGACAAACTGATCGTAAGGCATATTTTGCTGGAACGCTTTGATCACCCAATCTCGATACGGCCACACGAAACGCTCGTCATCGCGCTGGTAGCCATACGAATCAGCGTATCGAGCAACATCCAACCACTCGGTGGCCAGACGCTCCGCGCAGCTTTCGCGTGTCAGCAGTTCGTCCACGACTTTTTCGTACGCCTGTTCCGATGGGTCCGCAAGAAACGAATCCGCTTCTTCAATGGTCGGCGGCAGCCCCGTCAGATCGAAGGTGACACGACGAAGCCATGCCTCTTTTGACGTTTCCGCGTTCGGTTTCAGATCCTTCTTACCGAAACCTTGCAGAATGAAATGATCAATATCGTTTCGCGCCCAACGGCTCGGCTGCACGGGAACCGAAACAGATTCGGGCAGCGGTACGAATGACCAATGTTCGTCGTACTTCGCACCCGCTTCGATCCACGCATCGATGATGTCTTTCTCTTCTTCGGTCAGCTGTCGGACTGCGTCGGCAGGCGGCATCGGATCGTCTTCATCACGAATGCGAAGATGCACTTCGCTTGAGCCCAGGTCGCCCGGCACAATCGACTCGTGCGCGTGCTCTTCTGTATCGAGCCGAAAATCAGACTCCTGATTCGTCGCATCTGGTCCGTGACAATGGAAACACTTATCCGAAAGAATTGGCCGAACGTCATCGTTGAACGAAACGCTGTTCGATGCATCATCATCGGTGGCCAACAAAATAGTTTGTCCTGTCAAAACCATTGCAAAGACAGGCAGCAGGCACAATTTCGGAAGCAAAGTTCTCATAAAATTTCGCGGTCGCTTGCGTTTCGTTGATCGTTGACAAATGGTTGCCGTGCTTTGGCTAACTTAAAACCTGGCGTTGCCGCCTCACTTTGATTCGATTTCGGCAAACTATTGATAAGAGCCAACCGCAAAAACGGGGTTCGACAAAGCAGTAGGGGAATGTCAGCGAATTGGCTTGAATCGCAATTTGTCAATTGTTAACATTAACGTGATAGACGGCGTCTGTCCAGGTTAAATGACGGCTGACTGCGTTGCATCGCGGGCGAAAGCTGTTTCCGCATCGCCAGAAGTCTACCGTACAGAACAACGCCGCTTGATGATTGTTTCTGTCGAGACATTCGGTCGCACTCGCCGATCGTGATCTTTCCAATTGAACGCTCGAGTTAATCCAATGAAATTGATTGTTATCGCTGTCCTCGCACTGTTTTTTGTCCAAAACGCAAGGGCTGAGGAACCCGTAAAACCGACTGCTGAACAATTGGATTTTCTAGGGATTACCAATGCGGACAAACTGAGCGCGGCGTCCCGGCGAGCACTCGAGTGGCCAGACATCGGCAACGAATGGTTCATCCAGTTTCAGACTCAGGATTTGAAAGGTGATTTCGCCTACGAGGAAGGCGTTGTCCGGCGTGACCCGAGTGCCATGATCAAGGAGAACGGTAGATATTACTGCTGGTATTCTCGAAGCACCGGCCCGACGCAGGGTTTTGGTGGCGACATTGAAAATGAGAAAGTGTTTCCATGGGATCGGTGTGATTTGTGGTACGCGACCTCCGACGACGGCATCACCTGGAAAGAACAGGGACTTGCCGTTGCTCGCGGTGAAAAAGGGGCCTACGACGACCGCTCCGTGTTCACGTGCGAAATCATGAAGCACGATGGAATGTACTACCTTTGTTATCAGACGGTGAAGTCACCGTACACGGTTCGCGTAAAGAACCAGGTAGGACTTGCGTGGTCCAATTCACCCGATGGACCGTGGACAAAAAGTGCCCAGCCGATCCTGAGCCCAGCCGACAATGGAATCTGGGAAGGTGAAGAGCAAAATCGCTTTAAGGTGAAAAAGAAAGGTGACTTCGACAGCCACAAAGTGCATGACCCTTGCATTCTGCCGTTCAAAGGCAAGTTCTATCTGTATTACAAAGGCGAACAGATGGGGGAAGCGATTACCTTCGGCGGACGCCAGATTCGTCACGGCGTTGCGATCGCCGACAACCCGAAAGGCCCTTACGTCAAAAGTCCCTACAATCCGATCAGCAACAGCGGACACGAGGTATGTGTTTGGAAATACAACGGAGGCATCGCGTCACTGATCACGACCGACGGCCCCGAAAAGAACACGATTCAGTGGTCCCCCGACGGCATCAACTTCGAAATCATGTCCGTCATCAAGGATGCTCCACACGCAATCGGCCTCAACCGCGCGGCCGATAACGAGAAAGAACCCACCGAGATCCTCCGCTGGGGTTTGACTCATAAGTACCAGACGTGGGACTATCAGGTCATCCGCCGCTTCACTTCAAAGCGAAAAACCGAGCACGTCGCGAAGGGTGCCAAAGGAAAATAGGACCGTTTCGGGTGCATCGATCAGGAAACGTGCGGCCCACGAAAAGGATTTGCGATTTCCGGACTTGAGATCGCACTACTGGTTCGATGCCCCTTGGTTTTCGGGTAGACCAACAACCTATGAATAGCTTGGACCGTTTGATTCACTGGTTCGCATGTGCGTTAACCGACAGGGCTCAACCCGACAACCAAGTCGAGATGAACCACCAGGCCGGATATCTCGTAGGCCGGCAACAAGGTCTCGAAAATACTGCCGTAACTTTGCAAACCAGAAAGTTATCAAAACCAGTCTGTTGCTCTCGACAGCAATATATCCGAGGCCGAAGTTCCGGCAGGGCAATGATTTGCGTGTTACGGCCTGCATCTCAGATGAAATATCCGGGCTAGACTTAAACGAAACGCGCTCTAAAGCCGCTAATACAAGCCCAGACGTGCGCGGGCACGGTCAAAAAATCAAGGCTCCGCGAAAGTGGCGATCTTCAATCGTTTAACTGAGCGAAAAACGCCAACTACGTAACGTACTCTCGCCATTACCCTGAGATTTTGAGACGTGAAAACCTGAGTCTTCACGCTCAGGCCTTTTCAATGGCTCGCTTCATCGCGGCGCCCATGTCGGCAGGGCTTTGAGCCACTTCGATTCCGGCGGCTTCCAAGGCGGCAATCTTCTCTTCGGCAGTTCCTTTTCCGCCACTGATGATCGCTCCTGCATGCCCCATTCTTTTTCCGGGAGGCGCTGTTCGTCCAGCGATGAATGCGGCAACAGGTTTGGTAATGTGCTCCTTCACGTAGGCCGCCGCTTCTTCTTCCGCCGTACCGCCGATCTCACCCATCATCAGGATTGACTCGGTTTCATCGTCGTCCTGGAACATCTGCAAAACATCAATGAATGATGTACCAACGATCGGGTCACCGCCAAGGCCAACGCATGTCGTCTGGCCAAGTCCCAGATTCGATGTCTGCCAAACGGCTTCGTAGGTCAACGTACCGCTGCGGCTCATGATTCCAACGCTACCCTTTTGATGGATGTAGCCAGGCATGATTCCAATCTTGCACTCATCAGCCGTGATCACACCGGGGCAGTTCGGGCCGACGAGCACTGAATCGCTCGCCTTCGCCGCCTCGTAGACTCGGACCATGTCCAGCACGGGAATTCCTTCGGTGACTGCGATGACGACTTTGATTCCCGAATCGATCGCCTCCAGAATCGCGTCCGCTGCAAACGGTGGAGGCACAAAGATCATCGTGGCATCCGCTCCGGTTTCGGTAACCGCCTCATCGACGGTGTCGAAAACGGGCAATCCCAGCACCGTTTGACCACCCTTGCCTGGAGTTACGCCACCAACCATCTTCGTGCCGTATTCCAGACAGCCCTTCGTGTGGAACTCACCCACACTGCCGGTGATGCCCTGGCAGATGACTTTCGTGTTCTTGTCGATCAAAATGCTCATGAAAGATCCGAAATTTTCAATTTTAGAAAGTTATTATGAACGCGATTGCCATTCGGAGCCGCGTTAAGAAATCGTCAGGAGAACGCTTCGTCGTCGATCAGCCCAACGTGGCGACAACCTTTTCCGCCGCGTCAGTCAGGTCCGTCGCAGTGATCAGGTCGACATCGGAATCCTCAAGAATCTTTCGTCCCTCTTCAACCTGAGTTCCCTCCAGCCGAACCACCAGGGGCACGGTGAAACCGACGGATTTTGCAGCGACCACAATTGCTTCTGCGATGGTCGTACACTTCATGATGCCGCCGAAAATATTCACCAACACGGCTTTGACGTTTTCGTCGGACAGAATGATTCGAAACGCCTCAGTGACTTGATCCGCGTTCGCTCCACCACCGACATCCAGAAAGTTTGCCGGCTCGCCACCATGCAATTTGATAATATCCATGGTGCTCATCGCGAGGCCTGCTCCGTTGACAAGGCAACCAATGTTTCCGTCAAGTGTGACGTAGCTGAGCCCCGCGTCCGAAGCACGTACCTCTGAAGGTTCTTCCTCAGACAGATCGCGATACTTTTCCAACTCTTTCTGCCTGAACATCGCGTTAGAGTCAAAATCGATCTTGGAATCCAACGCAACCAACTCGCCATCGCCAGTGACGACCAGCGGATTGATCTCCATCAAACTGCAGTCCAGATCAACGTACAGTCGGCAAAGAGCCTTCATGAATTTGTCAGCGGCACGGACTGTTTTCCCTTCGATTCCCAGCTGCTTGCAAAGCTTACGAACCTGGTAGCTCTCGATCCCTTGCGCCGGGTCGAAATGCTCTTTGAAAATCTTCTCGGGCGTTTCATGAGCCACCTTTTCGATGTCCATGCCACCTTCCTGGCTGCACATCAGCACGGGCTGTTTGGTCGCTCGATCAAGCACCACACCCAGATAAAGCTCGCGTGCGATATCACAGCCGGATTCCACCAGCACTTGATTGACTTTCTTGCCCGCCGGGCCCGTCTGAATCGTGACCAGGTGATTACCAAGCATATTGGCTGCCGCAGCACTGGCTTCCTCAGCCGACTTGACCAGCTGAACGCCGTGCTGATCACCGTTTTCGGCGAATGTACCTTTCCCTCGACCACCGGCATGAATCTGCGACTTGACGACTGCGACCTTACCCCCCAGTTTGGTGTAGGCTTCTGCCGCCTCTTCAGGCGTCCTGGCCAACTGGTTTTCGAGGACCGTAACGCCAAACTGCTTGAAGAGTTCCTTGCCTTGATATTCGTGGATTTTCATGAGTTTCTGGTTCGACCAGCCTTATTTTGAGTTCGAAAGATCAGATTATACGAGCGTCCGTTTTCAACGGTCAACGGGATTGGATTGGTTAATGAAAGTTTGCCGCCGCCGGGACGCGAAACGACGCTTGAGCAGCCCAAACATTCCTAACTTGGCCGGTCAGGTTAACTTTAAGTAACGTCAAAACTCGATAATGCGATCGAGTACCCCGAATACATCGGAACATTGAATGACAATCAAGTCAGTTTGGCATGTGAAGCGTCCGACTTTTAGAGATGGCGGCGTTGCGTGTCATTGATCCGCAAGTTTCGCAATTTGGGCTACTCTCAGATCCTCTCTCATCACAAATTGAGCTGCCCAGCGAATCATCGTCCCCCATGAACCTGCCTGTTCAACCTGATCCCGAAGCGAATCGCGTTTTTGGCGAGAGTTCCCATTCGTTGCCCCCGGGCTCGGATCCGTACTTCAGCTTCACTCAAAATATTCCCTCGGGACCAATTGGTGATCTGGATGAGGTGCCATCTTCCTATGTGAACCATCGCGTAGACACAAACATTCCTCAGAGCGACGGAACCACGGATCAGGATCCCGCTTTTAAATTGCTTGAGGAAATTGATGTTCGGATCTATCAGTTGGAAGATGCTGCCAACGGTAGATCCGAACCACCCATGCCGATCCGGAACGCCTTCCGAAGCGACGAGCCTGTTGAAATAACCCAGGCACCGTCAACCGATCGCATCAACTCGGCGGACACATCGGGAACAACGCCGTGTGCACCCATCGAAGTGGTCGTCCAAGATGCATCAGGCCACTTTATCGCTCAGGATAATAGTGTTGTTTTCATTGACGGAGACGAAGGCTTTGACTACATCGATCTTTCTGACCGCGACATCACGCATGTGACCTTTGGCGAATCCACGATTACGGTGACCGATGCCGTGAACAACCAAACGTTCACGATCCGGTACAGGAACATTCAGCAGGCGATGTTCGCCAATGGCCAGATGATCGACCTGAAATAGCGCATGACGCGGACGAAGATCTGCCCGCGCGTTCAATATCGCATGTACGGACGATCTTTCGAACGTCCGGTCGAAAGGGGATAGCTTGGTGCGTCAAAAATTTCACCCGCTGTTTCTGAGCCTTCCGGCATTGGAGTCACGCCCGGTCGAGGATCGAGCCTCTGGAGGGGAATGTCCTGCGTCTCTTCCGTTGCTGAATCTGGGGACGCCCCACGAAATCGATCTCGAAATCCGTCAAGTTTCTCTTCAGCGCCTTCCAGAATTGAGTGAACGTGCTCGACGGGCTGCTGCCAACTGGCGTGGGAAACAGTCTCACAACCACAATCCGCAACTCCGCATGCCTGACAGTCAGTCTCAGCACCACAAGAGTCCTGCAGCAACTCGCCGGTCGTCCGCTTCAGCGCGACGTAAGCGATCGCCAACCGAGCCTGGCTGTCCAGCAGATTTTGCTCGGCCTGCGCCAGCTGGTCTTGAGAATTCAACAGATCATTCAGGTACAGCGCGACCGAGGGATCTTCCTGGCTTAACCATTCAAGCTGTTTGTTGATCGTGTTCAGCGCGTCGGCCGATTGCATTGCGACGTGTCGGTTATTGTCAATGATTGCCATCAAACGATAAACGTCGCGAAAGGCCGATCGTGCCGAGGAAGAGACATCTCCCAAGGTTTTGCGAAGTTTGTTCTGCAACAAACGCTCATGAATTTCCTGCCTCTTCATGCTCGCACTGGCCGAACGCCTGCCAATTGGGATCTCGAATGACATTCCAACTGAGTACGAGGGATCGCCTGCCGAAAACTGGTCGTAAATCGCATTCCCGACATCTTTGTCGCCTCTGACGCCTGCCACGTAGGACGAAATGATCGCATCAAGCTGCGGCTTCAAGCCATCCAGCGCAACCATCTTCCGGACCGAAGCGGCTTTGATCTCAGCGAGAACTTCCTTGACCTCAGCTCGATTGCGAATCGCGGATTCCGTCACCGAACCAAGATCATGAGGCAGAGAAAACTGAGGCGGGGCATCTGTGGGAATGATCTCAACATGATTTGAATTGGCAACATGATCGCCATGCGTCAGATTCATCAGCCTTTCCTGAGCATCGGCAACCACGTATTCCGCATCAATGACTTCTGATTGACGAGCCCCCGCGACCGCGCTCGCCCGTTGCAACTGAATCGTCTTTCCACGAGACCCAGACATTCTTGAAACAAGATTGACGATCTCTGTCGCTCGCATGAGGTTCCGATGTCGTTGCGCCAGCACGCCACGCGCTCGGTAAAGGTCCCAGTATGCCGTCACGACCTCAACGAGGTATTGCTGCATCTGGTGCTTGACGGCGTGCCTTGAGGTCTCGACATTCAAGCGAGCCAGAACGATCTGACTCTGGGCAACCTCGCGTCCGCGCCCTCTTAGCAGGGGTTGCCGGTAATCAAGCGAGAAGGTTGCGGTGCCTTGATCCGGTGGAGCCAGAAAAATCGAGTTATTGTCGACCGTTCCAATTGTACTGCCAACACGAAGCTGACCTCCATGGTCCAGACGTTTTTGCAAACCAGACCCAACGAACAACTCTTCCTGAACAAATCGCCCTGATCTGGCTCCGGTTTGCAGCTCTGATCGGATCGGTTCGTCGATACTGTTCCAACTGGCATCGAGAAATGCTGACCAATCGAAATCGGCTTCGCGCTGTTGAACGAATGTTTCTTCAATTTGAGGGTGGTCGTTCAGAATCTGAATCTGTGCAGAGTTCTTCAACGCCACAAAGACAACCGAATCAATACTTGCGAACTGAGCCTGTCTGCCTGGCCAGAACTGTTGAGCGATTGAGGCATCCCACCAGGCGCCGCCACTTTCTGGTGGCACGGACACCATCGAGCCAGTTTCTTCCGCGCGATCAGGACGATCGACACGTTGCGGTTTTTTATGCTGCAAATCTGATTCAGGATCAAACTTCAGAGGTTCGTCCCATGGACTGAACTCATCGAGTTCTACCGCTGGATCGAGCTTGTCCTGTTGATTGTCTGCAGTGGCGTCAGTCGAACGTGCAGCAGGTTTCTCATTTTCATCTTTCCCGCCGCCAGAAGACTCCATCCGCTGAGGCTTCCGCTCATTGGGCAAGGCAATTTGATCGTTCGAATCTGGCAGCGGTTCAAAGCTTCGATCATCACGGTCATCCGGTTGGGCCACGATACCGCTGGACGACTGATTCTCTTTCGGTTCCGGGTCTGGCTTCGTGTCGGCCAGCATGTCAGTGTCGTCATCGGTGGACGAACTAAGTTTACCTTTTCCTGATCCATCCACGATGTCATTTGACGTCGCAGATTTTCTCTGTGACTCACGTCTGACTTCGTCAACCATTTCTTTGGCATCCACTGGGACGTCGTTCCGATTTTCGGCGGCATCAGACGCTGGTTCATCGGGTTCACGCATCTCCGCAGCAGATTGCTTCTGCCGCCTCGCAAACTCCTCGCGAATGTCGTCAGCCGTGATCTCGTCTTTGTTGACATCTTTCAAACCATCAAAACGCCACGGTTTTCTACCACCCTGATTTTGAGTTGCAAGAAAAACGTTCTGTTGCTTTGGTTCTGCTGCGGACTCGTCTCCATTTCGCTGCCCGGAACTTTGCTGCAGTTCGGGGCGAGCGACCATTGTCTGGCCGTGTTGATCAACGTCGCCGCGATTTCGATCACCACCAACAACTTTTCGAGCAACATTGGCGGCGGCCGGTCCCATCAAAACAACACCGACCATCGCCAGGCAAACCCAAATGAAAGGCTCACCAATGAATTTTTTGATCGCTGTTTCTACGCTCATTCACTTGCATCCGTGCAATTTTACCACGCACAATCTGCGCACGACTTTAACGGTTGTACCGGTTGTACGGATTCCTTATCGAGCTTCCCGAATCAAGTTCGCCAACAATTCTGGACACCCGATTGAATTTATTCTCCAGGATCAAATCGGGACACCAAAACGAGGGACATCAAAACGAGGGACATCAAAACGAGGGACATCAAAACGAGGGGCTTCAAAACGAGAGGCTTCAAGCCAGATCGCCACGCCAACGGCGAAAGGCACGGAGAAGTTGCTATCAACAGAAGCTAGCCAAGACATTTCATCTGGGACGTCGGCCGTTACACGCAGCCATTGCCATGTGCGAACTTCGGTCTCGAATTTGTTGCCGCCGAGAACGACAGACTGTTTTTGAAAACTCTCTGTTTTGCAAAGTAACGACATCCAAAGTTACGGCATCTTTCAAGACCTTGTTTAACGCACAGCGGAATATCCGAACTAACAAATCGGCAGGCCCAGATACGACTTCGCGTTGCCGTAGCAGATGCGTTCGATCATCGGCCCAACGATCGAGTCGTCATTCGGCACTTCTCCGTTGACAATATCGCGACCAAAGATGTCGCATAGAATTCGCCGGAAGTACTCGTGTCGCGTGAATGACATAAAGCTTCGGCTGTCAGTCAACATACCAACGAAGTGAGACAACAAGCCCGTATTTGAAAGCGTGTTTATCTGCAGCTCCATACCTTCTTTTTGATCAAGGAACCACCAGCCTGATCCAAACTGCATTTTTCCAGGAGTTTCACCACCTTGGAAATTTCCCAGCATCGTGCTGAACAAATAGTTATCTGTCGGGTTCAGGTTGTAAACGATCGTTTTTGGCAGGCAGCCGTCCTGATCCAATCGGTCAAGAAACTGTTGCAGCGTTCTTCCCTGAGGCGTGTCCCCCATCGAGTCACATCCCAGATCCCGACCGACTTCGTCGAACAGTCGCGAGTTATTATTTCTCCAGACACCAGTATGAAACTGGTTAGTCCAACCTTTTTCATGATCCAGTCGAGCAAGAAACTGCAACAGGAATGTTGAATACTGATCGTGCTGCTGAGGTGTCGCAGCTGTGCCATCCAATGCCGCATCAAAGATCCGTGCCGCAACCGATTGCTCGCAAAAACTGGCAGGCACGTATTCACAACCATGATCAGACAGACGAGCACCCATCGAGTGAAAGAAATCATGTCGATTCCTCAATGCAAGAAGCAAATCGTCAAACTTCGTGATACTGACATCACTGACCGATTCCAGTTTCCTCAACCACTCGACAAACTCGGCAGGACGATGAACAAACTGTGCCCAGTCAGGCCGAAACGCCGGATACACGGCACTCGAGCACGTCCCAGCTTCGGCAACTGCTTTGTGAAACTCAAGGCGGTCGATGGGATCATCCGTTGTACACAACGCGGTGACCTTGAACTGCTTCAGTATTCCCTGTGTGCGAAGCTCCTCACGAGAAGCAATTTGCTCGTTGCACTGCTCCCAGATCGATTCCGCATTGGAAGCCGACAGCAAGTCATCAATTCCGAAGAAACGACTCAGTTCAAGGTGTGTCCAATGGAAAATCGGGTTTCGCAATGTGTGCGGGACCGTCCGCGCGAAGGCCAGAAATTTTTCTTTGGGGTTCGCGTTACCCGTTACCAGCGATTCGTCAATTCCATTGGCTCGCATCGCCCGCCACTTGTAATGATCGTGGTTGATCCACATATCAAACAAGTTGTCGAAGCGACGATTCTGGGCGATATCCTGCGGCGAGAGATGATTGTGATAATCAATGATCGGCTGATGTTCAGCAAATTCATGATACAGTCGCCGCGAATGCTCGTTGGTCAGTAGAAAATCGTCGTGGATGAAGGACATGTTGAAAACCGCATTCCAAAGTTGGTAACTGGAAAAGCAATCCTTTGAAGAAGTGAATCCGTAATCAGAATCATCGACGAATCAAATCGTCATACTTGCGTATCCACCATCGACGATCGTTTCCGTGCCTGTGATAAAGGATCCGGCATCACTGGCCAGCAACAGCGTGGCACCAACCAGTTCTTTTGCTTCGCCAAATCGCTTCATCGGGGTATGCCCCATAATCTGGTCGACTCGTTCCGGCGTCAGCACTTTCTTGTTCTGTTCGGCAGGAAAGAACCCCGGCACCAGCGTGTTGACCCGAATGTTCAACGGGGCCCACTCTCGTGCCAGATTCGCAGAAAGATTGTGAACGGCCGCTTTGGTCGCAGAATAGGTGAAAACTCGTGACAACGGAATCACTCCAGACATCGACCCCACGTTGATGATCGAACCACCTTCATTTCGTTTGACCAAGTAATCGCCGAACACCTGACAGGCCAGAAACACGCCCTTCATATTGACTTTGAAGATCCAATCAAACTCATCTTCGGGGATTTCCAGAAATGGAGTCGCACTGTTTGTTCCTGCTCCGTTGACCAAAATATCAATCTTGCCACTGCGATCGAGCACTCGCTGCAACAGACTTTCAAGGTTCTCTCGCTGGTCCACTTCACAGGACTCGAAGTAGGCCTTTCCACCTGCCGCTTCAATCGTCGCAAGTCGAGCCTTCGCCTTTTCTTCGCTTCTTCCCACGAGCACAACTTCGGCACCGGCTGCAGCAAGCCCTTCGGCCATCGCTCCACAAAGCTCCCCGGTTCCGCCGATCACTACTGCTGTTTTCCCAGAGAGTGAGAAAAGCGAATCTAAATAATCTGACATGGTTTCCTGCGACTTAATTCACATAAAAATGTAAGAAGAACATCGATACAAAGATCAGCCAA
>CAYXWX010000082.1:15464-21297 GCA_964468915.1 uncultured Pirellulaceae bacterium
GCCAAGTGCCAAGTGCCAAGTGCTTTGTCTAACTTAAAACTTGGGATTAGCGTTTCACCTTCATTCGATCTGGCCAAGCTCATTCTCAGGGGCCGCTTCCAAATCTCGTTTTTTCAAAGCACGCGACTTCAAACTGCAGCTTTGAGATTCGCAACGTCCCATTTTGGCTGCCCGCATTCGTCCGCGATCTCATTGAATCCAGCGATCTCAGCTTCACTGAACAACAAACCGCCGTTTTCATCGCTTCGACTTGCTGCCGCCGCTTCGAACTTGCCCGGAAGAATCGCATTGTCATTTCCATGACCAATGATGTCCTCCAGAACTGCCTTCACATTCTGCGCCTGAGTACGACCTTGAGCGAAACTGTTACCGTTCATCGCATCGGGATGAATGACCTGAAAATAGAACGCGGGTGTGTGTTTTTCATTTTCGACGCTACCCCAACGCGAGCGAAGTGTTGGCAACGAACCACCGATGTACGCACCAACGATTTCGTTGATGACCGATAGCCCATAACCTTTGTGCTTGCCAAATGTTGTTAATGCAGCGACTTCCGACGGTTCGATTGTGTACTTGCCGTCCTTGTCAACCGCTGCGCCTTCAGGCAGCTTCGTTCCTTCACGCAGAAACTGCTGGACTCGGCCCATCGCCACGACCGAGGTCGCCCAGTCGACGACCACTGGGAAACCAATCGCTTCGGTGGTCGGGAAACCCCAGCTATGCGGGTTCGTTCCCAACGTAGGAAACTTTCCACCGAACGGCACCACTTCAGCAAGCGCTGCCGTGCAGTTTGTGTACGCGATGTATCCCTTCTGAGCCGCCTCCATGACGTACCCGCCACCCCACAGGTAGTGGAACGCGTTGTCAACCGAAACCTGTCCGACCCCGTACTTGTCAGCCAGCCGAATCGCCTCGTCCATCGCTTCGTACGCAGTCGCCTGACCAAGTTTCTTGTTGGCATTCCAGATCGCGGAGGCCTCAAAACGCGATTCAATCTTTTCGATCTCTGCGTTGGGAACGCAGCCGCCCGCCGCCGAGCCAAACAGATGATCAAGGTGCAACGCCTTCAAAGCGTTATGAGTGCGGATACCATGCCGACTTGCAAACGCAGCAAACTTCGCAGCCGCTTTTGCCTCGTCCGCGTTAAAATCACGAGCCACATAAGCGGCTTCGACGAGTGAGTTGTGTTGCTCTTCGGAGACAACGAAAAATTTGTCTGACATATTCGGTTCGATTCGTTCTGGCAAAAAAGGGAGGATCGATGGGGTATTGAAACACGCTCGCCCCTGACGAGCGACGCGGTGCTGACAACATGGTTAAATCAGTGCCTCAGGAATCGAGACTTCGTTCACTTGAGCCAGCGGCTTTTCGCCTTTCAGACAATGGATCAGGTTTGTGGTCGCCATCACGGCCTGCCTTTCCACTGATTCGTAAGTACGCGACCCGATATGCGGAGTAATCACACAATTCGGGGCTGTCAGCAGCGGATGATTTGGCGTTGGCGGTTCTTCGTCCAGCACATCCGTGCCGTAGCCGCCGACCTGGCCGGATTCCAACGCGGCTCGCATGTCGGCTGAATTCACCAACTCCCCTCGAGCGCAGTTCACGATGACCACGCCTTTTTTCATCGTGGCGATCGTCTCGCTGCGAATCAGGTCACGCGTTTCCTCGGTCAAATTCGTGTGCAACGAAATGATGTCGCATTGCTCGAAAATCTCGTCGAACGTTTCCGCCTTCTTGACACCGTGTTCCTTCGCGAACTCTTCCGGCCAGTACAGATCCATTCCAACCACGTTCATTCCAAACGCTTTGGCACGAGTGACGACTTCCTTTCCAATCCGACCGAGACCGACAACACCAATGGTCTTGCCCATGATCTCATGTCCTGTCAGACGAGTCCATTTGCCCTCGCGAGCATCATTCGCCTGAGTCATCAGGTTACGGAACAGCGACAACATTAGGCAGAATGTGTGCTCAGATACTGTTGTATGATTGACGCCCGGGCAAAACGTCAACGGAATCCCAAGCTCGGTGCAGCTGGCCACGTCGATCTTGTCGACGCCAATTCCGTATTTGGAAATGATCTTCAACTTCGGCAGTGACTTGTCCAGGACCGCTCGAGTGATCGCGTCGTCGCCACACAGGAACGCATCAAAATCTCCAGCCAATTCCAACATTTTCTGTTCGGAAAGTGGCCCACGTTCGCGATGAATCTCGACACCCGTGCTCTCCAGCAGTTCGTGGTGAGGACCGGGAGTATCCTGATAAGATGTCGTTGTCAGCAGAACTTTGACCATGGCAATTGCGGTGGTTCCAACGGGTTGGACTGTGAAAATGATGAATTTTGAAAAGTCCACATTCTAGCTGCAAAGTTGGATCGTTCGAGTCCCCGTTTGGTCGATAATGGAGCGATTGAACCACATACTTTGCGCAACCCGGAAACATCTCATGGCTACCGCGAACGCTTCGTTTCAGTTGTAATTGTTTCACTGACCAAACGAAACTCTCTCTTGAAACCAGTCTCATGAATGTGGCCAAAATCATTTCCGATAAACGAGACGGGCAACGGCTCTCCGACGAGCAGCTTGCTTTTCTCATTTCCGGATACGCCGACAACTCGATTCCTGACTATCAAATGTCTGCCTTTGCCATGGCGGTGTTCTTTCAGGGGATGACGACCGACGAAACGGCAACGCTGACAAAATGCATGATCGACTCGGGAGAGCGATTGAAGTGGCCGAGTCCAACGCCAGCGGTGGACAAACATTCCACCGGAGGCATCGGCGACAAGGTATCCATTCCGCTGGCGCCGATGCTGGCTTGCTGCGATGTGGAGGTGCCAATGATTTCCGGGCGTGGGTTGGGAATCACAGGCGGTACGCTCGACAAACTGGAATCAATCGAAGGGTATCGCTGCGAGTTATCCGCTGACGAATTCAGAAGCATCGTCAACTGGAATGGTTGCTCAATCGCAGGAGCCACGTCCAACATTGCTCCCGCTGACAAACGGCTGTACGCACTTCGAGACGTAACCGGCACCGTGCCCGCAATTCCATTGATTGTCGCGAGCATTCTGTCGAAAAAAGTCGCCGAGGGCATTGATGCGCTCGTTCTGGACGTCAAATGGGGAAGCGGCGCCTTCATGAAAACGCTCGATCGCGCAAGGGCGTTGGCGAAGGAATTGGTCACCGTGGGAAATCAACTTGGCGTGAAGACCTCCGCCGTGATCACGGACATGAATCAGCCACTGGGTCGAATGATCGGTAACGCGGTCGAAATCGATGAGTCCGTAGACATCCTCACAGGGCAAGGCCCGGACGACGTGACCGAACTGACACTTCAGCTTTGCGGGAAGCTGTTGGAACAAGCCGGCGTGGAATCCAATCTGTCGTCAGCCATCGCCCGGCTGCAGCAAACCATCGCTTCCGGTGCCGCGCTCGAGCGATTGGAGCAAATGGTCAAGAGCCATGGCGGTGATTTGAATGCTGCACGGCATCGAGGCAAAACGCATGAAGTCACGGCCAGTGAATCGGGGCACTTGAATCGAATTCACAACGATCGCCTCGGCTTGGCAGTCATCGAGATGGGTGGCGGACGAAAAAAACTGGGAGATCAACTCGACCACTCAGTCGGCATCGAATGCCTTGTCCGCTTGGGAGACTCAGTCGAGAAAGGCCAGCCGCTGGCTCGAGTCTTCTGCGACGACGATTCGAAAGCCGCTTACGCAGCCGAACTGGTTGCCGCAAGCTTCGTCGTTGGGCCTGACGGTTTGGCTCCTGAATTAGTCGTTGAGACGATCGATTGACAGGCAGCGACAGACTCAATGAACATGAACACCCGTGCGAACCAAATGAACGCTGGTGTGAAATGACGTGAACGCCCGTGCGAACTGAATGGATGCCGGTGCGAACCAAATGAACACCCGAGCGAACTCAACGGATGCCCATGCGAACTCAACGGATGCCGGTGCGAACTAAAATGAACGCCCATGCCGACTCAATGGAGTTTCATGCCGACTCAACGGATGCCGGTGCGAACTCAACGGATGCCCATGCCGACTTTACATTCGGCTCCGGAGGAGCCTGCCTCGGTAGGTCAGGGCGGAAGCCCTGACACACGGGATCGATAAAACCACACTCGCCCCGGACGGGGCCGACGACCTGCTGCCTCGACCGCGACGCGTTCATCCTCGAACGACCGCAAGCCAAACGGCGAGTCCTCTCCACCAGCCCCGATCACACTCGGATGTTCTTCAACGCGTCTGTCAGATCAACCTTTGTCGCGTCCGCCCACAAATCCTCAAGGCTGTAAAACGACCGAGTGTCCTCGTCGAACAAATGGATCACGACGGTCGCGTAGTCCAGCACAATCCACTTGCTCTCATCATAGCCGTCGATGTTCATCCGTTTGTCGTTCAGATCATCTTCCAGCTTCCGGTCAATTTCCTCGCTGATGGCGTGCAGTTGTCGCCGGCTGGTCCCCGTCGCGATCACGAAGTAGTCAAACACGGCCGTGTGTCGAGTCATGTCCAGCACAACGATCTCGGTGCCACCGTTTTCTGCCGCTGTCCGCGCCGCCGCCAGAGCCAGTTGAAGGCTTCGTTCGGGTGATTCGCGTCGCGCAGCTGGCCCCGACGAGGGATCGTCCGAGGTTACATCCGAATTAGGTTTTTCCGTCACACAATTCTCTTGATAAGCGTTCATGGGTCATCCACCGAATAAACATTGTATGACCCAATGACGCATGGACCAACCCTCAGGTTCACGCACGAAGACATCAGTACCCATTCCCATCAAAATGATGCTGCGTCCAAAACGTTATACAGGTTATCATAATGCCATAACGAAAACAGTTTTTCTGGTCGCTCGAGTATGAACAGCCCAATTCAACTTCCCCTCGAACTCCAACCGCTGATTCAACAAGCGGCCGAAGCCCGCCTTGGTGCATACGCTCCTTATTCGGACTTTCTGGTTGGGGCAGCCCTGTTAACAACCGAGGGTAAGTTGTTCACGGGCTGCAATGTGGAAAACGCGTCTTACGGATTGAGTATCTGTGCCGAACGTACAGCAATTTGCAAAGCCGTGTCCGAAGGCTACAAAAAATTTCGCGCCATTGCCGTAGCGGCCAGCCCTTTGGCGTCCCCCTGCGGCGCATGTCGGCAGTTCATTGTCGAATTCGGGAAAGACATCACCGTCATCACCTTCGATCCTGCAGACCCTGACCAAATGAAACTCTGGACCAGCGGCGACCTGATTCCGGACAGTTTTTCGTTCTGACCGAGCGATAAAACTGACGGCCTGCCTGTGAAATTGGCAGCAACTTGCTGCGATTATTAAATTTTCGTCAAAAGGATTTGAACCCAAGATGGTAACCGGAGACATAAAAAACCAAGTCGACGCGATTTGGAACGCGTTCTGGACGGGTGGAATATCCAATCCGCTGGAAGTGATTGAGCAGATCACATACCTGCTGTTCCTCAAGCGGCTTGACGACCTGCACACCCTCGAAGAGAACAAGGCCAACCGTCTCAAGAAACCGATGGAACGGCGTATCTTTCCTGAGGGCAAAGACGAACGGGGCCGTGACTACAGCGACCTCCGCTGGTCCAGCTTCAAGCACTTTGAGCCCAAAGAGATGTTTGACGTTGTTGACCAACACGCGTTTCCGTTCTTGCGGACGCTCGGTGGTGAAGAATCCACCTACTCCAAGCACATGGACGGGGCGCGATTCACCATCCCCAAGCCCGCTCTGCTCGCCAAAGTCGTCGACATGATCGACAAAGTCCCGATGGAGGATCGGGACACCAAGGGCGACATCTACGAATACATGTTGG
>CAYXWX010000083.1:0-20294 GCA_964468915.1 uncultured Pirellulaceae bacterium
CACAACGGGCACCGTCACTGGCAACGTCACCGCCGTCAACGACGCTCCTGTGCTGACTTCGGGGGCCGGAGGCGGAACGCATAACGAAGGTTCTACGGGCACGTACTTCAACAACGGCCTGACAATCACCGATGCTGACAACACAGACTTTGATGGCGGTGTGTTGACGACAACGATCACCGGCAACGGAGAATCGGGGGATCGCCTGCTGCTTCGTGACGGAAACAACGTTTCGGTTGCTGCCAGCGATGTCCGCTACGACTTTGGCGGAGGTCCGATCGTGATCGGATCGTTCACCGGTGGAGACGGCACCAACCCACTGGTCGTGACCTTCAACGCAAGCGCCGATGCGACCGCCGTCGAAGCCGTGGCTCAACAAGTCGCCTACCTGACCGAAATCGATGATCCGTCAGAGTTGCAGCGCACGATCGAGCTGAACGTCACCGATGGCGACGGCGGCACCAGTGCAACCGCGACTCGCACGATGAACGTGAACAACGTGAACGATGCGCCGGTGACCGGCGTGTCCGCAACCTCGCCAACCTTCAATGAAAACGGCGGCCCCGTTGGCCTGTTCAATTCGGCTTCCGTTGACCTTGTCGAAGCGGGCGACCTTGTATCGGAAATCGTTCTGACGGTTGGAAACATCGTGAACGGCTCCAACGAGCGGCTCCAAATCGATGGCACTCAGGTTCAACTGACGAACTTGAATAGCCAAACATCGCTAACCAACGGGTACGACATTGATGTCTCCGTCAGCGGCTCGACCGCAACGCTGACAATCACTCGGACCGGTGGATTCTCCAACACCGACGCTCAGACGCTGCTCAACGGTTTGACCTTCAGCATCACTGGCGATGAAGTCGTCAATGGAACTCGTGATGTGACCTTCGTCTCACTGACCGACGATGGCGGTGGCGATGACACCGACAGCAACGGGACAGTCTCGACGGTAACGGTCGTCGGCGCCAACGATGACCCAACCAACGCAGGATCTTTACCCTCGGACGTAACGGTCACCGAAGATGTTGCCAGCGACGTTGACCTTTCTCTGATCGACATCAGCGACACCGACCATTTGGGTGCAAACTTGACAGTTCGCTTGACGACCTCCACCGGAGGCCAGTTGAATGCAAGTGCTGCTGCGGGAATCACGATCGGCGGCAACGGATCGAACCAGATTACGCTGACCGGATCACAAGTCGATCTGAATACATACCTGAATGCCACCAGCAATCTGCAGTACCTGCACGGCACCGCAAACACCGTTGGTGACAACGCAGATACGGTGCGAGTCGAAGTTTCGGACAACGGCAACACGGGTCCGGGTGGTGGATCGTATATTGACTTCGGCACCGTCAATGTTGACATCACGAACGTCAACGACGCTCCGGAGATCACCGGTGGCCCGGACACGTCATCACTGACCGAGACCGACAGTAGCCTGACAGACACAGGGACGCTGACGATTGCCGATGTCGACACAACCGACACCGTTGCGGCAGCGGTTGATTCGGTGGCCGTCAGCGGCACGGGCGCGGGAAGCGTTCCTCCGGCGCTGGATAACGCAACGTTACAGGGTTACCTGACCGTGGCTCCGACCGCAATTCTCGACAATACCGAAACCATTGATGTACTTAACTGGACGTTTGACAGCGGGACTGAAGCATTCGATTTCCTGGCCGATGGCGAGACGCTGACCCTGACCTACACCGTCAGCGTCACCGATGACGCCGGAACGCCGCTGTCAGACACCGAAACCATCACCGTCACGATCACGGGAACCAACGACGCCCCTGAGATCACCGGCGGACCCGATACCTCTTCATTGACCGAAACAGATTCCGGCTTGACCGACACCGGCACTTTCACGGTGACTGATCCGGAACGAGGAAATGTTGTTACGGCAGCGGTGGACATGATCGCGGTTACAGGAACCGGATCCAGCAGTGTACCGCCAGGTCTGGACAACGCGACGCTGCAGAGTTTCCTTTCTGTATCGCCGACGACGGTTCTGGATGGTACTCAGATCAGCAACACGTTGACTTGGGAATTTGATTCCGCCAGCGAAGCATTTGATTTTCTGGCCGATGGTGAAACACTGATTTTGACTTACACCGTCAGCGCGACCGATGACGAAGGAACGCCGCTGGGCGACACCGAAACCGTTACGATTACCATCACAGGCACCAACGACGCTCCGGTCGAATCAACGATTGAGAGCTCAGTCATTGCTTACACAGAAAACGACCCGCCCGTTCAAATCACCAACTCGATCACGATCACTGATTTTGACGATTCAAACATTGAATCTGCCACCGTTCGAATTTCGGTGAATTATTTTAACGGACAGGACATTCTTGCCTTTACCAACACGGCAACCATCAGTGGTATCTGGGACGCATCTGCCGGAACGTTGACGCTGACCGGAACGGACTCGCTGGCAAACTATGAATCGGCATTGCGATCGATAACTTATCAGAACGTCAGTGACAGTCCGAGCGTATCCAATCGAACCATCAGCTTTGTCGTTAACGACGGAACCAGCGATTCCAACTCGCTTTCACGTGACGTCAACGTTCAGCCTGTAAACGATGCTCCGGCCATGCCGGCCAACACCACGGTTGTTGTTGTTGAAAACACAACTGCGGTCGGAATTTTTGCCGGAACCGATATCGACGGTGACACACTGTCTTACTCGCTGACGGGTGCTGACGCGGCGCTGTTTGACATCGACAACACGACAGGCGCCGTGTCATTCCGATCGGCACCAGACTTCGAAGCCCCGGCCGATTCTGACGGTGACAATCAGTATCAGATCACCGTCGTTGCCACCGACAATGGAACGGGGAATCTGACTGACAGCCAGAACGTCGGCATTCAAGTGATTAACGTGAATGAGGCACCGGTGGCTCAGCAACAAGCTCCAGTACGGGTCGGTGCCGGACAATCAGTCATCATCAACAACAGCGAGCTGAGTTTCACAGATGCTGAACAGTCTCCGTCAGAGATTCAGTTTCTGATGACTGACCAGCCACAACACGGGGTCTTGATGCGCAATGGCGTGGCCTTGAGTGTGGGCGACGCGTTCACGCAAGCAGATATCACGGCAGGGTTGGTCACCTATTTGAATGTTGATGTCCTGGCTACCACTGAACTCATTACGTACGACGTCATTGATGGTGTGGGTGCGGCCGTTGGAGGTCAGACTTTACAAATTGATATCAACATCAATTTGCCGGGCGGTGGACCTGGCGATAATGGAGCTCCAGATGACTCGTTCGACAACGGATCGGACGACAACAATGACTCGACTGACGACAAAAATCAAAACGAAAATAACGGCACCGATGACAACGGCGACTCGAACGATGCCGAGGACAACAATGAACAGAACAACGGCGATCTGCCTCAACCGATCCTTCAATCGCCATTCTTGAATTCATCAGAGTCCCCAGAACAACTTGCTGTCCGCATGGCGGGACAATCGGACTTGAACGCGGAAGCTTTGCTGTCTGCAGAAATACTCAGAGAGATTGAGAATCCAGAACTGGCTAACAGAATTCTGGTTGGAATCGCCACCGAACGAGCGGCAGGCCGCGCGATCGGCCAGTTGGAATTTGACTCCCAAACAGTTACGGCATTGGCGCGAGATGCGTTTGAGCTGTGGCAGCAACTGGAGCAATTCTCCGCGCCAACAAGCGTCGACATGGATATTCGAATGTCCGTCGGAACATTCACGGTTCTTGGCACTTTTGGTGGAATCCTATGGGCCCTTCGTGGCGGCACGTTGATGGCCGTCGCGTTCAGCCAGCTGCCAGGCTGGAATTTTATCGACCCGCTTCCGATCCTGGACGGATACTACCGACGCAAGAATGATGACCAGAAAGAAGACCTTGCCAGCTTCTTCTAAAGCGTGTTTCAAAACTGGTTTTTTGACATAGCGGATAATGCTGCGAGTCCATTCTTGCCGAAACCCAAAGGACGGACTCACAGACTCCTCCACGACAGGCCGCTAATTTCGGCTTTGAAAAACCTTGCAGGGCTCCGCATGACCATCGAGAACGAATCGCACGCACTGCATCTGACAATTTTTCACGATCAAGTCACACCCAGCACGGCGACGATCTTGCGGACATGCCTGAGGTGAGCGTACTGATGCAAAGCAACGCAGCACAACCACTGATGTGCCGTCAGTGATCCGTACCAGGGATGCAAAAACATGGCGTTGGAGGTCAGCGGAGCGTCGCCCGATATCAACCACGACAGCTCATTCACACTCTGGCGAAAATCGTCAACTGATTCCCAGGTACCATTCCTGTCAGGATCGTAATCCGCCATCTGAATCGCCCCGCGCGGTGGAAGCTCCTGTTGCAACGATCGAATGATCTTGAGCACATCCGCATTGAAGCTGGCAAGATGCTCAATCACCATCACGACAGACCACGCCGTTGAGCGACTGTCGATACCGATCAGCCGAGGCACACTGGTTGGGTGGAACGCATCTTCAGCCCCCGCGTGCTCGGCCACGCTAATCAACTTGCGCCCGACTGATTCGATCGAACGAATCGCTCGACCGGGAGTCGCAAACGACGAAGCAAACTTGAGACTGTGGCCCAACCAGAAACGTTCGAATCGAGGAACGCCCATTTCTGTAAATTCACTCAACGCCCGGCCCCTCAGTTTCTATCCGAAGTTTTACCGGCAATCAAATTCGACAGTTCCCGAGCAAGTTCTTCCGGCCGGTCCCGGTGAGGATTGTGATTCCACGACCAGATTCTGGTTTGCCAATTCAACTTCCTGGCTCGATGCAGAAACATGAACCGTTCGTCTTCTTCGGCGGGCTTACCGTCGGCAAACAGCCAGTAGGCGGTGGGAATCTCAAGTCTCGCCGGATTATCGAGCGTTATTCTGGTTTCCAGTGTTTTCAACTGGTGCGGCACGTCGGCCGGCGCATCACCTTGCTTCCAATCAACAGGAATCAACCAACCGTCGCCATCCTCGTTGGCTCGCTTTCGATATTTTTCCGCGTCGCGGGGCAAATGAGTCAGATAGCTTTCATTGTTTTCAAGAATGTTGGAATCAAGATAAACAAGCTGCGAAATCTTTTCAGGAAGTTCATTGGCTACGCCTGAAATCACCGCGCCGCCGTAACTGTGGCCGATCAGGACCACTGAGTCCAGCTGTTCGAACTTGATGACATTGACCACGTCCTGAATATGAGTATTCAAATCGTTTTCAGGTGACGCAAGATGCACTCGTTCTCCCTGGCCGGTCAACGTGACTCGATGCACCGGGTAACCGCAAGCGTTTTGCAAGACTTCGGCTGCAGCCTTCCACTGATGAGCTCCTCCCCAGGCACCATGCACAATCACGATGTTTTGCTGTTTTGAGCTACCAGACACTTCTGCTTCCTCAACTGCGATAGCTTGTGAAATTCCTAACAAGACAATCGCGATTGCAATTGTCAGCTTGAAGGACGGGGTTGTAACGAACGTAGGGTGAGACTTTTGCGGCATCGACGGCTCCATGATGGACGGCAACGAGTTCAGCAGATGGAAAGGACCAGTATTCAGCCCGGTGTGACTCTTTTTAGTTGGAAATGCTACCAAAATGCGTTACCTTCTAGGGAAGACTCTGAAAGGTGAATTCTCTTTTCCATTCCGATTCTGTATCGCGAAGAAAGAATTATATGTACTACGTTCTGATCGTTGATGACTCGGATGTCGATCGCCTGTTGATGGAAGGGTTGCTGAAAAAAGTTCCCGGGTTCGAGGTCATTGGTGCTCGCGATGGTGTTCACGCGCTTGAGCAATTGAAAGCATGGTCGATCGACATGGTCATCACGGACATCCAAATGCCTCGGATGGACGGACTGGAATTGATCGAAGCCGTTCGCAAAGATTATCCTGACATCCCAGTCGTCCTGACAACAGGTATGGGAAGCGAAGAAATTGCTGCGGTGGCATTGAAGTCGGGTGCTGCAAGCTACATTCCGAAGTCTCGACTGAACAAGATGCTGATTTCGACGGTCGAAGAAACCTTCGACATGCTGTCCAGCGAGCGTAATTATAACCGGCTGCTGCAACGTTCCTCAAAGGCCCATTTCGAATTCGCGCTGGACAATGACCCTTCGCAAATTCCTGCCTTCGTTGATTTTACTGAGAAAATGCTCAAAGGCATGGCACCTTTGAACAGGACCGAACGGTTGAGAGTCTCGATGGCCGTCAGTCAGGCATTGAACAACGCTCTCTATCGCGGCAACCTGGAAATCGGAGCCCACTACAAGATCCCAACACCCAACTCCCCCGGTGGCGAGTTTGAGCAGATCGTTTCTGAGCGACTTGATTCGGCTCCATGGAAGGATCGCAAGATTCTGGTGGCAATGGAAATTCGAAAAACCGGTTTTGGAATTCGAATTCGAGATGACGGACCGGGTTTTGACACAACAAGTGTTGGTTCGTGGAGCAACCCGACCCTTCGCGGCGTGATCTTGATGAAGTCGTTCA
Source organism: uncultured Pirellulaceae bacterium (assembly GCA_964468915.1). GTDB lineage: Bacteria > Planctomycetota > Planctomycetia > Pirellulales > Pirellulaceae > Mariniblastus. Next base: position 6,510 of record CAYXWX010000083.1, read on the forward strand.
TGGATGAGGTGATCTATTCCGGCAGCGGCAATGACGTCGAAATGCGATTAACGTTTGCCTCGAACAGTGACGCCACGAAGCCGAAGGAAAGTTCGTCCGACGTCACTCGTCCGGCTACAGCATCGGTGGACAATGCGACCACGACGGCAACGGCACCAACCAAGGCGGAGAAAAAAGAGTCTCAGAAGGTTCACGGAACGTTAACGTGCAGCCGAACCAGAAAACTGATTCCGATGAACACCGTCAAGTTCGTCATTGGGCGGCGGCCAACCTGCCACCTTGTCTGCGATTCCGAATCGGTCGCTTCACTGCATTGCCTGTTATTGAACGACGGCGGAAACTGGTACGTCAAAAATCTATGCGCCTCCAGCCCGGCCAAGGTCAACGGAGCCCCTTTTGACTACCTCGAACTTTCAACGGGTGACGTGCTGACCGTGGGTGATCAGGAATTTGTGCTACACACGTAGCCTTGAATTCGTAGTCAGCGAAACCAGATGCTCAAAACCTCTTGATCCAATACCCGCTGTGCGAAGCGAGTGTTCTTCGTGTAGTCCAGTGCTTAACTCTGTGTGACCATGCAAGCACGAATCACGCGCGAGTCAATTCTTCTCGCAAGTCAGATTCACGCAGCCTTCCTGCATGTTTCCTGCCGATCTTCGGGTTCCAGGACGATGTCATGGACGATGTCCAGAACCTCACGATCGATCCAGTAATTGACATGCCCCCGACATCCAACCGGATGATTGCTCACGTGAATGGGCGCCATCTGCTCAACCCCTGAACAATCCGTTCGATCGCTACGCTGACCAGCATGCTCGTGGACGTAAGGCCCCGTTTTCTCCAGCCAAGTGTCAGGATCACTCAATCGATCGCGATTCGGATTCGAACAGCCGCTCTCTTGCTGGCCGGCTGAAGACAAAATCGGATCAAAATCAATTTCGGTTCCAACCGGATCGTCGATTCTGAAAATGTTAGCCCAGCGATCGACTCGACGACGCAACGATGCCCAATAAGGGCTGTCCAGAGCAGGATAGATGTGACCGAAATAGTGCTGATAAAGATTGGTGAATGGTGACCCCATCGTTACCAGCTTGATACTGTGAAATTGATTGTTCAGCCACGAAAGCTCTGGATCGTTCAGCACTTCGATTGCAACCTGCGTTCCCTGGCTGTGAGCGATCACGATCAACTCCGGTCGCTCGGTCATGTTGTCACGGTAGTGAGTCAGAATCCGCTGCATCCGAGCGTGGATTGCCTGCCGCCGGCTGAAAAACAGGTTTCCAGATTCAAATGTTGTCTCATTGATATCGAATTCATCGTCGTCGTCCAGAACGTCCTGGACATTGGTGGGCCGAAAGTAAAAATGGTTGACGATGTCCAGAATAATATCGAACACGGGATGCAATCTGGGAAAAGCGAAAGCAAGTAAAAATCCCACGGGAACCAGGATCGCCATCGCGTACTTGTTCGATTCGGCCATCATTCGACCAATCCAGAAATCCTGATGAGAATGGCCCAACGTTTCGAGTGTTTCGATCGTGATGACCAGACTGACGCCGATCGCCGCACAAACCGCCAAGGCTACCTGTAGTCCACCGTGCACAATCAGACGAGGGCCACGCGAACCTTCAAGAAATCGCTCCACCGTCTGTCCTGAACGCCATCGCAAAAATCGTATCGCAACAATCCCGGCGGAAACGACCAGCGCCAGACACATGATGAACTGCACCCCCAACAAGGGCACCGCTTCATCAAACACGCCTGCAAAATCGTCTAATCGTAGAAATTTTTCGGCACTTGCCCGAGTCGTCAGCCACAGCATGGGAATCGCCTGCCCCCAAATCCCAACCGATAACAGAGGCAACAACAACGCGATGTGCAGGGCTCGGCGATTCATTCGAGGACGTAAAACAGCCGCGAACCAGCAAGCGGCCATCGCCAGCAGCACCAGAATCTCGCAAAACCACAACCAGCCCAGCAACACAACCAGAACTCGACAATGCCAGATCAATCCAATGCGTTCGCCGCTGGTTGACGCAACCGTCAGCTGATCGCCCAGCCAGAATGCATTCACAGCCATCAAACCGAACATGAAAACGGAAGTGACGCCCAACCAGAAACAAGATCTTTCAACTACGCGGTTACGTGTCAGGCGCCGCCCAATCACAGCGACCATCAGCGAAAAAACGCAGCACCCACCTACAATGGTTTGGCTCCACATGGGCACTTGATGGGAACTTGGCCAGAGAACTTGTGACCCTGAAATCGCTAATGCCAAAACTCCCAGAAACACCGTCACCGCCAGGACCGGTCCATGCAGCACTCGACTGCTGATCAAGCCCAACTTTTTCAACCAGCCGGTGCATGCTCCCGGTTGATCGGCAGCGACGTAAGCCACGTATCTCAAACCGAACAGAATCTGGAACATCCCCAGAATCATTCCTGGCAAGCCGTTAACAACTCTTGAAACATCGCCCCAGAACACCTCCGCCAGTTTGACATTCTTGCGGCGGATTATCAGGTCACGGACGTGAACCGGAAACGTCTTGATGTAGCTGGATTCAGTCGCTTTTTCATTCAGCCATAAAACGCTATGGCTTTCCTTCAACGGTTTTGACTCGAGAGCGATGGATCGAGCGAACGCGTCAACAGGCTCACCGGGTTTCGGGTCGCCAACGCCGTGAACCACAAGGATCAGTTGATCAACGGGTTTTCCGGTCTCGTTCATCAAGTCCTTTATCTTGTCGACGACAATGTCGTTTGCAGGCGAATGAGCATTGACGCGATGGTTCAGGCGTTCGCTGATTGGCAATTCACGCCGAGTTCACTTTGCTCGTATTTAGTTCAGGAAACATTTGAAAGTTCAACCCAAAAGTGATCGGGACAATCCCTGCATGTTCCTTTGCGTCACAGCAATGGTCGAAGGTGGAGAGTAACGAAAACCATGCGGCAGATCATCAGCGATTTTCAATCAATTCAACGCCCCAGTACTATCAAGACCTGATCTGATGTGAATCAGTGAGTCCTTCCCCAAACATTTTCTGTAATGGAAATGGAGGTCTGAGGGCCTTGGTTTCACCAACGAGCAAACTACCCAGATTAACGATTATCCGAGCTGGCAACCGGAGACTGTGAAGGTTCCACCCACAAAAAATCGGGCATTTACCCTTAAAACATAGGGATTTGTTCAACCTGTGAGACTTGAGTTAATTTGATGAATTTGGTGATTAAGCAGTTGCAAGACAGGGCTTCACCTAATTACAATGTGGATCAGACAGGCGTTCTGCGGCCGTATCGGTGCATCACGCTTGGTAAATTTGTACCCGTGGTCTCAGGGGCCCGTGGCCTGAGGGACTTTTCTAGGTTTTTTATGTTTCGCAACGAAGGAAGAAAAGATGACTCATGTTTTGAGAAAGTCATTGTTGCTGGCGGCGTTGATTGCAGCTTTCGCTACAACAACTGGCTCAACAATGGCACAGACTCTGGGATCGATTGATGATCTGACCGCTCCAGCAAACGAAGCTCGTGCGATTTTCGATTCGGAGACTGGTGAAATTTCGGTTGCCATCAACGGAAACGTTTTGGTTATCGGTTTGGAAGGAGCTGATTTCATTCTGGACAACCGCAACAACGACACAGAGCTCGGTGGTTTTGAACAGGCAGACGGAACTGGCCTTGGTCAATTGAGCTTCAGCGGTTTGGCAAATGGTACTTTCAACTTGGGTGCTGTTCTTCCTGCCGGAACTGTTTCAAATGAAGCCGAGTTCCGAGCTGCATTCCCGGATTTGATTTTCCGCAGTGGCGCTCCTGGTGTCCCAGAAGTTCAAAGTCCGGTAGCCTTCTTGGCGATTCCTGAGCCGGGTTCAATGAGCCTGCTTGCTCTGGCTGGATTGGGTGCTGTTGCTCGTCGTCGTCGTTAAGACTCCGACGGCCGTCAGGCCAAATTAGAGACTCAAAGAGAACCGTTCGCGGGTAAATCCACCTGCGAGCGGTTTTTTTGTTGCTTAGGTTTTCCAGTAAGCCTCTGAAACGAGTTCTAATCTTCGCGACTTCCTTCAGTCCGAACTACCGCCAACGAAACATGAAAGAGAACCATTCGCCACAGATTCGAGTGATTCAGCCGAGCAAATCTGGACCGCTCATCAGTTTCGCACTGCTTCAATCAAGAGCTCGATCACCCCAGTGAGAAACAGCTCAGCTGCCACCAACGCTGAGTTCTTTGACCGCGAAAACCATGAGAAAAGGGTTGCCAATCCAAAAACTGGCAACCCTTTCTCGATTTTTAAATTCGCCTGACCTGCGGATCAGGTGTTGGCCAGACTAGCGTCGGCGGCGTGAAGCCAAGCCAAGACCGGCCAGAGCCAACAGGCTCAATGAGCTTGGCTCAGGAATGGCAGCTGGGATCACGCTGTAAAAAGACTGAACTTCCGGCTGACCTGGCTCACCACTTCGGTAAACAGCATCCGGGAACGCGGTACGGAAGTCCGCTGCAGTTCGGATGTCTGGATTAGCAGGCAAAAGCTGACCGAAGTTGAATGTGCCATTGGCCAAACCGCTGAAGTCCAGCTGACCAAGACCAGAGGCATCTGCCTGCTCCCAATCACCCAGAGCAGTATCGTTGTTCCGGTTATCGATCAGGAAAGGAGCATTTTCCAAACCAATCACCAGTACGTTGCCGTTGATGTTACTGTAGATATTTCCAGTAGCGGCTTCGTAATAGGCACGAGCTTCGTTATCAGGCGAAGTCGGGATGTCAGCGACACTGTTAACCTCTGTACCAGCGATTTGAGCAACAGCACAGTTGTTTTGTGTGGCTGCAAGAGCTGCAACGGCAGCGACAGCAACTAAAAAGCGTTTCATTTTTTGATTCCTCATGTTGAAACACAAACGATCGTATCACGCTCTGTCTTCCGATCGGACCAAGACAGAACGAAAAATCAAGATCTGAATCAGGCGGGGGGGGCCGAATAGCCGGGAATGCCATCGTTCAAACCAATCGAGCCACAATACGGTAGCCCGATGCGTAAACATGCCCTCGAAAACAGCCATCGCGGCAGAAAAGCCCCCGATGAGCTCAACTCTTTCCACGAGCGTGCCAAATTGCACCGGGTGAACGGGTTCAACCAGTTGTCACGATTGTGACGGTGTGAGCCAGAAGGGGCTTAACTGCCGGAGCAAATGCGAACCAACGCCAATAAGCCCGATGCGATTTTATGACGGGCCAGTTCCTGGAAAACGCTGGGCGACGATCGCCTTCCACCAACCTACAGCAACGTCTGAGACTGCGGGTCCAAGGCAACCCCGCGCGTCAGCGAAGCGAGTTTTTCGATTACCAGTAACAATCCACCAGGATCAATCATTTCATCCGGTGAGTTACCGGTTCCGGTCCCTTGCTGCTCAAAGTGAAAGACATCAAAGCGAGCATTACACTGCTGGAAATTTTCCAGTTTTTCGCGGTCGTCTCCGGTCAGCGTCATCGTCCGAAATTCAAGCATCAAATTGTGGATCTGCTCAATGACTTCCTCGCCAGCGACGAATGCGATATCCATCGCAGATGAATCCTGTGGAGACTTTACCGTGACCGATCCGAATCGACCGTCTACCTCTCGGATTTCTCCCACGACATACTTCGTCCCCAATTTTTCAAAGCAGGCCGCGACCGCTTCCTTCGATGGACGATTTTCGTCTTTTAAATACACGAAAAACGTATCGCGGTAGATATAAGATTCATCTTCAAACAAAGACATGACCCAACTCCCACAACCAAACTGGAGATTCGTCCAAACGCAAATACTTGAATGCCGGACACCCACCAGTTTACCCAGCCAGTCAAAATCGCAATACGGGGCTCGAAAATCGAACGCCGTAAATCTAATCAGCAGCCAACTCTTTTGACCGAGCTGTTGCTGCACGTACCGCAGCGATAACTGCCGCCGCGAATCCGTCAGATTCCAGGGAGTTCAGAGCCGCGAGAGTCGTGCCACCAGGGCTGGTGACTCGATCACGCAAGACGGCTGGTGATTCCCCGGTTTCGCCAAGCAACTCCGCCGCACCACGAACCGTTTGCACAGCCAGTGTCGCAGCCACGTCAGGAGCAAGTCCCTCGGCAACCCCCCCTTCGATCAAGGCTTCGATAAACCGAAACACATACGCGGGGCCTGACCCGGAAACCCCTGTCACCGCATCGATCTGCTCTTCAGGGACCTCGACAACCTTGCCGACTGACTTGAACAACCCGATCACTGAAGCAATGTCTCCGGCATCAACATTTTCATTCGCGGCGATGCCCGATGCTCCCTGCCCGACCAGACAAGGCGTATTGGGCATCACTCTGATAACACGTTCCGATCCTGTCATGTTGGTGATCTTCAAAATGGTGACTCCAGCCATAATGGAAACCACGATCGGGCGTTTTGAACCGGAAGTCACATCCTGCAAAGCCGATTCTGCGTGTTGAGGTTTTACAGCCAGCACGACGCAGTCTGATTGATCGAACACTTGCTGGTTGGAGTCTGCTGCAACCGACCGCCCCTGAACCACTTCCTCAAATGTCGTCAATGCATCTGCTGACGGATCTGAGACCACAAATTTCAAGTCAGGAAAGTCTTTGGCGATTCCTCCTGCCAACGCCTGCGCCATTTTTCCAGCGCCAATGAAGCCAATGGTTTTCAATGTGTTGTTGTGGGTGTAGGACAGTGTTCTTGATGCAACTGATATTTCAAAAATTTGCTCTTTCGATTGCCGTTTGGCAAATGACAGCACTTCAATACTGGCAAATCGATCATCGAGTATGCCGCAAAATCAATCACTCGACAATCGCTCTGGACGCTCAAGTCCGATTTTGAAAGACTCCGACGCCCTGAGTTCCTGGCGAACTCCCAATCAGTTGAAGAAACCGGAATACATGGACTTGAATAATGAAATTCACAACCATTTGCCTGGCTCTTGCCTCCACTTTCATGATGGCTCAATCCACGAACGGTCAACTTTTGAAGAACTTGTTCGGAAGCGGTAGCTCTGAGCAATCGAAACCGCTTGGCGATGAACTATCGGCTTTTGGACGGGCGGTCAATTCGAGTCGTCAACAGAAGTTCAAGCTGCCATCGCTATTCAAGCAACAAAATTCGACCAGCGATGTCCTTGGAATGGGTGATCTGTCAAACCTGATCCCATCGCCTCAGGTTCCATCATTCAGCCCACCCAACTTGCTAAATCAATTCAACACCAAATCAAAGCAGATGATCGATCGCACGACCGATTGGGCTCGCGTCAAACAGCAACAACTGAAAGAGAAAACCTTTGGCCGTCTTGGACAAACGAATCCTCTTGGCTTTCTGAATGGCGTTACGGCCCCGTCCGCCGTGGAACGTGCGATCACTCCTGATAATAATCGCCCAGTTCAATCAAAACTCGCCCAACCATCGACGACTCCGCCAAAGAAGTTCGAATATTTCGCGCCGCCAAAATCAAATCAGGCAGCTCAGCCACCCATTCGAACCGCGTCGACCCCTGACGGGCAGCCGGCAGCACGTTTTTAAAGAACGCGGATTTCGCAAAGGCTGCTTTTGAAGACGACGTTGCTCCCCAGAGTCAAACCGGCGTGTTGATTTAATCACAACCCGTTGCGTCAGCGAGGGATCCTTCGTCCCTCACTCACGTTTCGGGTTTTGATTTTTAATGCGTTTTGTATCTGCCGCGATGTCAACACACCAAAACGTCACGAAGCTGCTTCACTTGAAGATTGAACGAAACTCGATCTGAGAACCGTTCCGCCGGCAGATGCCGTGTTTAATATGGCTTTGGTTTCCCAAACAGATAACCTTGAAACGTGTCGACGCCCAGTTCAATCAGATAGTCGCGTTGAGCAGCGTCCTCGATTCCTTCAACAACCAGTCCCATCTCCAATTCTCTGGCCATGCTGATCAGGGTTTTGAGAATCGCACAATCCGACTGATCGTCTGGAACATCGCGAATCAGACTGCGGTCGATCTTGAGCATACTGAATGGGAGTTCGCGAAGCCGGGCAAGGTTTGAATATCCGGTTCCAAAATCGTCGATCATCAGGCGAATGCCTCGGTCGATCAACCGTTGCAGTATCTCACTTTCTCCCGATCGGTCGCTCATCGCCAGTGTCTCGGTCAACTCCAACGCGAGCCTTCGGGGCGCTACCCCAGTTGCTCGGGTGACTCGGTCAATCATGTCAATAAACCCGTCGTCCAGAACCTGTTGACCGGACACATTTACCGATACATAGACGTCGTCGGACGTGTGTGACGCAATGAACTCGCAGGCTTGCCTCAAGATTTTCTCGCCCGCTTCAACAATCAATCCGTTTTGCTCCAGCAGCGGAACGAACTCCTCAGGCGACACCCATTCGTTCTCATCTCGGCGCCAACGGGCCAACGATTCGTAGCCGACGACTCTTACCTGCCCATCACTGTGCAGAACGATGGGCTGAAAATGCAGCTTGATTTGATCACTGTCCAGTGCCTCGACCAGGTCTCTCGACAGGATAAGCTTTCGCTCGACTTCGCTACCGATCGAGGGTTCGAAAAACTGCACGTTACCTGATGGCTTACTCCGTTTTCCGGCATGCATCGCCTGGTCAGCCTTACTCAGTAACTCGCCGTATGTCTTGCCGTCGCGTGGATACATCGTCACGCCAACACTGCTGGAGACTTCACGCCGAGCCCCCTCCAGTTGGATTGGCATATTGATCATTTCAGTGATGCGCTCGGCGATTCTGCCAGCATTGACCGGATCGCTTCCGGTAAGCAACACGACGTACTCATCACTACCGAAACGCGCGACGGCTGTCTGGCCCTGCACCACCTGACGAATACGATTCCCGCATACTCGCAACAGATGATCTCCCGCTTGATGCCCTGCGATGCTGTTGATCGCCTTGAAGCCGTTCAGGTTGATCAACAAGACCGCAAACGTCGTCCCATTACGCTGAGACACATTGATGCAGTCATCGATGCAGGCTTCAATCTGCGATCGGTTAAGCAAACCTGTCAGAGCATCAAACGAAAACGCCATCTGAGACTGACGCTCGGCGACCTCCAGCGAGAGACTGGCGTTACTCAACGCGGTCAAGTCTTCAATCCAACCGACCAGACAACCGGCTCCGGTTGGGTCAAGCGACCGAGCAAGGTGAATTCTCAGCCATTTGCGTCGCGCAGCATTCTCACTGAAAAGCTCTCGGTCAAAGGTGCAGGGTGTTCCATTTTCAAGAGCACGCTGCTCGGCCAGCGCGTCAAACAGAAACTCTCCCGGACGTATTTCAAAGTCCTGAAACCCGAGCACCTGTTCTCTTGAACAATTGACCAGATTACAAAACGAATCGCTGACGGCGATCAGTTCCTGTCGGCTGTTTTTTAAAAAGGTAGGCGCAGGAACCGCATCTAAAACACGATGCCACACCGCTGGCGCGACAACGGAATGAGATTTTGTCACGCTCATGACTTACCTTGTGTGTTTTTGCACGAGTGAACGTTCTCGATTCCACCACGGGAATTAAACCTGTTTAGATATCCTGTTTTTTCGGGGAAACCTGACCTTTTTGATAAGTTAATTTGCTCGATTGGCGCCCCGTCCTCAATAACGACCCGTTTGAGTCAATGTGATCCGCAGAATCGGTCGCCCAACACCGGTCCTCCGTACCCGAACCGGCTCAGGGCTTAAAGCGGACGGCGAGACAGAACTTACCCGGAATCAACTGAAAACACGAAGATGCACATCCATCGAACGGTAGATTCCATTCCGCCGCTCGCCTGACGGCGCGTTGGTTTAACCACAACCCGCTGCGTCACTGAGGGATCGTTTCGGCCCTCACTCACGTTTCGGGTTTCGATTTTTGACACATTATTTTTTCTGTCACTAAATCAACACGCCGCGAACCAAGGGAGCAAACCACTCGGACGTCAGGCGGAATCCTGTCGATTGAACCATTCCCACGATTCCTTCAACGCCGGGAGGTAGTCGTTGATCTGATAATCCAGGTGCGAAATTGCTTTTTCGCTGGAATACCAATGGTGGATTTGCCCCATTGCGGTGACAGCGGAGTTAAGTTGAGGCTCGTCTCGCATAAACCGCCCGGCAAAATCTCCCAGCCCACCGGCAATTCTCGCCACCCAATCTGGAAGTTTGCCGACAGGAGGGCGGCGTCCGACAATCTTCGCCATCTGGCTCCATAGTTCCAGGTACGTCACGTTGTGCCCACCTAAAATGTATCTTTCGCCAGTTACGCCTTTTTCCAGCGCCTGAATGACACCTCGTGCAACGTCCTGCACATCGGCAACACTACATCCGCCCGCAGGTGCAAAGGGCATGTACTGCTTTGCGATCGTCAACAACATCTCGCCCGACGACGGTTTCCAGTCGCGGGGGCCAACCATAAATCCCGGATTCACAATGACGCCGTCGAGTCCATTTCGCACCGCGTCAAGAAACGCCGCCTCCGCATCACGCTTGGAAACAACATACGCACAAGCGGGCTTGGGAGGTTCCGTTCTGGTTTCATCACCGGGTACGTTCGAATCGACAATGCCCAAGGCATCCACGGTGCTGACATGAACCATTCGAATATCGTTGCGGCGCGCGGCCTCGGCCAGATTATTTGTTGCCTCAACATTCACGCGACGACTTTCGGCGATCCTTGACCATCCGAGGTGAATCATGGCGGCCGAGTGAATCACGGCATCGTGCTGTTGGACTAACGGCGTGATCTCAGCACGATCGTTCAAATCAACCACACTCTTTCCAACCTTCAGCCCGTCCAGCGGTCGCAAGTCAGAACTGTGCCTGAGCGTTGCGGTCACCTGATGACCAGACTCAAGAAGTTTCACCAGCAAATTGTTTCCCAGAAATCCGGTGGCCCCGGTGAGTAGAATTCGCATGTGAGAGTCGACTCCGTGATCAGAAAGGCTGTCTTCAAACTATCGACTGTCGTCGAAAGCTGAGCAAATCGACAACATCCAGTATTATTTTTACTGCACTGCCGATCGGGTGAGCGTATCGGTAAACTATAGCAGCGCGCGGAAAACAGAAAAGTTCTCAACGCGATTTCGCACGACTGACTCCAGAAAACAGTTTACATGAATCCAGACGCCGTCACTGTTTCGCCGGTACAAACAAAGGCTGACCAGAACGCCTTTATCAAGTTCGCGTGGTCTCATTACGAAGGCGATCCACATTGGATCCCGCCTATCAAAATGAACATCCGTGAGCTGTTAAACTATCGGCCTCATCCGTTTTACGACCAGGCTGAAATCCAGACGTTTCTCGCACGGAAGAACGGAGTCGTTGTTGGAAGAATTGCCGCGATTGTCGATCGGGCTCACAACAAATTTCACAACGAACAGCGTGGTATGTTCGGCTTCTTCGAGTGCATTAACGATCAGGTCGCAGCGAATGCCTTGTTTGAATCGGCCAGAAAATGGTTTGCTGAACGCGGCATCACGAAAATGCGTGGCCCCGCGAATCCTTCGCAGAACTACGAATGGGGGCTGCTGGTCGATGGCTTTGATGAGTCTCCAACGTTCATGATGACTTATAACAAGCCGTACTATGCGAATTTGATAACCGAATATGGTTTCTACAAGTCGCAGGATCTTTTCGCCTTCCTTGGAAAAGTCGAAGACCTGGATACGCTGGATCCCAAACTGGCGTTTATTGCCGAAGAAGCGGAACGACGATTTAACGTGAAAGTCAGACCGATCGACAAAAAGAAGTTTGATCAGGATGTGAATAGCTTTCTTGAGATCTACAATCGGTCGTTGCCAGGTCAATGGGGATTCACACCCATGTCGGAGAGTGAACTTCGCGAAACTGCCAAGGGTTTGAAACTTCTGATCACTCCCGAAATGACCACCATGGCGGAAATTGATGGCAAGCCCGTTGCAACGGTTTTTGGGTTGCTCGACTACAACCCAATCATCAAGAAAATCAATGGCAGCCTTTTCCCATTCGGTTTTCTCCGGATTCTGTTTGGAAAAAGGAAAATCAAGAAAATACGGCTGCTCAGCACCAACGTCGTTCCCGAATACCAGCGGTGGGGACTGGGAATCGTGTTGATGAAACGCCTGGTCCCCGAAGTAAAAAAGTGGGGGATCGAAAATGCTGAGTTTTCGTGGGTGCTCGAATCAAACAAGCTCTCACGAGGAACGTTGGAACGGGGCGGCGCGAAGTTGTACAAGACCTATCGAATCTTTGACTACGAACCGTCATAATCACTCATCGAGGCCAGATTTGCACTCGCGTTCGTTTCCCAATTTGTTGCCACAGTTCCAATGAAATCCGATCCGGAAGTAGTTATTACGGGACTGGGTGTCGTTTCTCCCATCGGCATCGGGATCGACCCGTTCTGGGAATCCCTGATCAATGGTGTCAGCGGTGTCAGTGTTCGAGAGCGGTTTGCGGATACGGATCTCCCGTTTCGAATCGCTGCGCCCGTGACCGGCTTCGAACCCAAACAGTACGTGAAGCCGCGTAAAGCGTTGAAAATCATGTGCGATCCCATCAAGTTCGCATGTGCGGCGGCGGCAATGGCAGTGGAACAAGCCGGCCTCGAGGCAACAGACGATCGAAATGTTGACCCCAACCGAATCGGAACCGTCGTAGGTACCGAGACCTTCTTTGCAGACCCAAGTGAGGTCGCCGACGTCTTCCATCGATGCACCGTCGACAAAGACTATCAACATGACCGATGGGGCGAGTTGGCGATTCGCGAAATTCAGCCGCTCTGGATGTTGAAGTATCTTCCAAACATGGCGGCTTCTCACATCTCAATCGCGCTGGATGCTCGAGGACCCAGCAACAGTATTTGCCAGGGTGAAGCATCGTCGATGCTGGCCTTGATCGAAGCGGCCAACCTGATTCGCCGCGGCGCCGTTGATGTCGCCGTCGTCGGAGGAACAGGATCCCAAATGGCGCTAACGTCCATGTTGTATCACGGCGTCGAAAACCTGAGCAAAAACATTCACAACCCCGAATCCGCCTGTCGCCCGTTTGACAGGGACCGCGACGGGATGGTTGTCGGTGAGGGGGCCGGTGCCATTGTGATCGAAACCCGCGAGCACGCCGTGAACCGTGGAGCAAACGTTCTCGCGACCGTTGCCGGGCACTCAAGCGGATACGCTCCAATCGGTAGCAACACGTTCGGTGCCGCATTTGAGGCTTGCTTTCTTGAATCGATCGAAAGAGCCAACCTGAGGCCTGCCGATATCGGATTCATTAACGCCAATGCAAACGGCAGTATTGAGGGCGACGCAGTCGAGGCCGCTGCGATTAAATCTGTATTCGGCGATTGTCCGGTGACCGCAAACAAATCGAACTTCGGAAACCTTGGCCCAGGGACATCGATGGTCGAGCTGATCGCGGGAGTTTTGAGTTTGACTCATCAGCTGATCCCAGGCACATTAAACCTGAACCAAAACTGCCCAAACTGCCCAGTATCCGCAAGCCCCGAAAGCCGCGATTTTGAACGGCTTAATCTGATCAAATCGTCGATTTCATCAATGGGCCAGTTCACTTCATTGGTAATCACCTCTTAACGCAACGCGCTTTTCAGGTTGCCAGATTCATGTGGGGCAGGTTTTTAACCTGCTGTTTTCCGGAAATTGGCAGGTTAAAAACCCTCCCCACCATTGGCTTGGCACATAGCCCGGATATTTCGTAGGCCGGCAACAAGGTCTGAAAAACGCCGCCGAAACTTTGCAAACCAGAACGTTGTCAAAAACAGTCTGTCGTTCTCGACGGCAACAAATCCGAGACCGAAGTTCC
>CAYXWX010000084.1:0-20171 GCA_964468915.1 uncultured Pirellulaceae bacterium
CAATGATGACGGAACTGCATCGCCACATTGGGGAAGATGTAGACGTGCCGGCGGGGGATATTGGTGTTGGTGCTCGCGAGATCAGCTATCTGTTTGGACAATACACCCGGTTGGAAAATCGATGGGTGGGTGCAATGACTGGTAAAGCGATGGCCTATGGCGGTAGTGCAGTAAGAACCGAAGCGACCGGCTACGGCTGCGTGTATTTTTGCGAAAACATGCTCAATCATCATGACGAGTCGCTGGAGGGAAAATCCGTCGTAATCAGTGGCAGTGGCAACGTGGCTCGTTATGCCGCTGAAATGGCAATTGAAAAAGGTGCCAAAGTTGTCACGCTGAGCGATTCCGGAGGTTTTGTCGAATTTAAAAACGGGCTGACAAATGAACAACTTGAGCACGCTCACGTGTTGAAAGAGCAGAAGCGAGGGCGAATCGCTGAGATGGCTGATAAATTTGACGGCGTGCGTTTTCATGCTGATGCCCAACCATGGGGTGTAAAGTGTGACGTCGCGATGCCATGTGCGACTCAGAACGAACTCGATGCCGAGGGTGCGAAAGCGCTTGCCAACAATGGCGTGATCGCTGTTTGCGAAGGTGCCAACATGCCGACGACGGCCGATGCGGTCAACGTGTTCAAGCAGAATGATGTCATGCTGGCCCCGGGAAAAGCATCCAATGCAGGAGGTGTTTCGGTCAGTGGGCTTGAGCAGAGCCAGAACGCGATGCGGATCAGCTGGTCCCGAGAAGAAGTCAACACTCGTTTGCAGAATATCATGCGAGAAATCCACGAGCGGTGTGTCGAACACGGATCGCAAGAGACCGGTAAGAAAGTAAACTACGTGGACGGTGCGAACATATCCGGCTTCAAGAAAGTTGCCGATGCGATGCTTGGATATGGAGTTATCTGAATCGGAATCCGAGATCGAAGGCTTTGAATTGACGGAAACTCATGTTCATCGATTCCAATGGGACGCCGTTCGATCTACACGCAGGTTATGGAACGCACCTCAATTGAACTGACGACAACATGACTCAGTCTGATCAACGCCACGCTGACTTTGCTCGACCCGGCGCGCCGCCCGGGACCATCCTGGCGACCCATGAGACTCCGACAGCGATCCATGTATTTGGATACGGCCCGGAAACGGTGTCTGAGTTTGATTGCCGGTCATTCACGGAAGCCAAAGCTCACGAAGAAGATTACGAAGTGGTCTGGATCGACGTCACCGGGCTAGGTGATATCGAACTGCTGAAGGACTTTGCGGAACAATTCAACATTCACAGCTTGAACCTTGAAGATGTGGTCAATGTTCACCAACGTGCGAAGTTCGAGTCGTTCGATGACTACAACTACCTTGTGACACGGATGGTGTATTACGAAGAATCACTTGAATCGGAGCAGCTGAGTATTTTCCAGAGCGGCAAGTTCATTATCACGTTTCAGGAGCGGATGGGTGATTGCCTTGAGCCGCTGCGTGCTCGAATACGTCATGCCAGAGGGAATGTTCGGTGTCGAAAAAGCGATTATCTGCTCTACGCTCTATTCGACACGGTCATTGATCACTACTTCCCCGTGACAGACCGGATGGGCGATCAACTGGATGAACAGGACAAGGTTCTGATGTCTGGAGGTGAGTTTCTTCCTCAACGGATTCGTGAGATAAGAGGCGATCTGTTGCACATCCGACGCTGGCTGAGACCGAATCGTGAAGCGCTTAACCAGATTGTCAGAGATGATTCGCCGCAGATCACAGACGAAACCAGAATTTTCATGCGCGATTGCTATGACCACTTGATGCATCTGCAGGAAACGGTCGAGAGCTACCGGGAAATCTGCTCCGACTTGCGAGACTACCATCAAACGGTCGTCAGCAATCGCATCAACGACGTAATGAAAACGCTGACCATTGTGTCAACGATTTTCATCCCACTGGGATTCATCGCCGGCTTGTACGGCATGAACTTTGAGATCATGCCTGAGTTAAAATGGCGGTACGGATACTTTGCGACGCTTGGGTTGATGGGAACGATCGCCGTGAGCTTCTTTTGCTGGTTCAAATATCGTGGCTGGTTCTGAACAAATTGCCTGAGCCTGGAGCTTATCTCAATACCTGAGCCGGAAATCTCAACCCGATACGTGAGTGAGGGAAAAGTATGGGGAATTCCCTTGTTCACACTTCGGGTTATGAGGGTGTGTGACCTACGCTTAGACAGCCAGTAAATTCACTGGTCGAATCTTCCACGAATTGCGATTTCGTAGACTGCTCGATAATAGAAGTGCTTGAACTGGGCGTCCAGCAATTGCAGTTCGGCATCGGCAACGGCTGATTCGTAGATGTTTAATAACAGCAGGTCGATGTCACCCTCTTCGAATGAGATTCGGCCCAGTTCGAGAGACTGGCGAGTAAGCCTGAGGTTCTCACGAGATTGAGCGATTTGGTCCGCAGCCGCATTGAGGGCGGAAGCGGCGTCTTGAATTTCAGTTTGGATCTTGTCGCTGACGAAGCCGATTTTTGCCTCGATTTGCTTCAGCTTGCCGAGGGCGGCCCGGCATTTACCAATTCCCTCGCGTCGCTGTAGCGGGACTTCTGCAAGAACGCCCAGTTGCAGTTCAAACGGTGTTTTGTCACCTGTGCTGCTGGTCTCTCCACCGACATCCTGACCCGCGAAACCCTTTACGTCCAATTTGGGCAACATCAGGTTCTTAGCATATCGCAAATCTGTGCGAGCTTCGTTGCGAGCGGCGGCAAGCTCTTCCAGTTCCGGTCGAATTGCCAAAGCAACCGAAATGTCACTGATCAGTTGGTTGTTCGAAATCGATACTGGGTCGGGGAACGATTCAGGCAGTTCTTCGTTGCTCGGAATGATCGGATTGCATCCGCCATCTCGCCAGAACATCGACAGTTTGATTGCGGCTTTTTCGACCTGTCTTCGAGCTTTGATCAGATCGTTTTTCCGCTTGGCGATCAGACGATCGTTGTCGATCTGCGCGATCTTCGCGAGATCTTCTTCTTCGACTCTGATATTGATTTGTTCGACTCGTTGGTTGGCCAGGTCAAGCAATCGGCGTTGAATCTGCACCGCCTGACCCGAGGCAACCCAATCCCAGTACGCCTGAGTCGCAATTCGTTGGAACAACAGCATGCGTGCCTCGACGTTCGAGTTCAATTGGTCGCGTTGGTAACCTGAGGTAAACAGTTTCGCTCGGCGAGCGTCAATATTTCGGTCTTTCAACAGCGGCAGAGAGAATCCCGCTTTGAATTCTCCACCCTCATTTGTCTCGCGTTCACCGTACCACGGCTCGAAATTTCCGTCTCCGATGCGGTACGTTCCGTAGACTTCACCGCCTTGGTAAAGCGGGCGACTCAAACCGACTCCGTTACGATAAGTCTGGTAGAAGCCAAGCGGCTGGGAGATGCTGTGAGCAGAAAAGACTTGATCGAATTCTCCGTACGAAGCGAGCACTTTACCGTTCGCCGTTTCAAGTTCCCCGATGGCCACGTCAATTTCAGGATAACACTGTCTCACGGAACTCAGTACATTGCCAAGAGTGACAATGCCTTCGCCTGTTTCGCTGGCGGCTTGGGCTGGAACTTCTGGCGCTGGTTCCTGATCAACATCTTCCGTTTCAACATCTGATGAATCTGACTCTTGATCAGGGGCGGCTTCACTTTCCGAATCTGGTTCATCTTCGAGACTGACTTCCGGTTCAACATCTGGGACCGGCGGAGCAACATTCTGAAACCCGGCAAACTTAACGGTCCGACGGGTCGATACCCCATCCACCGTTTCCGCAGCCGATGCTTTGACGACGCTGTCTGATTCCTCAGACTGTGGCAGATCGGATTGCTCCGCCAGCGAAAGATTGGATTCGTCTGACTCGAACGTGGAATCTCTTGAGATGACTGAGAAAGGTAGTTCGTCAGCCGATTTAACTTGCGGAAAATCCGTTTGCTTGCCGGTCTGACAACCAGCCGCACAGTTCAGAAGCAGCAACAATGCTGCAGAAACGAGCGCAGAATGAACCGACAATCGGGTTCGAATCTTCGGCCGCAGCCCGACCGCCCCTACTTCGGCAGCTTGGGAACCTTGCTTTTCTCCTCTTTGGGTGCTGAATCCCCCACGATCACCGGGAAGCCATTCAACTGACGCCAGATTTCGTAACCAAGCGAAACCCTGCGCAACATTACCCACCCATTTGCGCGGACACCTTGTCTCAGATAGCGATCGGAAGGCCATTCGTCTTCAGTTTCGTTGGGGGTGATCAGGATGCGAAATTCGCCCTTGCCATTGTCGGTTGCATCAAGCGTCGATACGGTTCCACTGAACGTGCCAACAGCAACGGACGGCCAGCCAGCGAACTGGACAGCAGGCCAACCTTCAAACTGAAGCCGGACTTCCTGACCAAGCTGGACCAGAGGCATGTCGTTGCCATTAACATGAAGTTCGACTGCTTTCTGAGTTGCTTCCGGGACAATGATCAGTAAAGGATCGCCTTCTTTCACGGCGAAGCCTCGTTCGTTTACGTTCAGACGGAAAACGGTCCCGTCTCGCGGAGCCATGATTTTCGTCCTGGCCATCTCTTCAAGTTTTATCTCTACGTCTGCGATTTCCTTGCGGCCGGTTGCCGCAGCTCCAATCGCGTCCTGTTCCAGCGCGCGAGCGTAATCAATTTTCGTCTGGGCAACGCGGCGTTTTTCTTCTCGTTCTTCTTCTTTGGCTTTCAACTCATTCTTAAGGCCTGAAATATCCTGCTGGATGGATTCCAAATCTGCTTTGGTGACATCCCATTCCTTTTTAAGTTTTTCAATCTCTTTGGCTGGCTTGATTCCTTTTCGAAACAGGCTTTCCTGACGTTCGTAATTCAGGCGAGCTTGAAGTTCCTTGGCCTCGTAGGCTGGTATCTGTCGCAGTTTGCTTTCAAGCTTTGCCCGAGCCGCCGAAATCATCTCCTTGGCTGCTTCCAACGTGTGTCCAAGTGCTTCGGTAAATCCCTGCACGTTATTTGCGTAAGCCTCTGCTTTCACCTCGGATGTGTCTACTTTTGTGTTCAGTTGATCAAGTTGATCTTCCAGCCGCTGGGCCTTATTGGCCGCAAACGGTTGAATCTCGAGCAGGAAATCACCTTTTTTAACCTCCGCTCCTTCCACAAGTCCGGCCGCAATCTCACCAACCACTCCCTTGATCGGTGATTGAACCGTTTGCTGTCTTTCCTGTGGTGCATACGCAACCACCTGGCCTCTTCCGCGCGATGTCTGCTGCCACGGCAAAAAAGCCATTGCAATGATCGAAACCACCAGGCCAAACAACAAAACCTTGGCCAGCCATCTGGCGAATCGCGAGGATTGAACCAGGTGGCTTGCCGTGGATGGTTGACGACTTGTGACAACCGTTGCAGTCGGATCGATGCCTGTGTTTGTTATCATCGTATTTTTCGTTTCAGTTTCTCAAAAGTGAGCCCAGCGGGGATGCCTGTCTGCCTAACCGTTAAACTTTTCCAGCTTTGATTTGCCATTTTCAACGTCTAACGTCAAATCAGCCCATTGGGCAATGGAGCGTCGGCCCGTTGTGACCACGATCGTTGTCTCCGATTTGAATGAGTTGAGCATACCCAACACGTCTTCGATGTCCGAATCAGCCAGTTGATCAAGCAGACCTTCAATTAGCAAAACGCCAGGCTTGGAGATCAGTCCGCGTGCCAGCATTAAACGGACAGCCTGTCCACGAGGCAAGGGATACCCATTGATACTCAACCGAGTATTGAATCCATCTGGCAGGTCCGCCAGGGTTTTCCTCAACCCCAATTGCCCGACGATTTCATTGATCTGAGCGGAACCAACATTCTCGCGTCCCATGCGAAGGTTTTGGTCGATCGTGCCTTCAAATATCTCGACGTCTCGGATCAGACTGATTTTTTCCTGCAATGACTCTGAGCTGATCGCATCAACGCGAAACTCATCCAGCAGCACATGGCCCGTCGCAGGCTTCTTCTGACCGACCAGGATCTCAACCAGATTCGCGCGGCTCAATTCCGGGCCGCCAAACACGGAAAAAGTTTTGCCCGGTTTGAATTCAATGTGGTAACCCGACTGCTGACCGGATGTCAATTTTGTGTCGACCATTGTCAAACCATAGGCGCCCGGTCGTTTGGCCAACTGAAGTTTATTGACCGGCTCGACCGGAAGATCAAACAGTTTCCCAAGCTTATCAACGGAAGCCATCAAGTCGTAAAAACTTTCGAGGTCTTTCCCAATTTTTGCAAACGAGCCAAGAATCACGGTGACAATCAGCTCTGCCGCAACCAACTGACCCAGCGTCATCTGGCCTTCAATCACCAGGTAACCACCAAGAGCCAGCAGCACCGTCGCCGCAACCACTTGCATGAACATGGCGAACGACACCTGCTTGATCAGAATTCGGAAATGGCTCTGACGATCATTGATGTATTGAGCAGCCAATTCGTCGGCTCGATTGATCGCATAACCGAGTCCGCCATTGAATTTGAAGGTTGACGGATGCCTGACGATCTCTTGCAGCCATGCGGCGGTATCGTACTTCGATTGAGATTCATCCTTTGCGGTCTTGATCGCACCTCGACCGATGAACCACAGCACGACACTCATCATCGCCAGCAAGCCGATGTCGTAACCAAGGAGAAACGGGTGATAAAACGCCAGCACGGTCAAACCAATGATGGTCTGCAAACCCAGCATCAGGGTATCCAACAACAGCTTCGCCGTGATTTTCTGAACACTGACAATGTCAAAGAACCGGTTGACAAGCTCTGGACCGTGGTATGTCCGCCATTTTCCCAGCGGAACACGAGTCAAACGATAGGAAAGATCCTCCACCGTTCGCACGAACAATTTGCGTTGAATAATTTCCGTCACGATCGTCATCAACACGTTCAAACCGGCTCGAAAACCGAGAAAAACGAACACAATGAATGACAGAACAACCAGAGGCTGCAGATATCGACCAAAGGCAATCGTGTTTACCACCGCCTCAACAGCAAGCGGTGTGGTCAGACTCAACAGCCCGATGACAACCGAGAACACCAGAATCGCTCGGATGTCCGATGCCTCTGGCTTCAACAGCGCGGTAAACCGTTTCAATGGTTTCAAAGGCGCATCTTGGGTACCAGTGTCATATTGAAAACGTGACGCGTTTTCAGCGGCCAGCATGGGTTGCACCAGAAGCCACCGGTAGTGGCCTTGCTCATCAGCTTGAAGATTATCCTTCAACCAGCTGACGGGCACTTTCAGATCAACTCCATTCTGATTAATGACCAAGTGACTTCGACTCGGCGACTCGATTACCAGGACTCCGCCCTGCGAGTCATCACCTTCAGTAAATTTTGGCCGGACCAGCACCGGACCGGCATCCGAAACCGTGTGGTTCAAATCGCGCAGAGAACCTGCCATCTCACGGAATCGAATTCCGAAGTGTTTTCCAATCGAGTTGAACAGTTCAACCTGTCCAATGGACTGTCCGTCCTGTCGGAGGTCAGCAAGACTGGGCAGAACTCGATTGGCTGAAAAAGCGATGCCCAGATGTTCACAAAGACGACGCATCAACGCGACGATTTCGTTGCTGGAAATATGCTCGGTTTGTTCTTCGTTGGTCATCTTAGCCGCATACTGGGAATTACTTGTTGCCTCAAACCGAACTTGCTTTGAGGTTTTTGTCAGCCGTCAACTTTGTCGATTTGCTTTCAACCAAGTGTTGCAGGTTGAGTCCGCCCGAGTCAGTGCGAATTGAAACTCACTTCAAAAATTTGTTCATTCGCGTGCAGCCCTCCCATTGGGCGGGCGTTCTCTCGTTTCAAGCCAACGAACTCCGGGGAATCGAATTGATAAACTTAGTTGCCCTTACAAGACACTTTTTCTTTCGGAGTACGATTTTGACGCGACAACGCATCGACCCCACATATAGTTTCGCTCAATAAGCTGATCGCCACCATTTTGTTTTATCAATCAAACAGTGTGATAATCTGAATGCGTGCAGGGTTACTGGCGTCCAATATCACGACATTGCCGTTTGACGGGTTTGGAGACCGACGTTTGTGCGGTTGTTACAACAAGGTGATCGAAATTCACCAACGAAATTCAATGTAAAACCGGAAATCGTCGTGACGGAACGGTGTTTTCCATATCGGCAGAGTGAAATCCCCAGGAAAGAGCATTCGAGAATGAGTTTTACGTCGATCATTGTTGCCAACCTGTTAATCGCATTGGGAGGAATGTTCTGCCTGTGGGTCGTGAGTCTTGTGAAACAGGACGCTTCAATCATCGATCCATGCTGGGGCCTTGGTTTTGTCGTGATCGCCTGGGCAACTGCGCTTCAATCCGGATGGACGGACTACCGCGACGGAATTCTGGTCATTTTGGTGTCGCTTTGGGGACTGCGTTTAACCGCCTACCTGATTTACCGAAACCATGGCAAAGGAGAGGATCGGCGGTACACGGCAATGCGAACAAAGCATGGAAAGAACTTCTGGTGGGTCAGCCTGCTGACGGTTTTTGGCCTGCAAGCCGTGCTGATGTGGTTGATTGCTCTGACATTTCAATCGGGGATGTACTATAGCTCGACCGCATCAATGGATTGGCTCAGTTGGATCGGAATCGGAATCTGGACGGTTGGTTTCTTCTTTGAGACCGTCGGGGATTTTCAGATGGCTCGTTTTAAATCTCGACCTGAAAACGCTGGCAAGGTTATGGACCAGGGGTTGTGGAGGTACACGCGTCACCCAAACTACTTTGGTGATTTCTGCGTTTGGTGGGGATTGTTTTTGATCGCGGCGAACGCGAATTCGTGGTGGACAGTTTTCTGCCCGGCGTTAATGTCTTTCCTGCTGCTGAAGGTGTCGGGTGTATCGATGCTGGAGTCTGACATCTCCGAGCGACGGCCCGGTTACGATGAGTACAAAAAACGGACGAGCGCGTTTTTCCCGATGCCGCCGTCGGCTTGACGAGAGAGTTCGTTCAAATTTTCGCAATCGGCATCTTACATTGAGCTCCCACATGACGCGCGATTTGTTGACGCGAACTCGTGACGGTCTTTTCTGTCCGCAAGGTAACTTCCACATCGATCCATGGCGCCCGGTTGATCGCGCCGTGATTACGCACGCGCACGCGGATCACGCCCGATGGGGCTCCAAACATTATCTGGCAGCGGACACGGGTGCTCATGTGATGAGAATCCGGCTCGGAGACAAAGCCAATCTTGATTTTCAACCGCTCGGTAAAACGTTGACTTTGGGCGGTGTGAAGGTGACGTTTTATCCCGCTGGCCACATTCTTGGATCGGCTCAGGTGAAGGTCGAGAAAGACGGCTACTCGGTTGTCGTGTCAGGAGACTACAAACGACAGCCGGACACGACGTGTCGTTCTTTCGAGCCCGTACGTTGCAACACATTCGTCACTGAGTCAACTTTTGGATTGCCAATCTATCGCTGGCCGGACCCAAGTTTGGTTTTCAATCAAATCAATGATTGGTGGAAGTCGAATCAAAACGAAGGAAAGGCCAGTCTGCTGCTGGCGTACTCGCTTGGTAAAGCCCAGAGATTGTTGGCCGGAGTTGACGCTTCAATCGGTCCGATTTTTACTCACGGTGCCGTTGAAAAGTTAAACGCCGGCTATCGCGCTTCCAACATTCCGTTGCCAGCCACGGCCATTGCTGGAAACGCCAAGAACGAAAAAATTGACTGGAGCAAAACGCTGATTGTGGCTCCGCCCGCTGCTGCTGGTACGACTTGGGTCAGAAAGTTTGGTCGTCTGAGTGTTGGCATGGCCTCCGGCTGGATGCAGATTCGTGGGACTCGCCGCCGCCGTTCAATGGACCGAGGATTCGTGCTTTCGGACCACGTGGATTGGCTGAATTTGATGAAGACGATTGAGGAAACTCAAGCTGAATCGGTCTGGGTAACACACGGTTACTCCAGCATTGTAGTTCGATATCTTCAGGAACAGGGCATCGACGCAAAGTCAATCGACACAGAGTTCACCGGTGAATCGCTCGAAGACGATGATCCACATTCACAATCGACTGCTGAAAACGAGCAACCAAAAACAAGTCCGGGAGTCCCTGATGCGTGACTTCTGCCATCTTTACTGGAACCTCGATTCAACCAATCGAACCAGCGAAAAAGTCAGGCACATCAAAGAATATCTGGGTGACGTTGAGCCGGCTGATGCGATTTGGGCAATTTGGTTTCTAACAGGGAGCCGTCTCAAGCGGCTGGTTCCCATGAAGATGTTTCGCCAGTGGGCGATCGAGCACTGTGGGATATCGAATTGGTTGTTCGAGGAGTGCTACGATCGGGTTGGCGACCTGGCAGAAACAATTTCGCTGCTTTTGAACGCACAAAAACCCGAATCGCCACTCTGTGTCCAGACAAACTTGACTCCCAACGAGTCATCGGCTTCCCTTTCGTTGGCTGTGCTGGTTCAAGAACATCTTAAGCCACTTCGGCAAGCAGATGCTGCCCGGCAACGTGAAACGGTTGTCGCTTTGTGGCGAAAGTTGAATCAGCCGGAAGTGTTTGTGCTTGGGAAACTTGTGACGGGCGGATTTCGAGTTGGAGTTTCAAAAAAGCTTGTTGTCCGAGCCATCGCAGAATCTTCAGGCGTTGACGTGGCGACCATTGCTCATCGGATGATGGGAACCTGGGAGCCAACTGTAGAATTCTATGAATCGCTCATCGACCCTGACGACCGGGCGACCGCGATCAGCAAACCCTACCCGTTTTTTCTTGCAAACCCGATCAAGGATGGCCCCGATCTGACACTTGGTGGACCTGAACATTGGATTGCCGAGTGGAAATGGGATGGTGTGCGGGCTCAACTGATTCGTCGCGGCGGCGAAACGTTTATCTGGTCTCGAGGAGAAGACCTGGTTACTGACCAGTTTCCGGAAATCGTTTCCGCTGCCGATCGCCTGCCAGACGGAACGGTGTTGGATGGAGAGATTGTCGGTTGGAGCGAATCAGAGAATCGACCACTTGAGTTTTCGCAGCTGCAACGTCGGCTTGGTCGAAAGAAGGTCGGAAGAAAGCTGCTAGGCGAAGTGCCGGTGTTCATGCTGGCGTTTGACTTGCTCGAGCATCATGGCGTTGACATCCGAGGCGCGACTCTTGCAGATCGCCAGCAGCAATTATTGGAAGTCCTCAATGCCTCGCACGAACCGTTGCCTCACGATGACAAGGGCCAAGCGAGCGAACCAGTTCAAGCGATGCTGTTTCCTGACCTGGATGAGACACAACACACCATTTCCCAGCGCGGCGTCGATCGGATTCGTTTTCCGCCTGAACTTGAATGTTCGGGACAGTTTGAAACGTGGGCACAGCTTGCGACGTTACGCGAACAAGCAAAGTCGCTCCGTGCAGAAGGAGTGATGCTGAAGCGGCGCGATTCGACCTATCAAGTGGGACGTCCGATCGGTGATTGGTGGAAGTGGAAAGTGGATCCGTTCACGATTGACGCCGTCTTGATTTACGCGCAACGAGGCCATGGCAGAAGAGCCAGCTTGTATACCGACTACACGTTTGCGGTGTGGGACAATGAGCAACTGGTTCCGTTTGCGAAAGCCTATTCCGGTTTGACCGATGCTGAAATAGCGAAGGTAGATGCCTACGTCCGCAAAAACACGACTGAAAAGTTCGGGCCGGTCCGCAGCGTCACACCTAACCTGGTATTCGAACTGGCGTTCGAGAACATTCAGCGTTCGACTCGACATAAATCCGGGATCGCGGTTCGCTTTCCTCGCATCAGCCGCTGGCGACACGACAAACGCCCTGCTGATGCCGACTCGCTTTCCACGATTCTGGCCATGATTGACGGGGCGTAACGTGGGAACGGGAAAAGATGCCCATTTGAACGGCCTGAAGCTGGTTTCCGAGTGGATGCGATCAAAAGAACGAAAGCCGTTCCCGTTTCAGCGGGCAACGTGGAAGTCGATCAACGCTGGTGAGAACGGAATTCTGCACAGCCCAACCGGCACCGGAAAGACGCTGGCAATCTGGCTGGGCGCGATCGGCTCATGGTTGAATCGCACCGGTGCCAACGACTTGCAGCAGAAACAGGAACGGCTCGAGCAGAAAACGAAACGGGTTAATCGAAACAAGTTTGAACCGATCGAAGTGATCTGGATCACTCCGCTTCGCGCTCTGGCTGCCGACACACTTCTTGCGTTAAAGGAACCGGTCGCCGACCTGAACCTGCCATGGTCGATCGAGCTTCGCACCAGCGACACGTCAAGCTCATTGAAAACAAAGCAGAAAAACCGACTACCTTCCTGTTTGATCACAACTCCCGAGAGCTTGTCAATTTTACTTTCATACCCGGAGACACAGGTTCAGTTTTCTTCACTGAAATTGATTGTGCTGGATGAATGGCACGAGCTGATGGGCACCAAACGCGGTGTGCAGGCGGAGCTTGGTTTGTCGCGATTGCGAACCCTCAGTCCAGACGTTCGGACCTGGGCGGTTTCGGCAACGATAGGAAACGTCGAACAGGCAATGCAAACGGCGATTGGAAACTCGAACGGCAACATTGCTTCGACCGTGATCAAAGCGCCGTCTCGACGGAAGCTGTCGATGCGAAGTCTGATTCCGAAAAGGATCGAACGTTTCCCATGGGCTGGCCACATGGGTCTCAAGTCGTTGCCCAGCGTGATCGAGGCAATCGAATCCGTGGACAGTTCTCTCGTGTTTACGAACACTCGATCGCAGGCAGAGAAATGGTATTCATCGATTTTACATGCGAAACCTGAATGGGCAGGCAAAATCGGTCTGCATCATGGCTCGTTGGATCGCAAAAAACGTAACTGGGTCGAGCGCGAACTTGATGAGGGGAACCTTCACTGCGTGGTCTGCACCTCCAGCCTTGACTTGGGTGTCGATTTTTTTCCGGTTCAACAGGTTCTGCAGATTGGCAGCCCAAAAGGAATCGCCAGGCTGATGCAAAGGGCCGGTCGAAGCGGACACTATCCCGGTGGAAAAAGCCAACTCGTTTTTGTTCCGACTCATGCCCTCGAACTGGTCGAACTGGCAGCGGCAAAGGAATCGTTGAAGCGGAACCAGATCGAATCTCGACTCCCGTTGTTGAACAGTCTTGATGTTCTTGCGCAGCATGTTGTCACCATCGCCGCAGGAACCACAATCGATTCAGATTCGCTCTATCAGGAAGTTCGTTGCACAAACGCGTTTGCAAATCTGACGGAAATCGAATGGAATTGGGTGCTTGATTTCGTTCAACGAGGCGGGGAGAGCTTGCGGGCTTACCCGGATTTCAAACGCGTCACCGAAACGGAACACGGCCTTGAGATTGCAGATCAGCAGACCGCAAAGCGCCATCGAATGTCGATTGGAACGATTTCGAGTGATCGCGAAGTGATGGTGAAGTTCCTCAAAGGCGGGCGATTGGGCACCATCGAAGAACGCTTTATTTCCAAATTGAAACCGGGCGAGAACTTCTTGTTTGCTGGTCGCACGTTAAAGCTGGTGATGATTCGCGACATGACCGCGTGGGTGCGAAGATCGAAAGGCAAGGTGGCCGCGTTACCGCGTTGGGCAGGCGGGCGAATGCCACTGTCGAGTGAACTTTCCGCATCCGTTCGGGTGAAATTGAATGATGCAAAGGAAGGTCGATTCCAAGGCCCGGAAATGAAAGCCATCAAACCGCTGCTGGCCTTGCAGGCAAAGTGGTCCGAGATTCCGGGTGATGACTCGCTGTTGATCGAGCGAGTGAAAACGAGGGACGGCTACCACACCTTTGTTTATCCGTTCGAAGGTCGCCTGGTTCATGAGGGCCTCGCAGCGATCATCGCGTGGCGAATCAGTCGACTTCAACCGATTTCATTCGCAACAACGATCAACGATTACGGAATCGAGTTGCTTTCGCCAACCGAACCACCGATTGAACAGGCGCTGAAAAAAGGTCTGTTTGATTCCACGAATCTTCTCAATCAGATTGAAAAGAGCATGAACGCGGGGGAATTGGATCGTCGGCAGTTTCGTGACATCGCTCGAGTTGCGGGGCTCGTGTTTGGTGGCATGCCCGGCCAGGGGAAAACATCCCGACAACTGCAGGCGTCCAGCGACATGTTCTTTGATGTGTTTTGCGAATATGATTCTGACAATCTTCTGCTCAGGCAGGCTCGACAAGAAGTGTTGGATCAGCAGCTTGAGCATGTTCGGCTTGCCAGAGCGATGGAACGGCTGGCGGCCGCGCAGGTGATCGTCACGAACCCGCCCAAGCCCACACCGCTCGCGTTTCCCATTCTGGTTGACCGCTTGCGAATGAAACTCTCAAGTGAAAAGCTCGAAGACAGAATCGCGCGGTTAACCGGTCAGTTCGAGGCGGCGGCGAAAGGTTAGAAACATGGCAACGGCGTTGCGATCACAAATCAAGATCCAGTTTGGTCCATGCCAGATGATTCTGCGTGGTGACGGGACGGCCTGGTTGCCAGACGTGAACGCGTTGCTGGTCGCCGACCTTCATCTCGGGAAAGATGCGTCTTTCCGATCAAGCGGGATTCCAGTCCCAAGTGGAATGAATTCAAGCATTCTACAACAGTTGACCGACGCAATCGCAGCGACAAACGCAATTTCTGTTTACTTGCTGGGAGATTTGATTCACGATCAGCATTCCATCTCAGTTGAACTAGACAAGGCATTCACCGCGTGGCGGGATCATCATTCGGCGGTCAACGTTTCTTTGGTTCGAGGAAATCATGATCGGCACGTGCTGGATTTTCCAGCGGCCTGGAAGCTATCGGCAAGCCTGGTTGAACAGGTAAGCGATCTGCAATTGCGGCACAAGGTTTGTGATCAATCCCTTGCGACGAACTCAATGAGTCAAATTGGTGGTCATTGGCATCCAGTGGTTTCGTTCGGCCGCGGAGCCGACCGCATGCGTTGTCGTTGCTTCGTCGTGACCAAGCGTTCGCTGACGCTTCCCGCTTTCGGGGCATTCAAGGGAGGCATGTTGCAGGACAGGAATCGCGGCACAGATTTTTTTCCGATTCAGGAAGGCAAGATCTGGAAGCTGCCTTCGTCAGTGGCTCCTTCGTGAATGGCTTTTAACACAGTGATTTCATCTGGGATGGCGGTACAAACACGCAAGCACTCGTGGGGCTCACGCTCCACGCGACCGAAGTGGATGTCTCCGGGGTCACCTGATCATTCTTAACACGTTCGCAGGAAATCCGGTTTATCGTCAAGCACATGTTTGCATTCGTTACGGGTACAACCGAGTCGTTAGTGCATGTTGCACTTAACTTTAGCGTCTGCGGCGTTGAAAAACCGAGCGAAAAGTATCGAAAAGCCGCTAGTGCTTTGTTCCAAATCGTTTTTAGGGTTGTTACTTGCGGAGGGTCTGGTTTTATTTTTTGCTTTTGAGGCTCACGGAATGATGATTCGGTCGGTCAACCCTAATCTTCAGTTGGAACAAAGCACTAGACTTAAACGAAACGCGCTCTAATCCCGATAGAGTCGCATACGCAAATCGTCACGACATCAACGCTGGAGATCCAGCCAGGGATGGTGAAAAGGCGGGAAGTTGAAGCGTTTTGGTTGAATGGGCGAACCATTCTTTGTTACGCACTTGGTTGACCACGAAGTGGTCATAGCGTGTAGCCGGTGGTCGCGTAGCGCACCACCGGAAACAGGTGAACGGGTTTGAGTCGACCCTGAAAGGGTCGCAGCGTACGGCGCTTTGACCCTTTCAGGGTCATTCGTGATTTAGCACGCTTTCCCCCGGATGCGCTGACGCGATCCGGGGCTACATGCTTCGATCCCGTCGGGATCGGCACGTGCAGAACGAGGCGGGCGTAACAAAAATACGTTGGCGAATTAACGTTTTCACCATCCCAGATCCAGCCCCCCCGCCAACAACGCCGGTCATCGCCCGGGACGGGCCGGCTTTGGTAGCTCAGGGCGTCAACCCTGAGAAAACAATCGACTAACCAAACTAACCCTTCAGTTTTCCAACACCCCGGACTGGGTGGTGATTTTTTACAAACGTGGTTCGCAGCAAAGGCTTTTGGCTTTCGGGATTATTCAAAACAAGCGACGAAAGCCGCTACTACGAACGGCGATGCTTGAAATATGCACGGCCACGTTAAAAAATCACAACCTCGGCGGGGTCGCCTGTCAGGCGTAGCCGTTATCATCCCTCTCCAGCTCCGTTCAAGAACCCTGTTCGAAATCAGCGACTGGAGCCTCAGGACGATGGTCGCATCCGGCAATAGTTCAATGAAACACTGTTGAGGGACGACATTCCCTGAAACCATCTTGCCGAAGAAGCGCTCATTGCGGCATCCGACGACGGCGATTTGAAGCAATTCAAAAAGCCGTTGCAAGTCGTTCATCTTCCGTGCAACGGCACTCCAGAATTTGATCGCTTCACGTTACCGCCCCTTTTGAATTCACGGCCTACTTGCGCCATGAGACACCCTGTTCACTCCTCGGCCAGCTCTTCCGGATCGTAGGTGACCTTACTAATGTCGACCCGAAGTTCCTCAAGTCGTTTGGCGACATCGTCTGGCATCTCTTCCTGATAGCGGCCTCCGATTTGTTCGGCCAGGAACTGTTCGATTTCAGCATACATGGCCATCCGATTAACCGGCTTGCGAAAACCGTGGCCTTCATCATCGGCCAGCAGGTAGCTGACCTTGTGCCCTCGATCTCGAAGGGCGATTGCAATCTGATCGGCTTCCGCCTGTTTCACGCGAGGGTCGTTGGCTCCCTGGACAATCAGCAGTGGCTTGGAAATCTTATCCGCACTGAACAGTGGACTAGCTTCCTTGATACGTTGTTTGCCTTCCTCCGTATCTGGGTCGCCAACCATCCCGTAAAGGAATGCACGACCGGCTTCCCAGTAGGGAGGAATTGAATCAAGCAACGTAAAGATGTTGCTGGGGCCGACGATATCGACGCCGCAAGCGTAAAGATCGGGCGTGAATGCGAGCCCGGCCAGCGTCGCGTAGCCACCGTAGCTGCCGCCCATGATGGCGATGCGATCCTTGTCGGCGATGCCCTTGTCGATCAGATGCTTAACGCCCCACGTGATGTCATCCTGCATCAGCTTACCCCATTGCAGGTCGCCCGCGTTGAGAAAGTTCTTTCCGTAGCCGCCGCTGGCACGAAAGTTGGGCTGCAAAACGGCGTACCCGCGATTGGCCAGAAACTGCACCAACGCGCTGTAACCCCATCGGTCCCGAGGCCCTTTGGGACCGCCGTGCACCAGAACTACCACCGGAAGATTTTCTGCTTCCATGTCAGCCGGGATGGTCAGGTATGCCGGAATCTCCATGCCGTCACTGCTTGGGTAACGGATCGGCGTCATCGTAGCGAGGTACGTTTCCACCTCTTTCAGTTCCGGGCGAGGCGTGTACTGGTGAATCAGCTCTTTCGTTTTCGCGTCAAAGTACCATGCTTCGGCCGCGTACTTGTCACCGTGAATGGCCACGAGAAACTTGCTGTAATCGTTGGTTGAACTTTGAAATGCAACCTCGCGTCCCGGAAACTTCTCCTGAAGGAACCGGTAGTTCGCTTCCCAGTCTTTGTTTCGCCAGTAGTAACGAGGTTTGTCCTCGGTGTAGGAAGTCGAGATGATTTCGCGAGTGTTTCGATCCATCCGCAATCCGCCGAAATCGACTCGCTTATCCGGATCACTCTCCAGAAGCTCCATTTCCTTCGTTTCTGGATTCATCTTGTAAAGCGTCTGCAAGTCCAGATCGCCTTTGTTGGTCGTCAAATAGATATTCTCGTTGGTGGCGTCCCAGCCTCTGACTTCCATGTCTTCCTGAACGTTGGTTTCGTAAATCGGAACCAGTTTGCCCTCGTCCTTTCGCAACAACGTCGTGTTGCCCGCCGGATCGGTTCGGCTGAGCAAGCGAAGATTGTCATCCCAGTCAAATTCGTAACCGGTGATTCGATCTTCATTTTTGTAAACGAGCATCAAATCGCCGGTGGAAATATCGATGCGATAGAGATCGTGCCACGCTTTGTCTCGATCATTCAAACCAACCCACAGCAGATCAGGGTTGTTCTGGCTGGCATGCATCATTCTAGCGGTCACGTCCTCCATCGGAGTCAGGTTACGTGACTCAGGCATGTCCTTGCCCTCGGCAGGTTCCGCGTTGGGATCAACGGCGAACAGGTTCATGTTCTCGTCACCGCCGGAATCCTTGACGAACAGGATGTACTTGCCATCCTCTGTCCACGTGTAGCCGTAGAGTGGCCGTTTGCTGTCGGTCAGGGGACGAGCGTTTTCAAATGGCTCGGCGAACTCCTTGACCCAGACATTCATGATGCCCTCGTACGGCTTCATGAACGAAATGAACTTGCCATCGGGGCTCAGCTGGCCTCCGGAAATCTGAGGATTTCCAAAAAACAGCTGACGGTCGAGCAAACGGATTTCTGGCTTTGATTGCGGGTCACTCACTGATTCGTTCTCACTTTGTTCGTTAGCATTCTTCTCAGTTGACGTTCTAAAAACCACGTAGTTTGCTTTCGCGCGTTGTCCATTTTTAACGGCAACCACGGTGTTTTTTATCTTCAGATCATCAGCGACCAGTGTGCCTGCGCCCAGCAAGATACCGACGCATGAAACGTAAAATAGCTTCATCACAACTTCCTTATCAAAGAACAAATCATGCGGCCTGATTGTCGCTTCTTGCAATTCAATTGCAAGTACACCGAGGCAAATGAGCGAAGTTGAAGCCTGTCCAACAAAGTCAAACTTCAGCACGTCAGAGAGCTTTGCACACATCTGCCTAGCCAACCGGTCGACTGCAATGGTGTTCTCGCGGGGCGTCAGATGAGCGGCGAACTCAACCTCTTTGCACCACCTGATAGACGGCTTGGCTTCGGTCGGCAGCGATTACAGTTCCTTGCCCCGTTTTAACGGTCAGGACTGGCAAGCCCAACGGTCAGCACTGCCTTCGAAGCATTCCACTCATGAATTGGTTTTCCACTCTTTGGCTCTTCGGTGCATGATCGTGTTTCACTCGTTCAACTGCTGATTTGAGTAAAACACTCCGATGACCCGCGTGCCGCCTCCCTTGACGCCCGGGAACTTGCCACCAGGATTGCCGTCGGTGTCCATCATGTTGCAGGTGATAACGTACCGGCCGAGTTCAGGAACGTATTCGATATCCGGGTCCTGCACCCGGTAATTGTCCCAGTCGTCGACCTCGTCCGATCGCGGCTTGATCGCTTTGCCAAGGTATTTGAACGGCTGATTGATGTCGTTCGATCGCCACGCAGTAATTTTGTAAGGACTTCCTTTTGATTCGCGATCGCAGAACAGGTAGTAGTGCTTTTCGATCTTCGCGATTGTCGCATCACCGACACCAAATTTGTGTCCTCCGTCAGGGTTGGGGTCCACCGCCTTGGCATTGACCAGATTCCAGTCTCCGATGCCGGTAGTCGAAGTGAAATGCGCGAGGCTGGTTCCGTCTGGACCGTGAGGAAAGCTGCCATGTTCACCGAACATGTGAAACACGCCGTCTTCATGCCAAACGCCAACGTCATCGCACTGCTTGTGAGGAAACGAGCCAGCCACCTTCCATTTACCACTGGCCTCTTCCAACGGTCCCGACCACGTGAATACCTGACCCGCTTCGTAGATGTAGTACGTGTCACCCACCTTCACGCCATCGTCGTACTCGTAGTGATTGCCGATTTTGTAGCTGTCTGAAACGAGTTCCCAGTCAGAACTATCCCACGAGAAACTTTTGGTTCGCCAAAGATGGGCAGCCTTAGCGTCGTGGCTGATGATCAGGTGATACGGATATTCCAGCTTCGGTTCAACAAACAGAGTCGTGGTTGTTGCCCTTGTTCGTGACGAAAGCATTGGCATCAACGGGCCGATGCCACCCCAGCCATGGGTCTTTCTTCTGAGTCGCTTTGTCGACGTTGAGCGGAAACAGCTCAGAGTCGACGTGGGCCTGGGACATGATCGCCTTGATTTCATCGACGACCTCCGGATGCGATTCGGCGAGGTTTCTGGTTTCGCCGACGTCCTCGAGGATGTTGTAAAGCTGAAAATTTGATCCGGATTGAATGCCTTTCCATTGTCCCATCCGCACCGCTTGTTTGCCTTTGCCCGTTTTGTCTCGCTTGCTGGTAAATTCCCAATACAGGTAATCGTGCTTCGGTTGCT
>CAYXWX010000085.1:0-14863 GCA_964468915.1 uncultured Pirellulaceae bacterium
GAAAACGGAACACGGCATTGCCTTCCCCGGGCCGGATTCCCGTGACAATTATGACCGGAAGATCGCTCGCTTGGTGTCGCATCAACTGACATTGACCCAGCGACACAAAGCCAATCTGCCTCCGGCATACCGTGATGAAGACATCGTCGTGAAGCAGCTGATCTACGGCTGCCTGTTTGATCACATCAGCAAGGCCCAACTGGGGCAACTGAGCGTTCCCCCGTTTTGCAATCCGGAATGTCGTCGAGGGAAATGGCTGCATCATTCGGAGCTGGCGAACCATTTTTCAAACGACAGCCAGTTCTATCTAATTCCAAAATACCTTTGGCCAGTGCCCATCGATTTTCTGGAGGAGATTCCACTGGAGAAGTGGCAGCCTGACACGTTCGCCGACCGTTGCGTCATGTTACGGATCGACGGACACGCATGTCCTTATTTTGTTGTGCCTGATGAGTATCCAAAACAATCTTCCAATTACTGATGGCAATGCAGAGTTAACCGAGAATGAACGCCTATGCACGCGAATTCCACCTGCATGTGATTCGCGTCCATTTCCGTCTATTCGCGGTTTCAAACTTATCGTCTCAGCTGGTTTCTTCACGTTGAGACAGCAAGTACTCCAATTCCGCAATCACCTCAAAATCTTTCGGGCGACCGGCCGCTCGTTTCAGTTCAATTAACTTCGGAAGTGTGACACACAAACACTCCGCGCCGAAGATCTTGATTTCTTTGCTGGACTGGACCAAGGTCTCATAGTTGCCCTGCCCTGCTGCCTCACCCAGCAAGTCGATCGCTCCCAACTTGGTTTGCAGCGTAAAATTCAATCCGGAACTGATTGTGGTTTCATCCCACACGAATGGCAGACCGGGTGGTGCCCCGCGAAGATAGGGATCATGTGGACGAAGTGCAGCGACCAGTCGGTTGATGTTCTCTGTCGAGCGTTCGTAGACGACATCCACATCCAGCGTTGCACGATTGCTACCGTGGGCCATTCCCGCGAGCCCACCGATCAGAATGAACTTCACATCGGCATTCTGCAAAACCGACAGAAGTTCATCGAATTGAGTCGGTTCAGCCATCAGCCGCATTCCGGCGAAGCTCGAAAACCAGTTTCATTGCTCGAAGAAACTTTTCAGAACGTTCCTGAGTCGTCAGTCGCAGGTTTTCGCGAAGCGATGCCTTGTCGATGTCTTTTGCGTAAACGGCGATAACCGCATCGATCGAATTCTTATGTTCAGGAGCGTTCATACGATAATTATAGGCTGCACGGTCCCCGGAAACATCCGATCAGATCTATTTATGCGTTTTTAAAGTATCGCGATGCTGAATCAACTGAGCCGCGATGCTGATGGCAATCTCGGCCGGTTGGTTGGAACCGATCGGTAAACCGATGGGACAGAGGAATCCATCTGCGGCGCCGGCAGAAATCCCGTCCTCCTTCAATTCCCGCACCAATGCTCCACGTTTGGACTTGCTGCCGATCACTCCAAGATACGCCGGTTGAATCCCCTTACTGAAAATTCGTGCCAGAATCGGGCGGTCGGTGGAATGGCCCATCGTCATGCAGATCATGTAGTCGCTGGATGTCAATTGTTCAGCCTCAGCTGCCAGGTCATCAACACAGATTTTCTGCAAACGATCATGGTCCGGCATGCGATCAATCCAATCCTGACGGGGATCGAAACAGGTCACTCGGCAATCAAGCGTCAACAGAACCGTGACCAACGCCTGAGCGACATGCCCGGCCCCGAAAATCACGATGTGCCAATCGTCTCGGTTGTAGACTTCAAAAAACAGTTTCACCAACCCGCCACAAGTCATGCCGATATCGCGCTGCAGGTTCCAATCGACGATCTCGCGATTGCGATCGGTGTCTTTCAACATTGCCTGAGCGAACTCAATCGCTCGGTGTTCCACCTTGCCGCCGCCAACGGTTCCATGCACTCGACCTGAAGCATCGACCAGCATTTTCGAACCGGCATCCTGAGGCGTACTGCCCTTCGCCTCGATCATCGTGACCGAAACGAAAGGTAACGACCTGGCCGCCAATTCAGACAGGGCTTCGATGTAAGACAAAGAGTTCGGCATAAGGTCGGAACGTTTTTCAGACAGGATTTACAGGATCAACAGGATAAGTCGTACGCCCAATAAAAACATCCTGTCAATCATGTTCATCCTGTCAATATCTCCGTCATACACCGTAGCACTTCTTCACCGGTTGCGGGCAGCTTCAGGTTGGGATCGACATCTCCGGGCAACTGAGACAATGCATGTTTAACGGCGGCCCAGGCGGCGACGCCCAACAACAACGGTGGCTCACCCACCGCCTTGCTGCGTCGGATGCAGTGCAGGTTGTCGTCATTGGGGAACAGCTCGCAGCGGAAATCGATCGGCACATCGGTGATCGCGGGAATCTTGTACGTTGTGGGAGAATGCGAAAGCAACCGACCTGCGTCGTCATAGTTCAGATACTCGGCCGTCGCCCAACCCATCCCCTGGATAAAGCCGCCCGTGATCTGGCCCATATCAACACCCGGATTGATTGACTTGCCAATGTCCATCAACAAATCGACTCGTGGAACCGACACGTCACCGGTGAAGCGATCGATCTTCACCTCGGCCACGGCGGCACCCTGAGTGAAATACAGAAACGGATTCCCTTTGCCGGTGTCCCGATTGAAGTCGACGCCCGGCGTCTTGTAAAAACCTCTCGCTCCAATGTCGACTCGTTCAAAACGAGCCTTCAACGTCAGCTCGGCAAATGAGATGGTTTCATCCGGCTTTCGCGAGTCATAAACGATGCCGCCTTCGAAACAAATGTGATCGGGCGATGGGATCAGTCCATCATTGGGCGACGCAAACAGACCGGCTGCAAATTCAGACAGCCGCTGCTTGATCTGACGGCACGCGTCCACCGCAGCGGCTCCGTTCAAGTCGGTTCCCGCCGAGGCAGCCGTCGGTGAGGTGTTGTTATTCTTTTCGGTCGAGGTTGGCATCAAGATCACGCGCTGCCAATCGATCCCGAACTCGTCGGCCACCAGCTGGCGGATTTTCGTGTTCAGGCCCTGCCCCATTTCGGTTCCACCGGTCGAAACCTGCACCGTGCCATCGGTGTAGACATTGACCAAGGCATTTCCCTGGTTCAGAAACTTGGACGTGAACGAGATTCCGAACTTGACCGGCGTCATCGCCAAGCCTCGCAACCACAGCGAGTCTTCCTTATTCTGTTTCTCGATCGTTTGCATTCGCTGACGGTAGTCGGACGTGTTTTCCAGCACCTGCATGACCTCGGTCAGGTGATTCCCGGTCAGCAGTTGCCCGTACGGAGTCACATTCCGATCGCCGGTGCCGTAAACGTTCTTCAGCCGAACGTCCAACGCGTCAACTTTCAGATACTCGGCCACTCGCTGGATGATGTTCTCTGTTGAAGCAACAGCCTGAGGCCCCCCGAAACCTCGGAAGGCGGTGTTGGGTGGAAAATTGGTTCGACACACCTGGCCAGTGAATTTTGCGTGCTCGATAAAGTAAGCGTTGTCCGCGTGCAGCAACGTCCGCTCCATCACCGAAGTCGAAAGATCCGCAACCGCTCCACCATCTGAATAAAACTCGCAGCTCAAGCCTTTGATTTCACCGTCGGTTTCGAATCCAATGTTCCAACGGCAAACGTAAGGGTGTCGTTTGCCGGTCACGCACATGTCGGTGTCTTTGTCGTAGATCACTCGAGCCGCACGCCCGGTTCTGGCCGCCACCAGCGACGCCATCAACGCCGGGATGACAGCCTGAGTCTCTTTGCCGCCGAACGCTCCACCCATGCGTTTACAAATACAAACAACCTGATGCATCTGCAGCCCCAGCACCTCGGCGACCATCGTCTGGATCTCGGTCGTGTTTTGAGTCGACGAGTGAACGATCAACTGCCCTTCCTCACCCGGAAACGCGACCGCCGCCTGAGATTCCAGATAGAACTGCTCCTGCCCGCCGCTGCGGAACTCGCCCGACAGCTGATGCGTTGCACTGGAGATCGCACTGTCGACATCGCCGCGAGCAATCTGGCGTTGAGGTCCGATAAAATTTTGCTTTTCGATGGCATCATCCAAAGTCAGAATCGGCTTGGATTCTGACACGTCAATCGAAACCAAAGAGATCGCTTCGGTCAGCACACTTTCCGATTCCGCCGCGATCACGACAACCGGCTGTCCGACGTACAGGACTTCATCGGCCGCGAGGAAAGGCTCGTCACAGAACAGCGGACCGAACACGTTGTGCTTGCCGACATCCTTGTACGTGAACACAGCAACGACTCCGTCCAGTTGCTTTGCTGATTCAATGTCGACCGATTTGATTTTCCCGCATGCGACCGGACTGCCGGCAAACCCGACGGTCAGTTCGTCGACACGCATCGGCAAATCGTTGATGTACGGTGCTGCACCGGTAACGTGACCGACGGCCGAGTCATGGGGGATCGTGCGACCGACAGATTTCCCGCCGACGATGGGATCGCCGCCAACAACGGGTTTCTCGGGCATGGAAGTTCGGTATTCGTTCATGCGATCGACTCCATGGGTTTTGCTTCCGCTTCGTGGAAAAACTTTTGCAGCACGTTGCGGGCAAGCTGCAATCGAAAGTCCTGTTCACCGCGCACATCGGAAATCGGAGTGATCTCGTCGACGGCGACGTCACCGGCGGCTTGCATCGTTTCCAGCGAAAACGGTTTTCCACGCAGGAAGGACTCTGTTTGTTTCAGTCGCAACACCGTCGGCCCGACCGCGCCGTAGGAAATTCCGGCATCTTTAATCTTGTGACCATCGACATCCATCCAGATCGCTCCAGTGAAGGTTGAAATATCCATGTCACGCCGACGAGAAACCTTGTACAGACGAAGCAGCCGATCTTCGGGCGGCAGATCCAGCCGAATCTCTGCCAACAGCTCGCCCGGTTTCAAATCAATCTGTTTGTAGCCCTGAAAGAAGTCGTTGATTGGTACGCTTCGTTCTCCTGCACTGCTGACCAACGTCAAAGTTGCATCGCAGGCAACCAGAAAAGGCAGTGAGTCAGCGATCGGCGAGGCGTTGATGATGTTGCCTCCGATGGTGGCAACGTTGCGGATTTGAGGGGAGCCAAAAACCTCAACAATGTCGTGAAACGGCTGAGCGGTCGTTCGAGTCGTCAGCTCAAGGTCGGTCCAGGTCGCTCGAGCCCCAATCACCAGTTGATCGCCGTCCACCGAGACGCCTTCCAGTTCCTTGATGCGGTTCAAATCCAACCAGTTCGTGGCGTTGCAGATTCCCTTGTTGAAGCGGACTCCGGTTTCGGTCGCTCCGGCCACGATTTCCGCGTCCGGATTTTCTGCCAGAAACTCGACCGCCTCCTTCAAACTGTTGGCACAGCAGACGCTTGCCTCATCCGACTGAACACGAACACTGCTGTCCGAAGCATCGCCGATGGCACGAATCATTTCGGCCGGTGGATATCGATCATTCAGTTTCTGAGCTGCGCAACCTGCCAACTGGTTCCCGGCTTCCAGAATCGGCGAGTAACCTGTGCAACGGCAGAGATTTCCAGTCAGACCGTAACGCCAGTCTGCTTCGGTCGGCGAGTCTGTCTGTTCCAAAATACCGGCCATCGACATGACGAACCCGGGAGTGCAAAAACCGCATTGCGATCCGTGACAATTGACCATCGCCTGCTGAACGGGATGCAGTTCATCTTCGCGAGCCAGCCCTTCGACGGTTACGATATGACAACCATCCAGCTGGAACACGAACCGAATACAGGAATCGATGGAGTCATACTCAAACGCGTCGCCGTCATCATTCAACCGCCCGCAAAGCGTTGAACACGATCCGCAATCGCCCTCGCTGCAAACGATCTTGGTTCCGCAAAGGCTCAGGCGATTCCGTAAGAAATCTGATAGCGTCCGCAACGCGTCCTGTCCGGTAACTCGGTGTTCCCGGCCGTTGACAAATAGTAAGATGGACTCCCGCATTGGCATGCCTCTTCTGGCTGAAGCGGTATGTCACGTCGTGGCGAAGCTCTTTCACGCTGGCGACGCACAATCACTTGAAACATCAGTTCTTTATAAACTTTCACTATACTCGATTTTTGCAAAGTCGTCAGATCAATTTGCGGGATGCGACAAGGTTGCGCGTTCAGCCATTTTGGCGACTCAATGACGGTTCGCCCGACAATCCAGTTTCGTTCCCCCAGTTCTGTTCCTTATGAGTCAGCCCAAGCCCATCGCCATCGACCCACGGCAGCTGAAACAAGCGGCGGACCGAGTCACTGCGCGTTGCCAACGGATGACGGTGCATTCCGAGACGCCCAATTCGCTGGCTCGAACGTTCTGCAGCGACGCGATGAAAACCGCACATGTTGAACTTCGCCGGTGGATGGAAGCGGCCGGAATGGATTGCCACGTGGATGCGGTAGGAAATTTGATTGGCCAGTTTGGCTCAGGTCAAACAAAGCTGAACGACGAAAATCGCCGCGACGTATTCATGATCGGATCGCATCTGGACACGGTTTTCAACGCCGGAGCCTTTGACGGAACCATGGGCGTGCTGCTGGGCCTGGGCGTTGTGGAGGCGTTGAAAGAAGCCAACATTGAACTGCCATTTGACATTGATGTTGTCGCTTTTTCCGAAGAAGAAGGCGTACGTTTTGGTTTTCCGTTCATTGGATCAATGGGACTGGCAGGGTGTTTTAACCCGGGAAATTTTGAGCGACTTGACCCCAACGGCGTCAGCATGAAGGACGCGCTCACGCAATTCGGCTGCAATCCGGACGATCTCCAATCCGCGTCGTATCGCCCCGAAGTAAGCGATCGCAATCTGATCGGATTCATGGAGGCTCATCTTGAACAGGCAACTCGTTTGGAGGAACTTGGCTCGCCTGTTGGCGTGGTTTCAGCCATCGCCGGACAGACGCGAGCTACCATTATTTTGTCAGGCAAATCGGGCCACGCAGGAACCGTTCCGCATGATCGTCGTCATGACGCCCTGGCTGCTGCCGCAAAATTAATTCTTGATATTGAAGAACTTGGCAAGCAAACCGAAGGACTCTACGCAACCATCGGTTCTGTCGCTGCTCGGCCCGGTCTTTCCAACGTGATTTGTGGTCACGTCGAATTAAAACTGGACCTGCGTCACGCGTGCGATGAAGTTCGGAAGAACGCTTTCAAGACCATTGACCTGATGATTCGGGAGCTGAAACTGACACGAGGCATTCACGGCAGGATTCACGATGCAGCCCACACACGTGCCGTCCCAATGGATTCAACGTTATCAAGTTGCCTGCAAGATGCGATCCAACGGTCCCAACCATCGGCTGAAAGGCTGGTCAGTGGAGCGGGCCACGACACCATGATCATGGCGGAAGTCGCACCTTCGTGTATGTTATTTGTACGGTGCCGCGATGGCGTCAGCCATCACCCGGACGAACACGTTGCTCCCGAAGACATCCAAGCCGCACTTGATGTGATGACGCACGCAGTGATCGGAATCGCACAGAAGCGTGCGTGACATCGTGTCGCTCGCGAACATCCGCGTGGGTCTTTCAACGGAGCAGACTAAGACAAACGCGGGCGATGAAAACCAAAACCACAGGAACTCTGAATGGAAATTTTTGGCAGCACTCGAAGTCGAGTTGAACGCAACTACGCGTTGCTCACACCCGACACTCACGTTGTTTCTCCACTGATCGGGTGGCAGAACGCTTCGGCGGTCGTTCATATTTCGCCGGAGATTGGCTCGCGTTTCACCCAGTACACGGCCACGCTCGAAGCAGGCGCCACCAGCGCTGTCAGGCCCGGCATCGAACGATTTATTTATGTGCAAACCGGCAAGTGCACGTTGACGATGGATGGGCCTCACGCCATGCCCGCAGGGTCTTATGCGTTCATTCCGGCTGACACGAATCATCAGATCACCAGCGAGTCAGACGCAACACTGGTTGTGTTCGAAAAAAGGTATGTGCCGCTCGACCAGACCAAAAATCCGGATGCTGTGATTGGCCATGTCGATGACGTGCCTGGCGAACCGTTCATGGGCGATGAAGACGCCAGATTGAAAACGCTGCTACCGATTGATCCGGCATTCGACATGGCCGTCAACCTGTTTACCTATCAACCCGGTGCGACGTTGCCTCAGGTCGAAATCCACACCATGGAGCACGGTCTGTTGATGCTTGATGGCCAGGGCGTCTATCGCCTGGGCGAAGATCATTTTCCTGTCGGCGCGGGCGATGTGATCTGGATGGCATCCTATTGTCCGCAATGGTTCGTCGCGATGGGTAAACAACCGGCCAGTTATTTGTATTACAAAGATATTCACCGAGACATGATCTAAAATAATACCAACACCGAATCACCCTTTAACTAACTGCTGACATATCATGAGCATTTCGATCTCCACACAATCGTACGGCAAGTCACGCGTCTGCCTGTCCTACATCACCCGGCATGCTGACCGACATGATTTCATTCAAGTGATTGTCGACATTGCGTTGTCAGGCGACTTTGATGCAGCGTATGTCGATGGGGACAACTCAAAAGTTGTTCCAACCGATACGATGAAAAACTCAGTCTACGGAATCGCTCGCAAACACGGAGTCGAAAGCATTGAAAAGTTCGCGTTGAACCTGGCCAATCATTTTCATGGTTCGTTCGATCACGTCAGTGGAGCGACGATTTCGATTGCCGAATGTCTGTGGCGTCGCATTGATGTGGATGGTCAGGCTCACCCGCACGGATTTGTGGGCGGCGGTAGCGAGCAGAACACGTGCACAGTGACCTGTTCTGACAACGGTACCGAAATGAAGTCCGGCTTGCGCGGCTTGCAGGTACTGAAAACAACCGATTCCGGATTCGAAGGTTATCTTGTCGACGAGTTTACTTCACTCAAGGAAACCAACGATCGCATCTTCGCAACGACCATCACGGCGGAATGGCCGTGCAAGCAGACGGATCACAACTGGAGCGAAACACGATCAACCATCCGGCGCCTGCTGCTGGACGCATTCGTCGCAAGGTACAGTCCGTCGGTTCAGAAAACGCTGCACGAAATGGCAGACAGCGTGCTTGCTACCTGTTCTGAAATTGACGAAATTTCGCTGAACATGCCTAATCAACACCACCTGCAGGCAGACATCGCGAAATTAAATCTTGAAAACAAGAATGACATTTTTGTTCCCACACCTGAGCCATTCGGAGTGATTTCTGCGACCATTCGTCGGGACGGATGAGATGAACAGCAACACTTCACCTTCAAAAAGCCAACCGCACGTGCCGCCCTTTGCGGTCAGAAGCTCTCGCATCGTGACGCCGCGAGGTGAAATCGATGGTTCGATCATCATCGAAAACGGCAAAATCACTCAGGTCATCGAAGGTGACGGCGTTCCCAATGGTCTCACTTGCCAGAACCACGGCAACCTGGTGATTTTCCCCGGACTGGTCGACTCCCACGTGCACATCAACGATCCCGGCACAGACTGGGAGGGTTTCAAGTCGGCGACTCAGGCGGCAGCCGCCGGGGGCGTCACAACGCTGATCGACATGCCGCTGAACAGTCTTCCTGTTACCACTGACGTGAATGCCCTGCAGGCAAAACGAGATGCGTCAAAGGGGAAGCTTCATGTTGATGTCGGATTTCATGGCGGGATTGTTCCAGGCAACGAACTTCAGATCCCCTGGCTTTTGGACCAGGGTGTTCTCGGCTTCAAAGCGTTCCTTTGTGATTCTGGACTCGAACAGTTTCCAGCCTCCGGTGAAACTGAATTGCGAGCGGCGATTCAGCATTTGAGATCGCGAGGCGTTCCGTTGTTGGCTCACGCCGAAATCGTATCCGAGGTCGAGGACTTTGGTTTCAACGACGTCACCAGCTACCAGCAGTACGTCAACTCTCGTCCGCCGCTGTTTGAGTTGGAAGCGATCAGATTGTTGATCGATCTGTGTCGCGAGTTCCATACTCCAATCCACATCGTTCACCTTGCGACCGCAGAAGCGTTTCCAGTGATCGAAGCCGCCAAACGGGAGGGGTTGCCACTGACCGTCGAAACGTGCCCGCACTACCTTTTCTTCAGTGCGGTGAATGTTGTTCATCGGGATACTCGATTCAAGTGTGCTCCACCGATTCGTCACGAATCCAACCGGTTGGCACTATGCGATGCTGTTGCCTCCGGGTTGATCGACACCATCGGGTCGGACCACTCGCCCTGCCCGATCGAGTTGAAAACGCTTGACACAGGCGACTTTACCAAAGCGTGGGGCGGAATTGCCGGATTACAACTGACCCTGCCCGCATCGTGGACCGTGCTACAAGACCACGGAATGACATTGACTCAA
This sequence comes from uncultured Pirellulaceae bacterium, assembly GCA_964468915.1. Lineage (GTDB taxonomy): Bacteria > Planctomycetota > Planctomycetia > Pirellulales > Pirellulaceae > Mariniblastus. The sequence goes on from CAYXWX010000085.1 coordinate 10,340, forward strand.
TTGGCACACCGCACCGCGAGTCGTCCCGCTGAAATTTTCGGGTTGTCAAATCGAAAAGGGAAAATTGAAGTCGGCTACGATGCCGATCTGGTCATCTGGAATCCGCACGAGCGATTTCTGGTTGACCTGGAAGACCTTTATCATTGGCATCAGGTCACGCCTTACGAAAGCTGCGCGATGAAGGGAGCAGTTGAGTGCACCATGGTTCGCGGACACGTCGTATTCAATAAGAACGAGCAGCCCGCACATGCCCCTCCGGTTGGACAAACATTGACTCATTCAGATTCTCAGCCCGATTCGATTGCGATCCATCTGGATTCGCTGACACCCACCAAACGTGAGTCAGTTTTGCAAACCTGTTGCGCGTCACGGGCTTGGGTGAAACGAATGAACCAGGCCGGAAAGTTCGGCTCTGACGCAAACGTCCTGCTGCGCGCACAACGAGCGGCTTCGAACATGATCGAGTCCGACTGGCTGGAGGCGTTTGATGCTCATCCGCGAATCGGGGACGTGGACAGTCTGAAGAAAAAGTATGCCAACACTCTGAAAACCGCAGGAAGCGAGCAGTCGGGTGTCGCAGCCGCTGACAACAACACACTGAAACGCCTGGCGGTTACCAACGAAACATACTTCAAAAAATTTGGTTTCATCTTCATCGTGTTCGCAACCGGAAAATCGGCCTCGGAAATGCTGGCTCTGTTGGAAGAACGACTGCCCAACGACCGAGCAACGGAAATCGAAAACGCGGCTGCCGAACAATTGAAAATCACTTTACTAAGGCTCAGGAATCTTGCGTCATGAGCGGCATTACTTCACACGTCTTGGACACGTCACGCGGCAAGCCGGCCGAAGGCATCACGATTCAGTTGGAATTCAAAGCAGCTGACAATCAATGGCAGCCGATCAAGCAGGACGTGACTGACTCCGACGGACGTGTCGCCAGTTTGGTCGATGGCTCACCGGAAATGGGCGATTTCCGAATCAGTTTTTTGGTCGACGACTACTTCCGAAGGCATGACGTCGAAGCGTTTTATCCTATCGTCCAAATCGAATTCAAAGTCGGCGATGCGGATCAACACTATCACGTGCCGCTGTTACTTAATCCCTTCGGTTATTCAACCTATCGGGGAAGTTGAACGTCTGAAACCATCATGGATCACCGCGTGAAATATCGTCCAACCGTTTCACTGCTGCCACACTGACTACAAACAAGAAACTGCCAACGAAAGCATAAAATGGAAAACGTGATTTACCTCGACGACGACGCCAACCTGGAAACCTTGAAAGGGAAGAAAGTCGCCATCATCGGCTACGGCATTCAGGGTCGTCCCCAGGCGTTGTGCATGCGAGACAGTGGACTGGATCTGATCATCGGAGTGGGTGACCCGTCACGATCATCGTGGGCAGCTGCCAAAGAAGACGGTTTCGAACCGGTCAGCATCGCCGAGGCAACGGCCGCAGCTGATTTGACTTACATTCTGCTGGCCGATCCGCCTCAGCCGGAAATCTACTACGAATCCATTCACGACAATTTGAAGCCGAATAGCACCTTGGCTTTCTGCCATGGTTTCAACGTGCTTTACGGTGCGATCAAGCCACCGGAAAACGTGAACGTTGTTTTGTTTGTTCCCAACGGACCAGGCCACACGGTTCGCACAAAATACCTCGATGGTTCAGGCATTTACGGCGCGATTTCAGTCGAGCAGGACGTTACCGGTAACGCGTTGGACATGGTTCTGGCGTTGGCAAAGTCCGTCGGCAGCCTGCGTGTCGGCAGCGTGGGCGTGACCTTTCAACAAGAAACGGAAGGTGACAACTTTGAAGAACAAGTCCTCTATGGCGGTGTGATTCATTTGATGAAAGCGACTTTCGAAACGATGGTCGCCGGCGGCTATCCGCCGCATTTCGCTTACGCCAAAGCCATCCGCTCACTTCGTACCGTTGTCGATGTCATGGACGATATCGGTATCGAAGAATACATCTCACGCCGAAGCAGCCGAACGTGTGAATTTGCTGTTCGCATGAGTGGACCTCGCGTCATTGACCGCGAAGCGATTCAAGAAATTTTCGACGAAACCGAACGGGGTGAATTCGCTGCCAACTGGATGCAGGAATGGGCACTTGGAATGCCGCGACTACACCGCATGCGACGCACGGGTGCTGACTCCCAGATGGAAAAAACCGGCGTCGAATGGCGTGAGAAGTTTGGGGAAGGATAGCTGAGCGATTTTTTGGACAGGATATGCAGGATCGACGTGATTTGCTCGCGAATCCCTATGCTCGATTATAAATCCTTTTCATCATGTACATCCTGTCAAAAACGGATGTCCTCTCAACGGTTGGAATCTGAACATGTTGACTTTACGACAAACGCGTGCAGCGACTGAAGAACGCGTTGACAGGCTGATCGACTTCACCAGCCGCATCGTTGCGACTCCCAGCCTTTCAGGTGAAGAAGGAGACGTTGCCGCAGTCATTGTCGAGGAAATGAAAAAGCTCGACTACGACGACGTCTGGACAGACGAGGTTGGCAACATTATCGGCAAGATCAACGGTGATGGTGGACCCACCGTGATGCTCAATGGTCACATGGATGTTGTTGACCCGGGGCCGTCAGAAGGGTGGCCGCATCCAGCGTACAGCGGCAAAGTCGTTGGCAAGGAACTGTGGGGGCGAGGGTCCGTGGATATGAAAGGCCCCGTCGCCGCCATGATCTACGGCGCCGCTCAGTTCAAGCAACTTGGCATTCGGCCAACGGGTGACGTGCTGATGACCGTTGCCGTGATGGAAGAAATCGCCGGGCTCGGCAGCCAGTTCCTGGTCTCTCATACTTCAGCCGACGTTGCCATTGTGGGCGAACCGAGCCGCAACGAATTACGATTGGGGCATCGGGGTCGCATCGAGCTGCAGGTCAAGTTCTCGGGTCGGTCGGCTCATGCGAGTGCTCCCGATCTTGGCATCAACCCACACTTCGCCGCTTCAAGATTTCTGCAGCGAATCGAAACGCTGACGCTTGAAAGTGATCCGGTTCTCGGAAAGTCCACCATCGCTCCAACGTTGTATCTGACCGACCAGGTCAGCGCCAACGTGATCCCCAGTGAGGTAACCGTTTACCTTGATTGGCGAAACGTGCCATCCGAAACGCCAGAACTGGCATTGAACACCATAGAAGCACTTATTGAACTTTCGGAAACCGAAGCAACCGCCGCAGTCAAAGTCACGGAGCAACCGCGCACGTGCTACACCGGCGTCACACGTGACTTCGCATCCGTCTTTCCGCCTTTTTCAACCGATCCAGCCAGCTCTCTTGCCACGACATCTGAAAACCTGATCCAAGCGTCAACCGGTAAGCCAGCGAACCCCGATGTCTGGCAGTTTGCCACCGATGGCGGCCACTTGGCGCTTTCAGGAATTCCGTGCGTTGGCTTTGGCCCGGGCGACGATCGGCTGGCCCACACGAATCAGGAACGCATCTCCATCGATCAGCTCAAGACCGCAGCAGCGACCTACGGTCCACTAGTGTCGCAACTTGCTCAAGCGGTGGACGCTTGACAGTGATCGGTGCATCTTCACCTCCGTTCACTCAGCCGGAAGATCGACTCAGGCGTATCTTGGAAAAGCAACGCAAAGTTTGGGAAACCTCCGATCCTTGAGTCCCCAAGGCACAGATAAGTCAGCAGTAAAATCTGAAAAATGGCAACTGACAAAAGTACGATCGTCGCGTAACGATAGCGAATCCTGATCAAATACCAGATGGTTAACAGAACGCTGAACGAACCGACTGATTTTGCAACAAAGAAATAGATCTTCGAATCCGGTTCCATCTTCATCAGAGCTAAACAGATTGGATTCTGCTCTGCATCCAGAATTCCAGGGTTTGCCTCGACCAGATACATGTCGATGGCAGAAACAAATCCAATCAACACAAAACAAACCGTGACCCAAAATCTTTGGCAAGCAGCCCAATTGAAAATCTGAGCGGCGAATGCATTGGCTGGTCGATTGAAAAACAAGCCCGGTTTATGGTTCAAATTGATTGCCGGCATTGATGCACTCCATGCTTGATTAAACGCTTCGAAAATTCTCGAAAGCCTAATGCAAGCATCGCACACTGCATGCCAGGCAAGTTGATTTTTGCTCCCCCTAATGTGCCATTGTCGCCACTCATGGGTTTCCAGAGATCCATTAGGCAGACAGCTCGGTTCCGATTCGGTCAAATATTTGAAAGTGCACAGAACTGAGTCATCTGTAAGCTGCGTTAATGTCCAGTGATGAACCTCTGGACCTGGCTTTAGGGAAGTTGAGACCAACCAGAAATGCCAGCATCCCGCATCGTGTTCATCTTCATCCCTTCGTTGCTTGAAACTTGTGCACATGCATGCGATCAAACTGGTTCCGCTCGAACTTCGCACCCATCTTTTTCAATCACACCCGTGCAGACCGCTCACTCAGAAGCCAGTATTTTCGTCGTTTCGCATTTTCGTGGTTTCGCATTTTCGTGGTTTCGTCATCTGAATAGAAACA
>CAYXWX010000085.1:14963-20072 GCA_964468915.1 uncultured Pirellulaceae bacterium
GTTTCGCATTTTCGTGGTTTCGCATTTTCGTGGTTTCGTCATCTGAATAGAAACAGAAATCGGTGTTGACCAACGATCCACCAGGTCGGAGCGGATCTCCGCAGCATGTTCATCAACATGTCGTTCTCGAAATTCTGAAACCGACTCGACTTCGTCTGAACAAACTTCATGGTTACTGGTCAACAAAAGGCACAACGCCGGAACAACGAACGAAGTAAAAAATGTACCAGTTGCCAGTACCGGCTGATGAATAGACAGATCGGTCTGGTGAATCCTGATCGGCTTAAAGAGCGTCTTGGGTAAGAAACGGTTAAACTGTTGATTTCAGATCCTTTCCATCCGTGGATCGAATGTCGATCTCGTAACAACGTGGCATGAGTCATCAAAACCTTCTGTACACACTGTCTGGCCCAGCAACCATCATCGCGCATAAAAAATTCCTTCGATGAACAAGCACCGAAGGAAATATCTGATCAAATTCAACAACCGGGATCGTCGAGCGGGTAGCTTAGTCAGCTTCGACAGCCTGAGGAGAAGTGCTTCCCAGCTGGGAAAGGAGTTGCAGAACGCCATTCAAGTGAGCAAGGCGAGGGCCGTAACGATCCACAAATTCGTTCAACATGTACTCACTGTCAGCCATATCCTCGTGGTTGTCGTTTACCTCACAGGTAAGACCGTGCAGAAATTCAGTCTGGATTTGCGAAAGTGATTCGGCGGCAGCCCGACACCTTCTGGCCAATAGTGGATTCGCTTCTTTCCACTGGCCAAGTTCGGCCGATCGCTGGCGTTGAACGGCGCCCATTTGTTCGACCATTTCCTCAAGCAGTTCATTCTGGCGATCCTGACCCATCACTAACTGATGCATCAGTGCAACCATTTCAGATTGCGTATCTTCTTGAGTATTTCTCACCTGTGATTCGCTAGCACTTTGAGTGACGTCGATGCGAAATACTGGTGATACGTCGTGCGATTCCCGCTCCATAAGTTGAAACTCCAAGGTTTTTCTTTCGGTCAGTTTGCCAGTATACCAGCGGGTGAATAAGTGTCGAGCGCTTGCTTTAGAGGATCATGTTGAATTATCGAAATGGACAATCGATCAGGCGAAAATGTGAATCGACCGGCAGACCTTTTCATCACGTTCGAGATCCATCGTTTGTGCCGGTAATCACGAATGAAACGGGATCGTAGTGTACGTGCGACACCCTAAAGAGTTCGTTTTGTCGTCGACGATGAGCGATCTGGGTCTTCGATCAATTGTATCGTGCGGCTTATCGCAAGGAATGTCGATCGACTCTGCGAAAAAAGTTTTCACATCATCCAGAGCGTTTTCCCAGTTGACAGCCGTCACGTTGCGGACTCCATCTTCTCGCGATTTGACATGACACATTTTCAATCGTTGGAACATCTGGCTTCCTTCGGTGCGGCAAAACTCTGCGCCGGACAAATATCAATCGACCATATTCTGTTTCTTTTCTCGAGCTTTCCGACTTGATTCAATCTGCTTCTCAATCTGACCCCCGTCTGGGATTCATCACCGTCGTCGAGACACCTGAAATCGGCTTCAGCGGCGGACTGCTGATCGTGAACGCGCTTGGGCGGCCCGTCGAGTTTCACTGCACGGCTGCCGTCAAGGTAAACCGTGCGCAGAAGATTCTTTACGGCAAAACCTATAATAGTTTTCTATTCTGCGATCAAATCGCGGCGTCGCTGATTGAGCACACCAGAATTCAGCCTCAGGCTTACGTCACCGACTGCATTGACTTGATGCCGTTGACCGAATCCGTTGAATCGCCTGTCCTGTTGCTCGCGGAGAAGTCCGACGAGGTAAAAGAACGAAAGGACCTGAGTCACTTTCAATTACACGAACGACACATGTGGTTCGTGAACTTTGAACGCGAGCAGGCGGAACCCATGCGTGGTGTCTGCGAACGATTCTGCCTCACGTTGCCTCTCGAAGAGCCTCTGGAGCGGATTCGCGAAGCGATCTCAGAAGCACAAGCGGTTGCTCGTTGAACACAACTCTACTGACTGCAGGAAACCTCGAAGGACCGAGTTTTGACGCAAATCGACTGGAATTCACTGATCGCTGCCTCTCCGGCTCCGCTGCGATCGTCGTGGTCGGACCACGATCAAGCTTCACAGAGACTTGCGGCGTCGGTCGTATCGCTTGCCTTCAAAAAGCCGCGCCGCGTCAAAACAACCAGCCTGTTCTTTGGCGATGCGGATGATGCCAACGACAAAGAGCAGAAAAAAGGGACAGGTCCAGAGCAGAAAAAAGGGGCAGGTCCAGTTTGCAAAAACGCATTGGCCCAACAAGGCAAACAAACGCGTATCAAACCGCCTGTTGACGTGATCAAGCTTCAAGATCGGCTGTTTTATTTGTTGCAACCGCCACTGGAAACGCTGCTGTCCGGCCGCGCGATGACGTTCCCGTTCGAACCGTTTCATTTTCAGTACGCAGGGATCGCGTTCCTTTTTCCTCGGCACAGTGCGATTCTGGCCGATGAAATGGGCCTTGGAAAAACGATGCAGGCGATCACAGCCATTCGCCTGCTGTTGCGAACCAGACAAATCAAGCGTGTTCTGATGATCTGTCCGAAACCGCTGATGACGAACTGGCAGCGCGAGTTCGCGACGTGGGCACCCGAGATCACGGTCGCAATGATTGAGGGCAATCAACAACAACGGCGATGGCATTGGCAGGCAGATCGAGCAATGGTGAAAGTCGCCAACTACGAGCTGATGACTCGTGACGAAGGCCTCGTCACCGATCCGGCCAACGAGTTCGATCTGGTGATTCTTGATGAGGCTCAGCGGGTCAAGAACAAGTCGAATGCAACCAGCCAGGTCGTACAACGCATCCATCGTAAACGCAGTTGGGCATTGACAGGCACGCCGATTGAAAACAGCGTGGAAGATCTGGTAGGCATTTGCGAATTCGTTTCGCCGGGGACAGTCGTCAGTGGAATGGCTCCCAAGACGATGCGTCAAAACGTCAACGACATGATTCTGCGGCGCACCAAGGACCTGGTCATGACGGACATGCCTCCGCGTTTGATGCGAGACGCTGAGCTACCCCTGTCGCCCCAACAATCGATCACCTATCAAGCAGCGGAAAAGGATGGTGTCGTCCGCCTGAACGACATGGGAGATTCGTTGACGATCAAGCACGTGTTCGAGCTGGTGCTTCGACTCAAGCAGATCTGCAACTTTGATCCCGCAACCGGTGAAAGCAGCAAAGTGGATCGCTTGAAGGCGGACATGGAAGAGGTTGCTGCGAGTGGGCAGAAAGCGATTGTGTTCAGCCAATGGGTCGACACACTGAATGTGATCGAAGAACACCTGCCTGATTTCAAGCCTCTGCAATATCACGGACGGATCCCGTCGAAACAGCGTGATCCAATCCTGAAAGAATTCAAGGAAAACCCGGATCGAAACGTGTTGCTGATGAGTTATGGCGCTGGAGCTGTCGGGTTGAATCTCCAATTCTGCCGCTATGTGTTTCTGTATGATCGTTGGTGGAATCCGGCGGTCGAGGACCAGGCGATCAATCGAGCGCACCGTATTGGGGCTGCCGGCAGCGTCACGGTGACGCGAATGATCATGGCTGGCACCATCGAACAGCGGATCCACGAGCTATTGGAAGCAAAACGGGAACTCTTTCGCGAAGTTCTTTCCGATACGGATGCTCCGTCGCGACGCGGTCTTTCACGAGACGAAATCTTCGGGCTGTTTGATTTGTCGACGCCTCAGGGTAAGTTCAAGCCAGTTCTTGACCCCGCGAAAAAAGCAGCCTGACCTCAGATGTCACAACCAGAGCCTTCCATCAACAAGCCCAAAGACGCCAACTGGTATCCGCCATGGGCGCCACGGTTCTGGCATGGCATGCGAATCAGTGACTACATTCGCCTGTTGAGCGAAAATGGTTTTCGCATTCATCCTGCTCGCATCCCCATGGCAACGCTGGTCACCGGTTGTGCAGCGTTCAATTCAACAATGGCGGCAATTCAGTCGCGGCTGTTTCAAAGACGAATTGAATCGGCCAGGCTGAAAGGCCCACCCGTGTTCATCATCGGACACTGGCGATCGGGCACCACGCTGATGCACGAGCTGATCTCAATGGATCCGCGATATGCGTATCCTTCCAACTTCGACGCGTTTTTACCGCATCATTTTCTTGTTTCACGATCGGTTCTGTACCCGTTAATCAAGTTGTTGATGCCATCCAAACGGCCCATGGACAACATGGCATTAAACGTCGCGTCGCCTCAGGAGGATGACTTTGCTCTGTGTGCCTACGGAGCGCCCACTCCTTACAGACGCATCGCGTTCCCTAACCGACCGAACAACGACCACCTGCAACTGAATTTCGATTCAGTTGACGAACGACTTCAGGATGCAGTTCATCAAGCGATGACTAACTTTCTTAAATCGCTGACTGTCCGCTACGGGAAACCTCTGGTGCTGAAATCACCACCGCACACTGGTCGCCTGAAACAATTGGCCGAGTGGTTCCCTGAAGCAAAATTCATTCACTTGTCACGCAATCCTGAAACACTGGTGCTTTCGACGATGCGATTGTGGCGATTGCTGGACGACGTCAACGGCTTTCAACTGCCAAAGTACGATGACGAATGGTTGAAGAACTACGTCTTTCAATGCAAGGACGAAATGTATTCATCCTATTTCCAACACCGGGATTCCCTGCCATCAAATCGCCTTGCCGAGGTTAGATTTGAGGATCTTATCGCGAATCCGGTAGCGACAGTTGGTGGCGTGTATGATCAGTTGCAACTAGGTGATTACTCAGAGGTCCGACCCGCCATCGAGAACTACTTCAATCAGAAACGTGGTCACAAGAAAAACGTTTTCGAAATCCCTCAGCCACTGAGGGAAGAAATATCAGCTCACTGGCGGGAGTACATGGATGCGTTCGGGTACTGATTCGGATACTGAAACAATTCGTCGGAACGCCCCTCGGCGATCGGTTTACCTGGATACGCTGTTTGAGTCGCGAAATACAAGCACGAAGCGCGAGCGAGTGAATTAAAATACAAGAAAATCCACTCGCTGGCGCTTCGTGCTTGTATTGTTATCCGATCAATGCAC
>CAYXWX010000086.1:0-19845 GCA_964468915.1 uncultured Pirellulaceae bacterium
GCCAAACATGACTCCGCCAAACATGACTCCGTCAAACGTGATTCAGCCAACGATCGAGCCAGTCTTTCGCAATTGACCCTGTCGAGCCTCGGTGGTTTTCGACTGTCGGCGATCGTGAAAACGCCCGAGGCAACATTGGAAAGGAAATTCCTGATCTCGGCCAGCACGCATTCCATGTCACCTACAACGACTCGACTTTCCGCGCGTTCCTACACGAGTCTGCGCGACCGGTTCGCGCCGCGTTGTTTCGCGCCGACGAAGTCAGATCGGGAAGTTCTTTCTGGTGTGAAGCAGCTTGCTGACGCGTTGAACGAAGTTGGCGATCAGGATTTGCGTGACCATATCATCAGTTTGCGGCAGCAGACAGAAGCCAATGAGGCTTCCCCGATTGCTGAATCGATTCTCATTCAAACGCTTGCGTTGGCGCGTCAGGCATTACTCCGTACCACTGGAATGAGTGCTTACGATGTCCAGGTGCTGGCCGGAATCGCGATGTCACGCGGCGCGATTGCGGAAATGCAGACGGGCGAAGGCAAGACGCTGACTAGTGCGTTTCCGATTGTCGCCCACGCAATCACCGGTCGCGGAGTGCATGTGGCAACGGTCAATCGCTACCTGGCCGAACGCGATTTCGAGTTCCTGTGCCCTGCCCTGCGTCTGTTGGGGCTTTCCGTTGGACTTTCAAAAGATGGCGACGGATCGGCGGAGAAACAGGCCGCTTATGCCTGCGATGTGACGTTCGCGACTGGCTACGAACTTGGTTTTGATTTTCTGCGAGACCAAATTGCGTTGATGTCCCACGGTCCTGATCGGCTGGGAGAATCGTTGAAGCGCGAGTTGTTCGGTTCGGCAGAGCGTAAGTCGGCCGAAAGTCAACGAGGTCACGCCATGGCCATCATCGATGAAATCGATAGCGTCTTGATCGACGAAGCCATCACGCCCCTGGTTTTAAGCTCGGGCATGTTGTCCGGCGTGGCGAATCAGCCGTCCGATGAGAGCTACCGCTATGCGACTGAGGTGGCCGAGTGTCTGGTTCGAGATGAACACTTTGTCATCGATGAACGCACAAAAGCGATTTCTCTGACCGAAGCGGGCTCGCAAGAGATTCACGGCAATCATCAAGCGGAATCGCCGGAAATTTCCGACAATCGAAACGAAGTGACGATGCTTGCCGATCTGGATCATGCTCAGCGGCTCGCCCACGAATTTACAGATCGCGACCATTCGCAGCCGCCGAATCTTGTCCGACCATGGCGTCAGTACATCGAATCAGCGTTGCGAGCAAAGCACATCATGCAGCGAGATGTCAACTACGTTGTTCGTGATGACAAGGTCGAAATCGTCGACGAATACACGGGGCGGATCTTCAGCGATCGCAACTGGCGTGACGGTTTGCATCAGGCGGTGGAATCGAAAGAGGGTGTGACGATCTCGGAAGAGAAACGAACGCTTGCCCGGATTTCGCGGCAGCGGTACTTCCAGCGATACGAAATATTGTGCGGCATGACCGGGACGATCTCGGGGCATCAAAACGAGATGCTCTCCTGTTACCAGCTGCCCATTGTCATGATTCCGCTTCGCAAGCCGTCGCAACGTGAAGAACTGGCGACTCGGTACTTTGCCACGGTGCAACAGAAGCTGCAGGCCGTTGTGAAGGACGTCATCGTACGATCGAAATCCGGGCAGCCCGTTCTGATTGGGACGCGAACCATCGATCAGACTCATGAAATTTCTCGGTCGTTAGTCGAAAAATCGATCACCCACGAAGTCCTCAACGGAGTTCAGGACGCGGATGAAGCAACCACCATTTCTGCAGCGGGAGTCTCGGGTTCAATAACCGTTGCCACCAACATGGCAGGTCGCGGAACCGATATTTCCCTGGATGAAAAAGCACTTGCAGCCGGAGGTTTGCACGTGGTCGGATTCGAGCGAAATCGATCAACGCGAATCGACCGGCAGTTGCTCGGTCGAGCCGGTCGTCAGGGGAATCCGGGAAGCGGTCAGTTCTACGTTTCTGCCGAAGACGAAATCGTCCAAAGATTCGACCCGTCTCTGGCACGCTCACTGAATCAGCTGAGTTCATCGATCGACGGAACCATCAGCCCGGCCTTCGATGCACGAGTCGCAAAGTTACAGTCACTTGCGGAAAAAGAAAGTTACCAGCAACGCCTGAGCATCATGCGGGAAGAACTCTGGCTGGACGATGTCAGAAAGGCGGTCAGTTACGAATGAAGATGACGTTTCTTTTTATGGCTATCCCAATACTGGAAAAGCAATCACAACCCGACGCGTCAGCGAGGGAGTTTTCGGTGGTTGTTCCCTCGCTGACGCGTCGGGTTTTGATGTTTTGGGCTAGGCTCTTGTGGTTTACCTGCGGCGTCGCCGCGTTGGTCTTGAATGCGTCGGCCAGCACGGGCCACGGTCAACTGAGTATGCCAGACGAAGGTTTTACCGAGCCGTTCAAGACGGTTCTGGTTGCTTCGCCGGAATCAGGTGTGATCAAGCAGATTGAAGTCAACGAAGGCGATTCGGTGCGACACGGCGATGTGATCTGCCGATTGGACAACGACGTTTTGCAAGTCGCATTGCTGGCCGCGCAAGTCAAGGTGGAATCGAGGGGTAAGCTGGAAGCGGCCGAGGTGACGCTTGAGAACAAGCGGCATCATCTCGCACAGATGAAGCGATTGCTCGATAAAGCTCACGCCAGTGATCAGGAAGTCAAACTGGCTCAGCTGGAATTCGACCTCGCTAAAGCGAGTGTTCAGTCTGCCAGCGATGAACTTCGCTCACACGCCGTCGAAGTCGACAAGATCAAGGCACAGATCGCGCGGCGAGTTGTGCTCGCGCCGAATGATGGCGTTATTTTGCAGCTTCCACATCAGGCGGGTGAATCGGTGACCCCAACCGAAAGTCATGTGGCAACCATCGTGCAGTTAAATCAGCTACGCGTTCGCTACTTTTTGACGACTCAACAGGCAGCGGCGATGAAAAAAGGCGGGATCGCTCGCGTGCAGTTGCCGGCAACTGGACAACGCACCAACGCGAAGGTTGCATTCATCGCACCGGTGACCGATTCGAACAGCGGTACGGTCCGAGTCGAATTGTTGATTGACAACGCAATGGGAAAATTTCGCAGCGGCCTGCGATGTATTCTCGAAGAAGCCGAAGCGGCCACGGCCACCGATCAGTTCAACCGGTTTATTCAATTCAAGTGACTTTTCAAGGGATCGCAGTGACTCAAAACAGCAACCAACAAACAAAGCAGAACGTGTCGGTGCATTATGACAAAACCGAAGTGTTGTACGCGACTCAGTTCGTGGCCAGCCCGAGTGCCGAGGAATTGCTGCTTGATTTTTCGTCGGGAACCATTCGCGAGCCTGGCAGTGGTGACGAATCACTTCGCATTCACACGCGGCTTGCCATGCCATGGTCGACGGTAGAACGCCTGTCCAGAATTCTGAATCAGGTTGTCGAACGGAAGCAGCAACTGGTGGCGAAACAGACAGCAGTCGCTCGGCAAGCCGCCGCGAATCCGTCGGTCCCTCAAGCGTCACTTCCTCAAATGAGTCAGCAGCCGACGGGATGATTGAGTGCCTGTCCCAATACTGCAAAATCAATCACAACCCGACGCGTCAGCGAGGGATCGGTCCCTCACTTACGTATCGGGTTGAGATCTCTGTGATAAAGACTTACAGAAATCCATGCAAAATCCCGTGAAGTGTCTGTTCTTGATGTTGTCGGAGAGGCTCATAAGCACGGCATCAATTTTGATCTGCGGCGAATCCGAAAGAGTGTTTCGGCAACAAACTATTCAATAGAACGCTGGCCATGCCAAACCAGAGCGAAACAATTCGAAAAGACGGTGCTCAGCGTCGTCCCAGCCAATCGGCCGGTCAGATGACTCGCGATTCGATTACGCTTGATTCAATTCAGCGGCGGTTGGTGACGCTCACTCATTCCAAGTCGCCGCGTGATCAGGTGCTGCGAGAGTTTGTTGAGTTGGCATGCCGATCCACCAACGCGATTTGGTGTGGACAATTCAAGAAGGTGGATCTGCAGCCGTTGTCCGTTGTTGCAGAACACAATGGTGTTGCGGATCAGAATCTCGCGTTGATGAAGTCCTCGCTTTTGCCCTCGGCCGAAAACGCAATCGCAACGGCTCGTCCCCAAGTCGTGACGTCGGGCGAGCTAACGGTGATCTCAACACCAATTTACGGCTCCAATCCGTTGGATACTCCGCAGGAGTGCCTGTGCCTTGCCTTGAGCCTGGGCAATGAGTCATCGGCCTCGTTTGTATTGATTCTGCAGATGGTTGCCACCAGCATCAGTCAATGGTGTGAACGTGACCAAGTGCGTCGGCTGGCATGGCAAATTGATTCCACCGCTGCGATCGCCGAACTATCAGCATTAATGTCTGGCGCGGATCATCAACAGGACGCCGCGATCATTGCGACCAACCAGTTGGCCACATTTTTGCAGGCCGAACTGGTCGCGATCGGAGTGGTGAATCATCCAGATCGTCTGCAAACGCGTGTCGTTTCCATTTCTGGATCCATGGAAGTCGACTCAGGAGGAAAACTGTCCCGTCAAATCAAATCAGCGCTTGAAGAATCACTGGTTCGCGGTGAAGTTACCTCATATCCCGACAGCGATGCTGCGGATCGAAGCATGAAATTGGCTCATCGAAATTTTGTCGATGCCAATCCCGATTCGAAACTGGTAACCGCACCGTTGGTGACCAGGGCAGGAGTCACCGTCGGCGCGTGGTTGTGTCTGATCAGTTCGAGTGGCAACGTTGACAAGCAGTCGCGATGCGTCCAGTTCGCAAAAGCCGTCAGCCAGTACCTTGCCGAGTCGTTGGATGTGGCTGAACGCGCTTCCGAAGGTCCAGTCGCTCGTGTCCGGCGGCAGTTTGGAAAGTTCGCAGCCGGACGAGTGGGGAAAGTGGTCGCTGGTCTGGCGTTGGCGGCGGCCGTGATTCTGGCAGCCCCGATTCCTCACCGGATCGCATGTTCCAGCGTACTGAAACCGGCACAGCGGCAATTTGTCGTTGCTCCGCACCATGGAATTTTGCACGAGTCATTCGTCAAGCCGGGCGACGTGGTGGCCGAGGGGCAACTGCTGGCTCGGATGGATGACGCCGAGCTTCGTCTTGAGCTGGCCGAGTTAACCGCCGAACAACAATCGGCCGTCAAAGAACGAGACGTCAGCCGATCCTCGGGCGATGCGGCGGCGACAACGATCGCGAGCCTGAAAGTCCAGCAGCTTGCCGCTCGGATTCAACTGGTTCAACATCGTTTGAGTCACCTGGAAATGAAAGCCGTAGCTCGAGGAGTGGTGCTTCAAGGTGACCTCGAAGACGCCCAGGGTGCGCCGGTTCGAACGGGCGATGTGTTGATGGAGATCGCAGCGTTAGATCAACTGAAACTGGAAGTCGAGATCCCTGAATCTCACGTCAGCTACGTCGAACCCGGACAATCCGTCCGCGTTGTGCTGGATGGAAACCCATTCGATTCAATCGAAGGAACCATCAACCGCGTCCGTCCGGAATCGGAAGCGCGAGAGCAGCAAAACGTGTTCGTTGGCGAGGTGTTGATTGACAATTCGAATCAGGTTTTGCGTCCAGGCATGAAAGGACAAGCCAGAATCAGCGAATCGTGGCGACCGATCGGATGGATTCTGTTTCATCGTCCGTGCGAAAAATTATTCTCGCTGCTTCGGTAGTCGACACTCCCCGACGGGCCAAAGTCAATGGAATCAACTTACTCGAATGAGGCCATGGAAATCGCCAACGCGTGCCTGCGTCTGCGCGGTGGGTTGAATTTCGAGTTGCATCAGTACAACGGCAAGCCCTGCTACGTCGTGCAGGATGAAACGTCATCCGGTTTCTACCAGCTGGGTATTGCCGAGTACGCATTTGTATCGCTGCTTGATGGACGGACCAGCATCCAGCAAGCCGTTCAGGAAACGTCACGTCGCCTCGGCGAGGATGCGTTTACCATTCGCGACGCGATCGGAACGTGCCAATGGCTGCTGCAAAATCGTCTGGCAACGACAGTTGATGGCTCGAACTCGGTCCGTTCGAACGTTTCTCATTTGATCGAGCAACGACACGAGAATCAAAATGCGCGAACGATCTCGCAAGTGAACCCGCTGTTTGTCAAATTGCCGCTGGGTGATCCCGCACGGTTGATCAACCGAGCCGCTCAACTGTTCGGATGGATCACTTCAAAGGCGTTTTTTACGATCTGGATGGTCGTGATGATCGCCGCGACGGTTTGCCTGTTCGAGCAGAGCAGTCGGCTGACCAGTGCCAGCGTGGCGGTGTTTACGGCCGATGCCTGGGCGTGGTTATTGCTGACGTTTGTCGGAATGAAACTGATTCACGAACTTGCTCACGGGATCTTCTGCCACCAGCTTGGAGGTCGAGTATCGGAAACGGGTTTCGTATTTATCTTGTTTATTCCGATTCCCTACGTGGATGTGACGTCGTGTTGGGGCTTCCCATCCAAGTGGAAGCGAATCGCCGTTTCGGCGGCCGGTATGTACATCGAGCTGTTCATGGCCGGCGTCGCCACGATCGCCTGGTCACTCAGTTCCGATCCCGTCACGCGATTCCATCTGTTTAACGTGATGCTGACCGGTAGCTTGACGACGATTCTGTTCAACGCAAACTTCCTGATGCGGTTCGACGGCTACTACATTTTGTCGGACTTGATTGAGGTTCCCAATCTGGCTCAATCCGGCCAGCAGTTTTTGCACTTTGTGGGAAAGCGATATTTGCTGGGGATGGATGTTCAACCGGGCAGGTATTCCACGTTCGAGGGCTTTGCCGTTCGAGCGTACGGAATTGCGGCGTTTGCATGGAGAATATTTATCTGCGTGTCGCTTTCAATTCTTGCGACGGCGTTGCTATACGGCTTTGGGATGGCACTTGCGATCCTCGGGATATTGATGTGGGTTGGAATGCCACTGTGGCGATTGGCAAAATTGATGTTGGGTCACAGCAGTGCAGCGCCGCCAGACTTCAGGCGACTCGCATTCGTGACGGCTCCGTTGATTGCAGTTGCGATCTTGTCGCTGTTTTTAATTCCGTGGCCGTTTCAGGTTTCGGCACCTGCGATTGTGCAGTACCACGGCGAATCGATCGTCCGAGCTGATGTCGCCGGTTTCATTCAAGAAGTTCATGTCGATGCCGGGGCGATCGTTCGGAAGGGCGACGTTCTGTTTGAGCTTGAAAACAGCCAGCTTGCGGCTCAGCTGACTCAGCTTGAGGCAGACCGGGAGATCTCGGTCGTTCGCAGCAGGCGGCATCACAACGACCGTAGCGTCTCGTCGTGGCAATCTGAACTGGGCTTTCGGCACTCGATCGAACAAAAGCTGAACGAACTGCGTGATCGATTGGATAACCTGAAAGTTCGCGCGAAGCGAGACGGGCAGATTGTCGGGACGGAACTAAGCTCTTTGCCGGGACGTTATGTCGATCGAGGGCAAGAGCTGGCAAAGGTTGTGGATGTTTCCAACAAGGAGATTGCGATCGCGGTTGGTCAGCGCGATTTTCAGCCGTTTGCTGATTCGGTCGAGCACACGGCGAGGTTTTCGAATGCGACGGGGCAACTGGTTTCTTATGGGAAATTAATCTCCGTGGAACCGACTGCCAGCGAGTCCACTGATGGTCGGCTCACGTCGGCGGCGGGCGGGCCACTTGCCGTTTTGCCTTCGTCGGAGTCACCGGATGACGGTAGTCAATCGTCCTCGATGCAGTTGGTTTATCCTCACTTCAAAGGAATTGTCCAACTTCCAACTGACAGTGCGGATGCACTCAAGCCCGGAATGATCGGAACCGTCACACTCGCTCGTTATCCCGCGTCGATCGCAACGCATGTTTTGTATGAAACTCGTCAATGGTTGACTCGAACGTGGAACGCGGCTCATCAGTAGTCGGACCGGCTGACAGCTACCGCCCGTGTCAGACAAGTTGTTCCAGAATTTCCACGCAGCCGCTCAAGTAGCCCGCGCCGAACAGGTTTAAGTGATTGAGCAGATGATACAGCGTGTAGATTCTGGTCCGCGATTGCCAACCATCGTGCAACGGCCAGGCCTCGTGGTAAGCGTCGTAGAACGCTGGCGGAAAGCCACCGAACAGCTTCGTCATGCCAAATTCAGCTTCTCGGTTGGCGTAGTAGCAGGCTGGATCCAGAATCACGGGACTACCGTTTTCGTCAGCCAGAAAGTTGCCGCTCCATAGATCCCCGTGAATCAATGCGGGAGGTTCTGAGTCCGTTTCGAGGATTGAATCGATTTGATTGACCAGCCGATCGCCAAGGCGATGGAGCTTTTGGTTTGAAACTCCATTGTCACGAGCCATCTTCAGCTGAGGAATCAGCCTCGCGGTTGTCCAGAACTCGTTCCAATCGTCCAGCCATGGATTGAGTTGAACGCTGGAGCCAATCCAGTTGTCTGCCTTGAAACCAAACTGATGATTGCTGCCCTGCCGGTGCATCTCGGCCAGTTGTCGTCCGAATTTCTCGAAAAAATCAACCGAACGCCGGCCCGATTGAATCACTTCAAGGACAAGAAATGACTCGCCCGAATCGAGCTGCCCGAGTGTAATCACATTCGGAACCCGAATCGTGCCGGTTTGTGCCATTGCCTTCAAACCATCCGCCTCGGCTTGGAACATGGCTTTGGGAGAGTCGCTGTTCGATTTGACGAACCACGATTTTCCACAGCTGGTTGTCAGAATTCTGGCATTGCTGATGCAACCGCCAGAAACTGGTTGGTCAGCTGCGAAAGAAAACGATTGTCCGACCGATCCTTCGATCCGACGCATGACCTCCGAAATAAAGAGAGAGTCGCTCATTGACATGTCACGAGTGTTTCTTTCGACAGGAAAAACATGATCAACAGGATGTGGCGTTTCGCGAACATGTCGATCCTGTTCATCCTGTCAAATTAATCGCCAACCAGCTCAGTGAGAATCGCGGGGCAAGCCGCTTCGATCATGTCCAGCACGTACTCAAAGCCCTCGTCACCACCATAGTACGGATCCGGCACGTCCGTGGGCCATTCGTTGCCAAGATAGTCGCTTAACAGTTTGATCGAGGCCGTTGGACCATCATGCACGTGCTGAATGTCCTGATAGTTTTCTCGATCCATGGCGATCACCAGATCAAAGGTTTCCAGATCGCCGGGCGTGATTTTTCGCGATCGGCTTTGCAGGTCGTAGCCGCGTTTCCTGGCCGCCGCCTTCATGCGTTCATCGGCCCCGTGGCCGGCGTGGTAGCCAATCGTGCCAGCGGAATCAACTTTGATCGCGTCGTTCAGGCCACGTTCGTCCACGAGTTGTTGCAACACACCTTCACCGGTTGGCGAGCGACAGATATTGCCCAGGCAGACAAACAAGATTGATTTTTGGTTTGGCATAGCAATATGAATTCAGCCAGGATGAACAGGATTTACATGATCTTCACGTAGGCCATCTTGATCGCCGTGTTGATCCTGTCAAAGGAGGGCGGAAGAAGTTGGTCACTACTTTGCGTGGCGATTCCAATCGAGTTTCTGCCGGATCTCTTCCTTCAAATGATCGACCACCGAATCCTTATCCGTCTGTTCAAGGATTTCGGCCACGACTGACTTTGCTGAACCGCTTCCCCACGAACCGCCCTGTTCAAAATACTTCTTCGCAGCCTGACCAATAATGTAAGAGGTGAATCCTGCTGCGGCACCTTGCGGAATAATCGTCAGTGCGGTGCCAAATGTGACGGTCAGCGCCTTAAACAGGCTGGCCCCGTAGTTGGTGAGTTCGCCCAACGCGTAAACGCCTCCCGCTGCACCGATCGATTTGGATAGACCGCGTGCCTGTGCCATCGAGAAGTTCAAACCGTAGACCTTTGAAAGCGTGACAATCATCAACGCATCCACCGCAAAGCCTCCGACGACATCCAGAACCGGCACCACATTCAATGCAACCACCATGGCCTTGGTCGCAGCCATCGTCCAGATGACTTGATCGGCCTGCCGGTTTCTCATTTCGACTCGTAGAGCTGAAATACGATCGCTTTTGTCTGCCGCGTACATCGCCGCATTCAGAGCGATCAGTCCGAGGCCCTCTTTTTCGAGAGTTTCGAGGATCAGCGATTTCAGTTGATCGACATCAGGCTGCGGTTTCCGCCACTCGGTCACCTCAGAACCGTCCGGTTGCTCAATCACATACTCGACTTCACGGGGATTGGCACACGTCAACACCAGGTGATCGTTGGGAATGATGTCCTTGATCCGCTCGGTCAGCATCGCGACGAGTTTGTCTCGCTCGTCTTTCGGATAGAGATCTGTTTTATTGAACACCAGGATGATTGGCTTTTGAACGGCGGCCAGTTCGACCAACGCCGCGTATTCGATTTCGTTCAGGTCTGAATCCGTCACGAACAGAATCAGGTCCGCTCTGCGAGCGGTCACTTCCGCCAACTCTGCTCGATCGGCTCCGTCGACTTCATTGATTCCGGGCGTGTCGACGATCACGATCTGCGAAGTCTCCAGGCCGGGGATTCGGTGTCCTGATCCTTCCCATTCGGTGCCCCAGATTTGCTTGGTCCAGCCGCCCTGCACATCGACTTCGGCGACCGCTCGGCCGATCAACGCGTTGACCATCGCCGATTTACCTGTGCTGATTTCGCCAAAGATCACAATTTCAACGCTGCCGCTGGTGATCTTTTCGTACATCGCGTTCAGCTGATCGATATCGGCTTGCAGGCGATCGCGTTCGGCATCGGGGCAACCTTGCAGTTTCGACAGCGTTTCCTCAACGGCCTTCACGGCATCGCGATACTGCGGGTCGGTAACGGAGTCTGCCGGAGAAGCGGGCGAAGTTTCGTTCACGGGTTCTGATTCCATTGGATGTTGTTTAATCGTCCGCCAACTTGCTTCGAGCGATTTGAACCAGTTTACGCAATTCATCCACTGTCGTCACGGCTTCCCATTGTCGACGAGCCAATCCCGCGAGGCCACCTTCGGGGGTTTGCATTTCGTCACGGAAGTATTCGATGAACACCGCGCCGATCCACTTGGTGATCAACGCCTGAACCGCACCTTGCAAGACACCTCCGGCAACCGTGCCTGCAAACGGGATCGTCTTGATCAGGGAAGCCACCACGGCGCTCGTTGCGACGGCAGCACCTTGAGCGCCCAGAACGCCAATCAGGTTTTTGCCCATCTCACCGAGCCACTTCGATGCGGTGTCCAGATCAACCTTCTGCTGGTACACCTCGGCAAGGTCAAGAATCATCTTGGTCGAGATCGCGGACCCCGCCAAAAGATCCACGACTGGAAACGGGCTGATCGCAGCGACCCCACCCGCGCCCCACATGTACTTGTCAACGATATCCCAAGCCTGGCGATCCAAGGCGTCCTGAGCCCGACTTCGCGCTTTTTCGACCAGGCCTCGCGATCGAAGCAGCACATTGGCCATCAGCAACTCTTTGCCGTCTTTCTTGACCGTTTCGATCAGCCGATCGGCCAGAGGATCGATGGTGGCTTCGATGACAACGGTTTCCTCTTTTTCGGTTCCATCGGCCAGGATTTTTTTGCGGATGCGTGAACCTTCCTGAGCCTGAATCGCGACAATGTCGACCGGTTTGACGATCCCGGATGTCTGCTTGGAAATCTGACCGATCAGTTTGTCGCGATCACTTTGCGAGTACCAGTCAGTCTTGTTCAAACAGATAAGGACTCGTTTTTCCATTTGTCCCAGTCGTTCGATCAGTTCGTGCTCACTGTCGCGGAGCGGCCCATCGACAACCACTAATACGATGTCTGCATCGACCGCGGATTCGGCGGCGAGACTGACGTGAACCTCCCCATCCACTTCGCCAATGCCTGGCGTGTCGACCAGCGTGACTTTGTCCATGCCGCTCCATGGAATTTCATTGCGAGTCACCGTTGTGCCACCGCGAACATCCGTTTTGAAAACGTCTCGCCCGGCAAGTAGATTCAAAACGGATGACTTGCCGCTGCTGATGGTTCCAAAGGCGACGATTTCGAGTGTCTGTTGTTCTCGCTTGGCTTCGATTTCATGCAACAGTGGATCGAGTTCGGATTGTAGCCCGTCTTCATTGAGCGCCTCATTCCGCAAGCGTTCCACTTCGTCGATGTTTTCGTCAATTTCACGTTTTCGCTGGGCCGCCGACAGTTCACTGGGATTCAGATTCCTTCTCGCGCGGCGTCGCTTCTTCATGATCGAAGCGCCCCACATCTTCCACGTGGTCCACACTGCGCTGGCCAACAGAAGCAGGATGCCCAGCCCGACGGCAATCAGATACAGTGTTGCCCAGACACTGCCGAGTTGTTTGACGGCTACCCAATTGCTGATGATCAGGTTTGGCAGGTAGATCAATGCCATCCCGATCGCGGCCGCAAGAACGACGATCATCAAACCGGAAAATGTCTTGCCTAACTTCATGAGCGATAATGGACGATGCTTGAGAGCACCTGAGGATGACAAGGAAGTTGGTTGGAAGCGAAAAACAATGGCTGGCGGCTGAAATGGTTGCCACGAACACTTTATCGTCAAGCGAAAATCGGAAATCCGCCAAACCCACCGCTCATCATATCCGAAGGACAATCGAGCGCGAGCTGTCAGGCTGGTAACGGTCCTGACGATAAATCTATTACCGCTGGAACGTCCGTTGGGCGGTGGTCATAATAATACCTCGCGGTTTTCAACTTCCTTTTTCTTTTCGACGTTGCGCTGTGCTTGTTGGTCCTGTTTTTTCTCGCGAAGCTGCTGTCGCCCCTCGCCGAGTTCGCCATTACGTCATGCGAACGGTCTACGGGCTGTTCCTGCTGTTGATTACGTGCACGCTATGGATGATTCTCGCTGGCACTCAACAGATTCGCAACGTGGGCGACATGGCTCGGTTTGGAATCGTTCTCTTTCAGATTCTGGCTCCGCTGCAGTTGGCTCTGATCGTATTTCTGTCCGCGATTCAATCGGCCAGCAATATTGCGATCGAGAAAGATCGGCAGACCTTAATCTTGTTGCTGATGAGTCGATTGACCAACAGCGAGCTTGTCCTCGGAAAGCTGTTTGCCAGTCTGTTGAACATTGGCGTGATGCTGTTGACCAGTTTGCCGATCTTCATGCTGATCGTTCTGTTTGGAGGGACTTCGTTCGAGCAAGTCGGTTGGACGTTCGCGGTCACGATCGCCGCGGCGATTGCGGCCGGCGCTCTTGGAGCCACCATCGCACTGTGGCGAGAAAAAACATTCCAAACGCTTGCTCTGGTGCTGCTGGCCATTGTGATCTGGGTTGGCATCGCCGAAGGTGTTGCGTTGACGGGTCAGAGCGTGGCAGGATTTTCGGGCGATCAGATCGCGGCGGCGACCAACCCAATTCGAGCGGTACTGGCCGCGTGCGATTCAACCATTCATTCCACGTGGCCGAAAACCGTTGCCCCGTTTTTGATTGTGGCGAGTGTCGTGTCGCTGCTGCTGTCGCTGGTCGCCATCGTGCGTGTTCGTCGCTGGAACCCGAACCGCGAAGTGCGACTTGGCCAGCAGGTGGAAGCGACCAATGACGTTGATGTGTTCACCGGCAAAGTGTCTTTGGATGAAGAAGCTTCAACAGTCACAAAGAGCCTGTCCCATAACATCACAACCCGAAGCGTCAGCGAGGGACCCAAGTCGGAAATTTCCCTCGCTGACGCGTCGGGTTATGATCCTTCCCGCGATGTCAGGATAGGCTCTGAAAAGGCAAGTTCGCCCGGGACTCACATCGATGATCGGTCTCGCAAAGTCGGACAGAACAGCCGCCAGGTCTGGGACAATCCTGTTCTGTGGCGAGAAACCTGCACCTGGGCTTACGGCCGGAAGATTCTATTCATCCGAGCGGTGTACTGGCTGATGGCGATCGCTGTCTTTTTCGCGTTGTGGTCGATGGTCGATTCGGGGTTAGCGACTCGAACCACCGCCGACGAAGGCGTCGAAATCCCTGCCGTTGCCAAGCCGCTGGCTCCGTTGATGTTCGTCAGTTTGGTGATGATCAACGCATTGGCAGTAACATCGATCACGTCCGAGCGTGATGGTCGCGCGCTTGATTTGTTGCGAGTGACGGATATTTCTCCAACGGAATTCCTCTTCGGAAAGTGGCTGGGAATCCTGTTCGTTTCCCTGGATATGTTACTGCTGCCGTTGTTGATGTGCGTTTATCTATGGTTTCATCGAGTGGTTTCACTTGAGAATCTGGCTTATCTGATCATCGGGTTTTCCGTGATTGCTCTGTTTGTCTCAGCACTTGGGATTCACGCGGGAATGTCCAACGCGACCAGTCGGCAGGCGATTGCGGTCAGTCTGGGAACGGTGTTTTTTCTGTTCCTTGGCGTGGTCACCAGCATGGTGATGATGGTATCGTTCACCGGAAATGTTGAGGCTCAGTTGGCGCCGTTTCTGGCATGTATCGTGGGCGGTGCGATTGGTCTGTATGTTGCACTCGGGTGGAACTTGCAGTCGTCCGCATTGGCGCTTGCGTCGTTGGTGTTGCCGATCACGATGTTCTACTGCATCACCAGTCTGTTGCTGGAGCGTTACCTTGGAGCGTTGTTGGCTGTGACGTTTGCGTATGGTTTTGCGACGACGGCGATTGTGGTGCCTCGTTTGAGTGAATTCCTCGTGTACACAGGGCAATCCAAAACGGCTCAAGATGGGTAGCGCGTTTCAGATTTTATTGCCGTGGCTGGTGACCATGGCCGTGCTGCTGATTTGTTCGGCGTTTTTCTCTGCCAGCGAAGCGGCTCTTTTTTTTCTTCAACCACGTGATCGACGCATGATGGCCGGCGGCAATCCGGCTCAAAGAATGGCCGTGTCGCTGCTTGATCGGCCTGAGCGATTATTGTCAGCGGTTCTGTTCTGGAACCTTGTGATCAACATCGCTTACTTTTCGATCAGTTCGATCTGTGCATTGAGGATCGAGCAGAATCCGGCGCTCGGGCAGTCGGTCGCTTTCGGTTTTGCGATGGCCTCGCTGTTGGCCATCATTTTTTTCAGCGAGATGCTGCCCAAAAGTTTTGCGGTACTCAAGCCATCACTGCTAGCGCAGACGGTCAGTTTTCCGTTGTCATTGGCGGTGCGATTGGTTGATCCGATCATGCCACTGTTGCAATCGGTTAACCTCGTTTCGACGCGTTTGATCTGGCCCGGGTTCGAGCCGGAAGCGGAAATCGATGTTTCCGATCTCGAGCGAGCGATTGAGCATTCGAGCTCCGATCCGAACTTGATCCGTCAAGAGCAGGCGGTACTTCAGAACGTGGTTCAGCTTTCAAACATTCTGATTGAGGAATGGATGCGGCCGCGAACGCAGTTCATGAATTTTCATCCACCGGTCAGCCTGGCGGATTTGAACGGAACCGTTCCCGCCAGTGGCTATCTGCTGGTCACCGAGGACGATACTGACAACATTGAGAAAGCAATTCGACTGGACAATCAGTATGAACTTCCTGAACAGAATCTGGAAAAGCTGGCCAAATCGGTTTTGTACCTGCCGTGGTGTGCGACGGTGGCCGATGCGCTCGAGAAAATGACGCATCGCGAACGTGAGGTCACCGTCGTGGTAAATGAATACGGAGACACGATCGGAATTCTGACGATTGAGGACATCCTCGAAACGGTTTTTGTGTACTCGCCCAGCCGAGCGTACCGCTTGCTGGACTTGCCACCCATCGAACAGATCGATGAACATCGGTGGTGCGTTTCGGGCATTATGAGTTTACGTCAACTTTCCCGGCGGTTCGATTTGGAACTCCCGGAAACCGACAGTGTCACCGTTGGCGGTGTGATTCAAGAACAATTGCAACGCTTGGCAAGAAAAGGTGATCAATGCGACTGGGGACCATTTTCGTTCAAAGTGATCGAGATCCCTCAGCGCGGCACGCTATTGGTTGAGTTGACTCGAAACGAGCGTCGATCCGCGGAGCGTCGCCCATGATGACATGGTTTGCACTTTTCCTGTTGCTGGCGGGCGTATTCCTGAGCGCCAGTTTCAGTGGTAGCGAAACCGGGTTTTACCGAGCCAGTCGCGTGCGATTGGTCATGGCGGGTCTGGATGGCGATCGCGTGTCCGGTTATCTGTTGAAACTGATTAACCAGCCATCTCTGTTCGTTGCGACGATGCTGATCGGGAACAATGTGGCGAACTACATGACGTCGCTGGCGATCGTTTTGCTGGTTCAGGCCACCAACGCATCACAGGCGGCGGAGATGCTGGCTCCGTTGATGTTGGCTCCCGTGCTGTTCATTTACGGCGAGCTGCTCCCAAAGAATTTGTTTTATCACGCGCCGAACTTTATGCTTCGTTTGGCAGGGCCTTTGGTGCTTGCGTTTACCGTGCTGTTTTTTCCAGTCGCCGTGGTGCTGTGGGGGTTGAATTTTCTGCTCGAACGCCTGGTCGGTTCCTCGCCTGAGCGAGTTCAGTCGGTGTTGGCCAGGAAGGAATTGGAGCAGGTAATCGATGAGAGCATGGAAGCCGGAATCCTGCATCCGACCCAACGGGAACTGAGTCAGAACTTCTTCGTCGTATCGTCCAAACTGGTGAAAGACGTTTGCATTCCACTGCCACGAGTCACCGCGATCAAGGTCGATACGCCTCGCGACAAAGCACTGAAGCTGGCTCGTTCCAAGAAACTGCCTGATTTGCCCGTTTATGAAAAAACGAAAAACAATTTGATCGGCTACGTCCGAACCGTTGAGCTGATTGTTGACGCAAAAAAGAAAATTACTTCCCGAAAAATCGAGCCCTTGATGACGATTTCTGGCAGCGAGTTGTTTGGTGAGGCGATCATGCAGATGCAGGCCGAACGCGAAACGCTGGCGTTGGTAGTCGGTCCTGAGGAAAAAACGATCGGGTTGTTGTCGATCGATCAGTTGACCGACCCTCTGCTGGAGGGACGTCTGGGATCACTCAAGCGCTAGCGGTCCAGCAGGCCTGAATTGAGCGATCGTGGAAGTGCTTTCCGCCAGGTTTGTCGTTTTCGACGGAAACAAATCCGAGACCGAAGTTCTCGCATGGCAACGGTTTGCCTGTCACGGCCTGGATCCCCGACAAGAAAATTTGGGTCAGCTATGCTTTCTCGTAGCCAAGCGACTTCACGATGCTCAACATCTCTTCATACGAAATGTAGCGCCGACGATTCATCAGTTTGTACTGATCGATCGCTCGTCCCAGTTCCGAAGCTTCTTCCGAAAGACTTGAATGACCATCCGAAAACTGTCGCCGCTCCAGCCCAAGCGATGAGCCATTCGCGTCGGGATCACGACGATCTAGAAAATTCGAATTGTTGCTGACGCCAAAGGTCTGGTTTTCGACAGTCATCGTAAGCTCGGGGGGTTATCAGTGATGAACAATTAACGGCTCGAAAGAGCATTCCGTGGGATTGAAGGTGGTGGAACGGTCATAAGTGAATGCGTCCAACCACCGAAGAATAGGTCACGGTTCTTTATTCATCGAGAAATCTGACCAGCAGCGGCCAACTTTCACCGTTTCCGTCTGAAAAAACGGCCTCTGCGGCGAGCGACCGCATTCTGTCGGTGACGATTTTGACGATTTTGTCGGAGGATTTGAGCAAAGTTGGATTAGCATCGCAAACTCCGGGAACCGATTGTTGCGTCGACAGCACGACATCGAATCCGCGCGATCAGCGAACGATCAGCTGGCCACTGGGCTCAGGATCCTTTGACGCAATCGCCGTTTGATCCCGAGTATTCAATTCCTGGGCGAGTTGCACCAGCACCGGCTCGTCTGGATATTGCTGCCTGGCCATCGCGAGCGTTTGCCGAGCTTGCGACCGCCTACCGTTGATCAGTTGAGCCTCGCCCAATCGCAGAAACGATTCCAATGTGGCTTCGGGACGAGCACAGGCAATTGCAAGAATATCCATCGCCGGTTCGGTCTGATCCATGTTCATGAGCGTCTTCGCTTTAACCAGTAGCGCAGATTCCGGTTGCCGGTCACGAGGATATCGACTCAGGAGCTGTTCGACTGTCGAAAGTGCTCGGGTTGGCTTGCCCAACTGTTGATACACGTCGGCCATCAACATTTGAATTTCATCGTTATCGTTTCCAAGAGAAGACGAGTAACTGAGCGAACGTTGATATGCGGAAAGGGCTTGTTCGAAATCACCTGCCGCGTGAGATAGTTTACCTTTCAGCCCCCACGCCCTTGCCGACCGAGCATCAAGACTCAACGCTCGCTCTACGCTTTGGGTCGCTTCGTTGGGCCGGGAAGCCTTGAGATGAAGTTCGCCCAACTCAACGTGCAGATCAACCTCATCGGGATCAAGCGCGATGGCAGATTTTAAATGAGCGGTTGCTTCTTGCAGGTTCCCCATCCGAGCATCCGCGCGAGCAAGATTTACTCGGGCGACGGCATCTTGGGGAGACTGAGTGGCGGCACGACTGAAGAATGCTCTAGCCTGAGCCAGCTTGCCATTCTGCATTGCGTCGAGTCCCGAATGAGTCCACTCACGCAGCACGGATGCTTTTTGTTGTACCGAATTTCGAAACGGGTGCAGCGTCTGACAACCCGTCATCGAGACCAGCAACGCAAGACACGATGCGAGCACCAACAGTGCGTAACATGATGGCTGAATGGAAGGGGACAGAGGAGGGGCTCCACGATTCGATGCTGAAAAAACGCGTCCAGTTTGAATCTTTTCAGGACGGTTCATTTTTTCGAGACTCTAGCAAGCAACCGCCTTCAGAGCCACGCTGAAACAGCTGTTTTTCACGCGGCAGCAATGAGAAAACCACTCGTTGACCGCAAAGTTTACGGTTCGTCGCTCGAAAAGGGGGATTCAAATACGATGGTAGCGTGCCAGCAACTGCGAAATCGTTTATGCTCGAAGATCTTGCTTTCACTCTAATTGCATTCAATCAAAAACCTATCGAAAGACCACTCTGATGACCGCCGTCTATGACAAGCTCGGGCTGAAATTCATGTACCCCGAGAATTGGAAACTTGCCGATTCGGGCGATGAGTCAGTTCCGCATGAAATCACGGTGGATTCGCCGGATGGAGCCGCCATGTGGTCGGTGCACCTGTATCCCAAGGCCAGCTATCAGGAATGGTTGCTCGATCAGACGCTTGATTCGCTTCGCGAAACGTATCCCGATCTGGAGGTTTCCACCGTCAATACCTCCAGAAGTGAAGAGCCGAGCGAGGGAATCGAAGCGCTTTTTTATTGCCTGGATTTTCTGATTCGAATTCGGCTTCAAGTGTTTGAAACGGATGATCAGCAAATACTTGCGTGGTATCAAGCTGAGGATCGCGAATTTGACAAGATGGAAATGGTGTTTCAGGCGATGACAGCCAGTCTTTTGCAAAGCGTGTAAGTCTTACATGTCGCTGAGTGCAAGCATTCGTGTGCTGCGAACCAAGCGTCAACGAGCGAGATGAAATTTCGTTTGTTTTGCCAAAGAAAACGTCTTGAATCAGATTTTGTCTGTCCCTTTTGAGCGAATCCGAACGCATTGGCACGTGACCTGCTTAAAAGACACCTGCATAAGAGACCATTGTTGTTCGCGTTCCTTTGATGCGAGAACGCCTGTGAGATACGAAATTAATTCGAAAGGCTCTGAGCAGAAAACATCAATTAGTACGTTATCAGTATTTTTCAACGCTGATCGCACCTACCCTACACGGGCGAACAGCAGGGAAGCTGAAAATTGGAAAAGGGATCACTCCGCGAATCTAAGGCACATCCATCCAGACGATGGCACTTCGACCGATTCAATACTCGGCAACGCCAGTTTTTCGCGGCCAACGCCCTTCAGGAATAAAAGCTCACGCAGAGGCGCTAA
>CAYXWX010000087.1:0-6726 GCA_964468915.1 uncultured Pirellulaceae bacterium
GGCCGTACATCGACAAGGTCATTCCCAATGGGTACTTCGAGTACATCGAGGGGCCGAGGAGGGATTTACAGCCGCCGTTTGGCGTAGACACGGATAATGACGGAGTTCCCAACTCGTTAGATGACGCTCCGACAAGCTCGCATGTTACAGGAACAGGGATTCAACCATTTTTTGATTATCCGGTAGACGCCACTGTGTTCCCCGATCGGCCAAACTACCAACCAGCCGACTCAAGAAATCCCGAAGCTACCTATCTAGGTGACATGGATGATATTCTGGCGATGACTGTCCGCAGCATCGCCGGTCAAGTTTTTCGTGGCCGTCTGTTCGATACAACAACGGGAGCAACTGGCATCACCGAGTCCGCGTTCGCTGAAGTCATCTGGTGGACATCATTTGGTGATAGCGATAATGATCAGGCTGTCTCATACACAGAAAACGTAACTCTCTTCCGGCGCGTGCTTGTTATCAATCCCGACTTGGCTTTACCTACTGGCCTGACGTACACCAACGCAATCAATTGGTTGGCCGCCTCGGACGTTTCGGCCCGAATTGAGCTCGCAGCGATAGGATCACCAAACACCTACAATCTGGTTCCAAACTCGCTTCAAGACCTTGCAAACCGACGGAACCGATTTGCCAGATCACCTGCGACTGAATCTCCACTGTTTTTTCGTTTTCCCTACCCACTGAATCGAGGTGCATTGCTTATAACCAGCAGCGCCGATTGGGACGGCATCGGATCACCGTTACGGTATAACGGTAACGATGTCGTGCTCTCTGATGTTGCAGGGTTCGATGTCAAGACGTTTGCATCTGATGCTCTGGCGATCGATGCAGGAGCCCTGCTTGCAGCAAACGGAGCTGTCGACACTTCGACATCAGGCGCTGACAACTTGATCGAGCCAAGCGATCCCAGTTTTGCGACTCGTTATCAAGTTGCGGGAACAAACGTTGTTCCTTTCAGTATCGCGAACGCGAATACTTCTGGAACTGACGCAATTCCGTTCGACGGGATAGACGACCAAGCTGCCAGGGTAGGTAGCTATGTCGACCTCGCACATTTTGGCACGGGCCAATTTTCGCATCCCGTTGATTACAACCGACCGCCGGGTGGGCCTGTGGCCCTTTATTTCCCGAGAGGCTGGTTCGTACCGTCTGTCGGATCTATAAGTTTGAACTTCACAGCTCAAACGGTTCCTCGCGATAAGTTGTATTATCAGTTTAACTTTCACCAAGCGGACCTTGGAAGCAATCCTCCAACGATCGGAGGGATGGCAGTTTCATACGCAGGACTTCTGGACGTGGCGTATGACAGCTGGACGCCATCATATGAGAGCGATGGAATCAATCAGGATTCTAGTGCCATGGCAACCACTGCGCCCCCTGCAATGAACGAATTTCTGACTGTTGCGGTTCAAGCGGGTGATACACTGACTGATGAAGGTACGAACGGCATAGACGACGTTAATCCTGTGTCTGGTTCCCGAGAAAATGGCCCTGACGACTTTAACGAACGAGAAACCGTCCCGCCTTACCTAGAACCAATTTCGGGCTTGAAAGTCACCATCCGTCTGGTCGAAAAGCAATCGGGCGAAGTGCGGCAATCGAGCATCGTGCAAAGCTATGGCGCTCAATAGTGTTGATATCTCCGACGATGATGTTCACGTCATTCGTTTGCATGGTCCGTGGCAAGCCACGAAAGGCTCAGGTCGGAATTCGGAATTCGGAACTGAAAGCGATGGAGCCTGCGAACCGATTCGTGTGAAAGTTCCTCTCGACTTCAGCCAATGGTTGCCGGCTGACTTTCGTGGAAACGTATCACTCGAACGAGCGTTCGGGCTACCGACGAATCTTGACGATCAACAGTCGGTCTACCTGACCGTTGAAGACGATTCACTCGCCATCAATTCTGTCGCTCTGAACGGGCACGACCTGCAAGCGAACGCCTCTGATCTGCAAATGGACTGCACCCTTGATCGAAACGCGGAACCGTCGCAGGACATCGGTCGGTTTCGAACGCACCGATTTGAAGTCACTCGTTGCTTGAGTGCTCGAAATCGCTTGCGGATCGAACTTGATTTCAATGCAACTCCCCAGGGCCGCTTGGTATCCGCGGCTGTTGAAATCGTTGGATAAAATCGAATTTATCGTTCTTGCGCATTCTTTACGAACGATGCCAGCACTGCTGGCACTTTTTTCTCTGGTTCTGGCCGATTCTCCGACGGCGAACTAATGCCCGGGCGGATCGAATAACGATTAAAACGATCAGGGGAAGTGCTACCCACAACGGTGGTACTGCGCTTGACCACAGCCAATTTCGCCAGCTTGCGTGCGGGCTGTGAAGGGTCAACTTCCCGAGCGAGACGCGGAAAACTGAACGTTTGTTTGTACCTTCCAGACGTAAAATACATGAGCCACTCATCTGAATTGTCGAACCCGCGGCTGGATCACATTCTGCATACGCTGATTGAACACCGAAAACTGTGGTTGATCCCCGGTCTGGCTGCGCTAATTACGTCGTGGATTTACGTTTATTTCATTCGTGCCGAAACCTATACGGCTCGGCAAACCTTGATCGTCCGCGACGACTTGCTGGGACAATCGCTCAAGCCGGGGCAGTTTGATTCTCTGGACCTGATGAAGTCGGCTCAGGAAACCATTCTGGAAATCGCCCGCAAACCACAAGTCATTCGCAATGCGATGAAAACGATTGGTCCGGCAAATCCTGGCTGGTTTGGCGTCAGTAAAAACTGGCCTACCGACAAGGAGATCGAGGAGATCCAGGGTTCGATTTCCCTGAGCGCTCCCAACGGAGCGGAATTCGGGCACACCGAGACCGTCGTTCTGAGCACCAAGGAAAGTTCTCGCGAACGCGCGGCCGCTTTCGTGTTGGCGTTGCTCAAAGAGATGGACGTCAAAATCAACGAAGTGTACGACCTTCGGCTGAGCAGCATGAAGGATGAGCTCACCATCATTCGAGATTCCGCGAAGGCATCACTGGCGATATCAGCCGAACGCCTGATTGCAATGGAACGAGAGATCGGCCCAGACCTGCCAACGCTTCGAGCACTGTCGGATCCTCAATCGGGCGACGGAGCCATGTCTCAGATGCTGCTGCAGATTCGTTCTGAGCGACGACAATTTGAGAACAAACTTCACTCGGCTCGGAACCAACGCGAAACTCTGGTCGCAGCGACTCACGACCCCAATGCGATCCTCGCCACATCGGACGAACTATTCAGCTTCCAACCGGCACTCAGTCGGCTGAAACAGGAATTGATCAAGGCCCAAAGTTCTCTGGCCGAGAGCGTCGGACGCTACGAACCGGCTCATCCCGTTGTGCAGAAACATCAGGAACAGGTGCGGACAATGCACCGTCAGATTCATAATGAATTGGACTCGGCAAAACGTGGGCTTGAATCGCAAATCGCTTCACTCGAGCAAAAAGTTGCCAAGTCGCAATCTCAGGAAGCGGCAATCGATCAGCGGTTCAACAGAATCTCATCCCGTCGCGTTGACTACCTGAGACTTGACGAGGAAGTCAAGAAGAAGTCAGAGGTTTTTAATGAAGCTCAGGGTAATCTTGCATCGATCCAGCGACTTGATTCAAAAGATTTTGATGTCACCCTGATGACGCCCGTCGACGAACCTCAGGTTTCCACACGAGCCGACGGTTTGGGACGGACGACCACTATCCTCGGCAGTGGTATCGCGGGATTTTTAGCAGGATTTGGGCTGGTTCTTTTGCTGGCTCCCGGCCCGGAACTGGATATGTCACCGCGTGAGCCTGCCTCAACCGTGCCTCCGAAGAAGCCTCGCACAGACGCTCCCGGCGTACCCTCGCTCACTCCACCAGAAAAGAAATCGGTACCCGCTTCGAACCCATCAAGCACCCGTCAGCCACCATTCCCAACCAGTCCGGCAATTCCAAGCGCACTCAATTCATCTGATGACACGGATGCTGCGATCGAACGGAAAACGGCTGCATCCACGTCAGCAGTTTCATCATCAGCTGCGGTAGAAACGCCAGAGAAAGAACCGTTTACCGCACCTTTCAAACGGCCAGTGAATTCGGCACCAGGGTCGGCCCACGATTCCGTTGCTGCAGAGAGCAGCGATTCTCCTGAAATTCTGGCGGATGAGAACTTCCAAAGTCGTGCGGCTGCGATTCAAGCGGAAATCGACGCGGTCGCCGCGTCATCGGAGGGGATTCAACCCGAAGTTCCCCTGACCCGCACTGCGCCGACTGATTCCAACGTCGCAGAAGTCCGGGCCACTGCCACCAACACAAAACCTCAATCGGTTCCCGCGAGCACGCCAACAGCCGCATCCATCCTCGCTTCTCTGGGAAAAGCAAATCCAGCATCGGCCGAAACTGGCGAGCCTCAACAACGTGCTGACGCGCAACGGCCGGATGTCGCAAACTCATCAGCCAGCCCATCGCAGAAGATCGCTGACTTCGAGACGTCAGCAAAACCAGAAAACTTCAATACGGACACCGACGCCAACACTCGGGAACAAGAGATCGAGCTTCGTCGTCGCGCAAGCCAGCGTCCGTTGGATGTCGTTCGAGATGCCGGAGCGATGCCGGACCAGACCATTCCATACGTGTCCCTCGAACCTGAGGCGCCCGTAAGTGGAGTTGCGTCAGCTGGTCCTGAAATCGAAGATCGTCAGTCTGGCGATCGTTCAACCAACCCTTTCTTGAATCCGGGCAATCAGTCGCCCGTTGCACAACGCATGCTTGAAGAAGCCAAAGCTGAGGCTGAACGGCAAGGCATCGTTCCACCCGTCGTTCCGGTCAAGCCGGATGCCAGTTCCAATCCTGCTGGACGAATCCCGACGTCGACCGTTCCAATTCCCGATCAAATCAAGGAATTGACTGACTCGATCGCGTCGTTTGCAAAACCAATTGAACGGGTCAAGGACGCGCAAAAGAACACCGATTTTTAGATCGCGTTTCGTTCGAGTCGAGCCACATTTCGCGCTGCTTTCTGTCCGGTTTTCATCGCGACAGTTGCAATCGTCAAGCTCAAGCTCAATGTGCAACGGGGGATCAATGATGATCGGGAACCGCAACTGATGCGATCAGTAGGCGTTTTGCCGTGAGAAAACCACGGTGAACGTTTTCAACAGGATTTTTAAATCCAACCAGATCGACCACTCGCGGATGTACTGGTGATCGAAGCGAACACGCGCTTCCATCTTGTCGATCGTCTCGGTTTCGCCACGGCAACCGTTTACCTGAGCCAGTCCGGTAATCCCGGGTTTGACTTTGTGCCGCAACATGTACCCGTCGATCTGCTTACGATAGAACTCGTTGTGAGCGTTCGCATGAGGCCTTGGACCGACCATCGACATCTGTCCGAACAACACGTTGAAGATCTGCGGAAGTTCGTCCAGCGATGACTTGCGAAGGAAGCCTCCGATCGGAGTCAGGCGACTATCGTTCTTTTTAGCCTGCGTCACCACGTCGCCGTCTTCACAGACTTTCATGCTGCGGAACTTCCAGACTCGAATCTCCCTCCCATCAAGCCCGTACCGTAATTGTCGAAACAGCACTGGCCCTCGGGAAGTCAGTTTTACAGCGATCGCGATCAGCGACATCGGAATCGCACTGATGAACAAGGCGAGGGATGCGATTGCCACGTCGGCCATGCGTTTCATGGCGCCGTCGACCCCGAAGAATGGGTTTTCGAATACGCTGACCACCGGGATTCCCTGGACGTCCGTCCAACGAGAGCTGAGCATCTGATAGATGAACAAATCAGGCACGATGTACACCGACGCGGTGGTGTCTGAAAGATTCTGGATCAATTCGCGAATTCGTTTCTCCGCTCGCATCGGCAACGTGATAAACACGACCTGCACTTCGCCTGCTTTTGCAGACTTCACAAGCTTGTCCAGCGTTCCAAGATCGACGTCCAACCCTTCCGGCAGTTCAGACCTTCGACTTTTGGGGCGATCGTCAAAATAGCCTTTGAATTTCAGTCCAAGATCGGGCGTTTCGTTGATAC
This sequence comes from uncultured Pirellulaceae bacterium, assembly GCA_964468915.1. GTDB lineage: Bacteria > Planctomycetota > Planctomycetia > Pirellulales > Pirellulaceae > Mariniblastus. The sequence goes on from CAYXWX010000087.1 coordinate 6,021, forward strand.
TCTGGACCACTTGAATCCCAAGATCATTGATTCCCACCACAGCGAAACTTCGCGTGTTGATTCCCGCCGCATTCATGGTGCGGTTGTACCAGCGGCGTGCCACTCGAGCACACAGTGACATCACAGGCGTGCACGTAAACCAGAACAGCAGACCACCACTCGAAATCTCGGTCGAATACTCGGTGAACTGACCCAGACTGGCTAATAGTAATACCGTTCCTGTCCACGTCACCATCGTGCAGCCAGCCTCGCGGGCAAACGGTACTCCGTGCCACCTGCGATACAGCCCGACTACTTCGGCAATGAAAGTGAAAATACCGAACGCCACCAAAGCGATCAGGATCGTCGATTTACTGTTGGTGGTTGGTAAACAAAGCACCAACATCAACAATCCTGCTGCGATAGATAGTGCGTCGGTCAGCTTTAGCAACGTTTGTTGCCAGCCATCCTGGTGATGCAATTGCTGTTTTGCCTGATTATTTGACATGGGCGGGGAGTGCAGTCGTTCGGAAAAGGGATAGGTGTGTCCGAACTTATAGCTTGCTCATTTCAACAAATCAGCCGACCTTTGCCCCAGAGCAATCGAACGATTGAATTTGCTCCGGTCATTCCGATTATCCGAATCGAGACCGATAAGACCGATTCAAACGTTTGGCAGGATGGCTTGGCAGGATGGCTTGGCAGGATGGCTACCCAACATCGCTCA
>CAYXWX010000087.1:6826-16174 GCA_964468915.1 uncultured Pirellulaceae bacterium
TTGGCAGGATGGCTTGGCAGGATGGCTTGGCAGGATGGCTACCCAACATCGCTCAGGTTCAGGGCGTGACCGTAACGAGCGAACACCAGCTGCCGCAGACGGTCATGATCGTCATGTTCCAGATTTGGGTCGGCATCAACCAACTGCAACGCGTCGGTTCGCGCGGCGGTCAGCAAGTCGGCGTCGCGGATCAGATCGGCGATCATCAGCGGCGGGAATCCGCTCTGGTGAGTGCTGAACAGATTTCCGGGCCCCCGCAGTTTCAAATCGATTTCAGCCAAGTCGAAGCCGCTGGCAGTTTCGGCAAACGCGGCCAGTCGCTCGTTATCTTCGGCATCGCCGCCGGTCGCAAACGCACAAACGAAGCCCGGGTGTTTGCCGCGGCTGACTCGCCCGCGAAGCTGATGCAACTGGGAAAGCCCGAACCGTTCGGCCGACTCGATGGTCATGACCGTCGCGTTGGGCACGTCGATACCAACCTCAACCACTCCCGTTGCCACGATCGCTTGCGTCTGGCCCGATGCAAACGCCGCCATGACTTCGTCTTTTTGCTCCGGTGCCTGGCGACCGTGTAACACATCCAGTCGAAACGCTTCCAACGGACCGTTGGACAACGACTCGTACATTCGCTCGGCGCTGCTCAGCTGAGTGTCTTCATCGGACTCGACCAGCGGAGCGACGACAAAAGCCTGCCGTCCCTCACGCAGTTTCTTCGCAACGAACTGCCACCACTGTTCGCGAGCCGATTCCTTGCCAAGATAAGTGTTGACGCGTTGACCGATCCCCGACGTGCGTTTCAGGGTCGAAACATCCAAATCCCCAAACACAGTCATCGACATCGTGCGAGGAATCGGCGTGGCTGTCATGACCAGGTAGTGAGGATCTTCGCCCGACTGCTTCAACGAAGCACGTTGCCGAACGCCAAACTTGTGCTGTTCGTCGATGACGACCAAACCGGGTTTGTGAAAGTTCAGCCTGGACGCAACAACCGCCTGAGTCCCGACAACGATATCGACTTCACCCGCTTCGATCTCTGATTTCAGCTGCTTGCGTTCGGCTCCTTTCAAACTACCGATCCACAAACCGATGCGGACTCGGCTGTTGCCCAGCAGATTTTTCAAGGTGCGATAGTGCTGTCGAGCAAGAATTTCCGTGGGAGCCATCATCGCTGCCTGATAACCATGCGCCACCGCCAACATCATCGCGCAGACGGCGACGACCGTTTTTCCACTGCCGACCTCGCCGTGCAACAACCGATTCATCGGAAAGGGTTGGCTCATGTTTGCCGCAATCTCATCGAGCGCCGTTTGCTGCGATTCGGTCAGCTCAAACGGCAACCGTCCCAAAATCCGGGAACGAATCTTGGGAGTCAACTCCAACGGTGGCGCTTTGAGCGCCGTGCGAGTTCGATGACGTCGAACGGCCAACGCCAGCTGAAGAATCAACAGCTCCTGATAGACCAACCGGCCACGCGCTGCATCGATTTCTGCTTGGGTTTCAGGAGAGTGAATCTGCCGAATCGCGCTCGTGATGTCGCACACATCGGCATGCTGTCGCAAGGATTCAGGAAACGCTTCCTGGACGACACCCGCAAAGTCCTCAACCGCCTGAGCCACGATCGCGCGCATTTGCTGCTGGCCAACGCCGTCGGTCAGCCGGTAAACAGGGAGCAACTGCGAAGTTTCTTCGATATCAGCATCAGCATCCAGCGTGGTGATCTTGGGATGCGACATCTGAAAACGGCCCGCGTGCAGCTTCGCTTTGCCTCGCAGCAGCAACCGCTGGCCAACTTGGAATCGCTTCATCATGAAGGGTTGGTTGAACCACATTGCCTTCAGATGCTGATTGTCCTGTTCGACCAACAACGTCAGCATGTGCCGACCGGTGCTGGTGTTACGACCGTCGATATGTAGAACCGTACCAACGATGTTGGCCAGTTGTTCGTGTTCCAACTGATTGATCTTATGCAGCTGCGTGAAATCCTCGTACGAACGCGGAAAGAAGAACAGCAGATCGGCTGCCGTGCGAAGGTTCAGACGCTCAAGCACTTTCGCTCGTTCGGAGCCGACGCCTTTGATGAACTGGACCGGCTGAGTCAGCTTGGCGATCGGGTTGTCGGTTTCTTCCTCGGACATGGAACGCATTGTACGGCAGTCGATTTGAGCGTCCATGATTGATTGACAACAAGCCGGAGGCGACCGCATTTGGGCGGGAGCAAACGGAAACGCCGTCGCCTGCCGGCTTGTCGTTGAACGGGATTAGTTGAGGATCATGGCACGCCCCGAGTGAAGTTATTCAAGAAAACTTGATAAACTGCTGGAACCAATGGGGTGGCCGCACGTCAAAACCTGTGCCGCTAATTTTTCTTCAGGACCTGAGCCATGATCCGAGTATGTTCGTTTTTGAGTATTTTGCTCTTGGGAGTCGTCTCCGTGGTGAATGCGAATGGTAGTTCCTCGGCCGACGACCGCTCGGCGCTTTGGAAACTGGTTGAAAAAGCACAATCGGAAGGGCTCCCCAAAACCGCCGTCAAACAATTGCAGAGGATTTACGAAAGCGCCGTTGCCGACAAGGAATTCGTCGAGGCCACGCGTGCGTATTGTGCGATCGCGCGAACTGAGGGTGAAATTAATCAACCCATGCAGCCGTACATCATCCGAAAACTTCAGGCCGATGTTCCGGATTTACCTGCCGAGATGAAGCCGGTGATGCAGGTGATTCAGGCCGAGTGGTTTCTTCAATACTACTTTCAAAACCGGTGGCGATTCGCTCAGCGCTCACAAACGGGCCAATCGCCCAGTGAAGATTTCGAGACGTGGGATCTGCCTCGCTTGCTGGGCGAGATCGATCGTTTGCTGACCGAAGCACTGGCCAATGCAGATTCCTTGAAGAACGTTCCTGTCGCTGATTACGAACCGTTGATTATCAAAGGAACCGTCACGGATGCGCATCGTCCGACGTTGTTTGATTTTCTTGCTTATCGAGCGATCGATTTTTACTCGCTGGACGAACAGATCGTGCGATCCGAAGATGCGTTTGATTTGAAAGCTGATTCGCCCGTGTTCGGCAGCGTTGACGAATTCCTTGCCTGGAAGCCAGCGACCTCTGACCAGAAATCCGGTTTGCTGAAGTCGATTGGACTGTATCAGGAGCTGCTTCGATTTCATGCCAGCGATGAAGATCCAACCGCTTGTCTTGACGCGGATCTGCATCGACTACGCTTCGCGGATCAGAAAACAAGCGGCAACGAATCAACCGCTCGCTTTCGCGCGGGACTGCAACGATTTGCCGATCAACACGTGAAGCATGAACTCTCTTCGCTGGCGTTGGCTCTGCTGGCTGGGTCGCACCAAGGTGCAAACGACCTGGTCGAGGCCAGAAAGATTGCCCTGGTTGGGATGGAACGATTCCCCGAGAGCGTAGGAGGAAAACAATGCTTCAACATCGTCCAGCAGATTGAAGCGACCTCGGTCAGCGTGGTGACGGAGCAAATCTGGAACGCCGCCAAGCCGGAATTCCAAGTGACGTACAAGAATCTTGACCGGCTGCACTTTCGACTGGTGCCATTCGATTTTCGCCGCTGGCAGTGGGGCAGACACCAGCGACCAGAGAACATGGATCCGAAAGATCGCGAAAAACTGGCCAAACGTAAGCCGCTGAAAGAATGGTCGGTCGGTCTGCTGGCAACGCCAGACTTCAAAACGCGCACCAATTCGATTGACGCTCCGTTGGGCTTGCCGTCAGGTTGCTACCTGTTGCTAAGCAGCCTCAAGGACGACTTCGGTGACAAAGACAACATGATGTCGGTGACCCATGTCTGGATCAGCGAATTGCAGGTGATCACTCGAAAGGGAACTGATTCGAAAAATACCCTGACCGGCCAGGTTGTGAATGCGATTTCGGGTGACCCGATTCAGGAAGCCAACGTTCTGATTTCTCGCTGGCAGCAGGACGGCAACAACAGTCGCGAGGTGTCCGTGGGAACGGTGCAGACTGACGGAAAGGGGTTTTACCGTCAGGAATTGTCAGAAGATGGAAGACGGTACCAGTACCAAATCTATGTTCAACATGCGGATCAGAAATTCGGACTGACGGACAATTCAGGCTATTTCAATCGACGTTCGAACACCTATCAGTCAACCTTGTTTTTCACCGATCGGTCGATCTATCGCCCCGGACAGTCGATTCAGTTCAAGGGAATTTGCATTTCCGTGAATCAGGAAGAGAACGACTATCAGTCACTGGCGAATCGCAAACTCACCGTGGGCCTGTTCGACCCCAACGGGCAGCAGATCGAGCAACGAGATTTTGAAACCAATCAGTATGGCTCGATTGCTGGCTCCTTCGAGGCTCCTGCCGATCGTGGGACAGGAAGAATGTCACTTCGAGTCATCGGTGGTCCCAGCGGGCAGACGAACATCCGCGTCGAAGAATACAAACGACCCAAGTTTTTTGTCGATGTCGAAAAGCCAACCGAACAGGTCCGATTGAATCAGGATGTCACCGTCAAAGTCAAGGCAACCGGCTACACGGGGGCTGCGGTTGACGGAGCAAAGGTAACGTGGCGAGTCGTCCGCAACGTGCGTTATCCGCAATGGTGGTATTGGCGTAGCTGGTACGCTCCGCCAAGTTCAAGTTCACAGCAGATGGCCAACGACTTGGGTGAAACTGACTCCGACGGAACGTTCGAAGTCACTTTCCCAGCCAAGGCGGATCCGTCGGTCGATCGTGAGAGCCAGCCCGTTTTTGTCTTCACCGTCTACGCCGACGTCACCGACAGTGCAGGGGAGACTCGATCTTCTTCCCAAACGATTGCCGTTGGCTATACAGCGCTGGAAGCAAGGTTGTCGTGCAATGACTGGCAGACGACCGATCAACCTGTCGAGCTGAAACTGAACACGACCACGCTCGATGGAAGCGGTCAGACCGCCAAAGGGAAACTGACGATCTACCATTTGGAAGGGCCTGAAACCCCTCAACGAGCCAAGCTCGGCGGAATCGCACGGAATGCTGACACTACCGATCTGTCGGACATCAAATCGTGGCCACTGGGCGAATCGGTCAAACAGCTGGAAATTGAGACCGATGAAAAAGGGTCTGCAAAAACGGAAGCTCAGTTGCCAGCTGGACCTTACAAAGCGGTGTTCGAGACCACGGACGCAGCAGGGCAGGCCGTCTCAGCAGAGATTCCGTTTCAGGTTTTCGATCTGGAAGCGGACAAGTTCACAACTCGCGTGGCCAACGTTTTTGAAGCGGAAGCGTGGACCGTCGAACCGGGCAACGACTTTGTCGGACTCTGGGGAACCGGTTACGAAACCGGCCGAGCTTATGTCGAGATCGAACACCGAGGCAAAATCGTTGATCAATACTGGACCAATGCGGACCGGACTCAGGTTCCCATTCGCTTCAGCGTCACTGAAGAACATCGTGGCGGCTTTCAAGTCCGTGTTACCTTCGTGCGAGACAATCGAGTTTACGTGGTCGCCAAACGCATTGACGTGCCATGGTCGAACAAGAATCTGACGATCAAATGGGAGCACTTTGTCTCCAAGTTGACGCCCGGCGGCCGAGAAACATGGACGGCCGTGATCTCAGGCCCAGATGCAGAAAAAGCGGTCGCCGAAATGGTCGCCGGAATGTACGACGCCTCGCTGGATGCGTTCGCGCCGCACCGTTGGTCAAACTCGATCCAGAATCTGTTCTATCGGGATTACGCTCGAACGTCCGTTCGAACTCACAACCAGACGCATCGTCTTAACAATTTTGCCTACAGCTATTCGATTGCCAGTAAACCCATCGCTTTAACTTATCGCGAATTTTCGCACGATGTTGTGCCGCATAACCATTGGCGAAACAACAAATTGAGTTTTTATGGCCGGGGAAGTGGAGGATTCGGTGGTAACACCGTTGGGCGAGGTTTGAAAAGTCAAAGGATGAGAATGGAATCTCGGGTCGTTGGAGGAATGAGACAGAATGTTGCCGTTCCCTACACCGAAAATGTCGCAATGAGCTTCGCGGCACCGATGGCTGCATCTCAGCCGGTCATGATGGACAAGAGCAGCGTCGTCAATGAATCGTTATCAGTATCTGGAGAGGAGGGACGCGAAAGCGAGGGTTCTGGTACAGGAGTTGACGTCAAACTGGATCAGGTAACGGCTCGCACAAACCTGCAGGAGACCGCATTCTTTTTCCCTCAGTTGATGACTGACGAAAACGGGACCGTTCGAATTGAATTCGAAATTCCGGAAGCCCTTACCAAATGGAAGTTCCTTGGGCTGGCTCATGACGCTCAGCTTCGCACCGCCATGCTGACCGACGAAATGACCACCAGCAAGGATCTGATGGTTCAGGCGAATCCACCTCGCTTTCTGCGTGAAGGCGACAAAATCGAGTTCAGCGTCAAGATCACCAACCTCAGCGATGTCGATCAAGCTGGGAAGGTTCAACTGACACTGGCCGATGCATCAACCGACGAAAATCTGGACTCGCGTTTTGCCAACGTGAATACCGAACAAACGTTCTCGGTTCCCGCAGGCCAATCAAAGAGCGTTTTCTGGAAACTGGCTGTCCCCGATTACGTTGGCGTGATTGCGTGGAAAGCTGTCGGAGCCACGGAAAATTTATCCGACGGTGAAGAAGGTCTGTTGCCGGTTCTGAGCAAACGAATTCTGGTCTCCGAATCTTTGCCGCTGCCAATCCGTGGCAAACAGACCAAAACGTTTACTTTCAATCGCCTGAACATGATCGACAGCAGTGACAGCTTGAAAACTCAATCACTGACGGTGCAGATGACTTCCAATCCGGCTTGGTACGCCGTGATGGCACTGCCCTACTTGATGGAGTATCCGCATCAATGCAACGAGCAGGTTTTCAATCGGCTCTACGCGAATGCTCTCGGGCGGCACATCGTAACCAGTCAGCCAAACATAGAACGCATTTTTGGACAATGGCGTGGCACCGACGCACTCGACAGTCCGCTTGAGAAAAACGAAGACATTCGCAACGTGCTGATCGCCGAAACGCCTTGGCTGCGAGCAGGAAAGAAAGAGAGCCAGCGCCGTCGTGATGTGGCGATTCTGTTCGAGCAAAACCGACTGGAAAACGAACTTCGGCGAGCGGCCAAGCAACTGGCAGAAAGTCAGTACTCAGATGGGTCGTGGTCGTGGTTCCCTGGCGGACCGGCGAATGATTTTATCACGCTGTACATCACGACTGGGTTCGGCCGCCTGAGACATCTGGGCGTGGAGGTCGACGCCGGGCCCGCGATAAAATCGCTTTCGCGGCTGGATGGGTGGATCAACTCGACGTATCAACTCTTGAGGCAGAAAGATAACCTTGATCGGAACAATCTGACATCAACAATCTGCCTGTATCTGTACGGACGCAGTTTCTTCTTGAAAGATCAGGGAATCGCCGACCAGTATCGCCCAGCGGTTGATTATTTCCTTGGCCAGGCAAAGGAACATTGGCTTTCGATGAGCAAAATGTCTCAGGGTCATCTGGCGATCGCGACCAAACGCTTCGGTGACGCTGAAACGCCCGGCAAGATTATGGCCTCGCTGACCGAACGCTCTCAGAACGACGAAGAACTAGGACGATTCTGGACAGAAAACGAAGACGGCTGGTGGTGGTACCGGGCTCCGATTGAGACTCAAGCGTTGATCATCGAAGCCTACGACGAAGTTTCGAGCGACGCAGCCAAGGTGGAAGACTGCAAGGTCTGGCTGCTGAAGCAGAAGCAAACTCAAAACTGGAAAACCACCAAAGCCACCGCCGACGCGGTTTACGCGTTGCTGCTCCGAGGCACCGACGCTTTGGCTTCGGACAAATTGGTCGAGGTCTCGTTGGGCGGCACGAAAATCGAACCGCAGGATGTCGAAGCCGGCACCGGGTTCTACGAGCAGAAGTTTGCGGGCAGTGAAGTGACCTCCAACATGAAAACCGTTGAGGTCAAGAAGTCGGACGATGGCGTTGCTTGGGGCAGCGTCCACTGGCAGTATCTGGAAGACGTATCAAAAATCGAACCCTACGAAGGTACGCCGCTGCAATTAAAAAAGGCGTTGTTCATCAAGAAGAACACTCCCGATGGACAGACGATCACGCCGATTGATGGGCCCGTCGAAGTCGGAGATGAAGTCGTAACACGAGTCGAACTTCGAGTCGATCGCGACATGGAATACGTCCACCTCAAGGACCAGCGTGGAAGCGGCACCGAGCCCGTGAACGTGCTGTCTCGTTACAAGCATCAGGACGGACTGTGGTACTACGAATCGACTCGGGACACCGCCAGCCACTTCTTCATCGACTACCTGAAACGCGGCACCTACGTGTTCGAATACAGCGTTCGAGTTCAGCATCGCGGCCAATACCAATCCGGCATCGCGTCGCTCCAATGCATGTACGCTCCCGAATTCAACAGCCACAGCAATAGCGTGGCGATTGAAGTCAAATAGCAGAGCGGGACAACCTGGAAGACACCTTCCGACAGGTGAACTCCAACACACGGCGAATCATTCTACCTGTGCTTTGTGCGAAGATAGTCTCGAAACGACTTCAATCTTGGAAGCGACTCGATATCCTTCACCCTGCCAGCCGCCTCCTTACTGGCGATGATATCGTCAATGTGACAAACAGCAAAACCCTCAACATCGACTTTACGTTCCCACGCTTCTTCAAACGTTTCAATGCCATCTGGTGCGAAGATCAAATCCAAATCGAAGGGGCCGTCTTTCAATTGAATAAAGTCTTTCCCACGGCGTATTTCCGCCTCACGCTCATCGGTTAAGCGAAACCCCAGCTCAGTGATGGCCGACACCAAGGCAATTCCATTGCGTTCAGATTTTTCGACAAACAAATCAGCGTCCTGCGTGGTATCGGGGAAACCGAGAAGGATGGCACCCGACTTACCAAAGAACAGGTATCGAACGCCCCATTTGCTGAAAGCGTCTCGAACCTCTTCAGCTTGCCGATACTCAAACGCGGCCATAGCCCAACCAATCTGGCAGATTCTGCTCGCACCAATCGCGGTATTCAGCCATAGATTCAAATGAGCGATAGGGTTCGTCGTCCAGCACAGGTTTGTAGGTGCTGATAAACGCGTAGCGAAAACGTATTTCCAAAGACCGACGACTAGCTGCTTCAAACTCCATCAGCCATTGGTTTGAAATGGTTTCTGGGTCGGCGATTGAGGGGTTTCGATTGATCATGCTTGTATTATAGCATTCAGGCAATCCGATGCTGCCACGACATATCGCGCTGCGGATGGATCCGCTCTGCACGTGGGCCTCTCGACACGCGCTGTGCGTGGGTCTCCTGACCCCCCGCGCTGTGCGTGGGTCTCCTGACCCC
>CAYXWX010000087.1:16274-19811 GCA_964468915.1 uncultured Pirellulaceae bacterium
CGCGCTGTGCGTGGGTCTCCTGACCCCCCGCGCTGTGCGTGGGTCTCCTGACCCCGCACGAACACGACCGCCGGTCTCCCGGTTCCGCATGGCACATTCGGCCTCTCCCGACTAAAATCGTCCGTTTCAAATTCCCTGAAGCCCCAGAATTTCGGCATTTTCCCATGGATATGGACTCAATCGTCTCGTTGTGCAAGCGACGTGGTTTTCTTTTTCAATCGAGCGAAATCTATGGCGGCCTGCAAGGCTTCTGGGACTACGGCCCGCTGGGCGTCGAACTAAAACGCAACGTCAAGAACGCGTGGTGGCAGGACATGGTCCGAGGCCACGATGACATCAGCACGCTACCCGGAGCACCCTCGTCATACGCGATGGAGGGCCTCGACTGCACCATCATCATGCACCCCCAAGTCTGGAAATGCAGCGGTCACTACGACCTGTTTCACGACTTCATGGTTGACTGCCGGGAAACCAAAAAGCGTTATCGCCACGATCAGCTGAACGGACGCTGGGTTGAAGCCAAAGGGCAAAAGATTTTTGTCACGGCTCAGGCCAGTGATGAAGAACAGGCTGCCATGGAAAAGCAAGCCATGAAGTTCTTCAAAATCCGAGCCAAAAACAAAGACGACATCACATGGGAGGGTGGCTCAACCTGCCTGACGGAAATCGACTCGCTGGATCAGGTGCTGGGCCCTGACGCGAAGACACTGGGCACATTGACCGAGCCGCGTGAGTTCAACCTGATGTTCAAAACCTATGTCGGTGCGTTGTCGGGCGAAGAAGGAGCTGCCTTCCTGCGTCCAGAAACAGCCCAAGGAATTTTCGTAAACTTCAAGAACGTGCTTGATAGCACTCGGCATCGTTTACCGCTGGGAATCGCTCAAATCGGAAAGAGTTTCCGCAACGAGATCACGCCGCGCAACTTCACGTTCCGCAGCCGAGAATTCGAGCAAATGGAAATCGAATTCTTCTGCCATCCGGATCAGTCTCAGGATTGGTACCGCTACTGGCGCGACCGTCGGCTGAAGTGGTACCACGACATGGGCATCAGCGGCGATCGACTGATCATGCGAGAGCACCACAAGGAAGAACTGGCTCACTACAGCATCGGCACCGCCGACATCGAGTATGCGTTTCCGTTCATGGCCGAAGGTGAATTCGGGGAACTCGAAGGAGTCGCTCATCGTGGCGATTTTGATCTTCGCAGTCACATGGAAGGCAAGCTGGATGAGAAAACCTGTCCGCTAACTGTTCAGCTGGATGAAAACGGCAAGCCAAAATGGAAAGGTAGCGGCAAAGATCTTTCCTACCGTGACGACCTGACCAATGAAAAATACACGCCGCACGTGATCGAACCATCCGCCGGCGCTGACCGTGCCACGCTCGCGTTCATCTGCGAAGCGTACACCGAAGACTCCGCTCCTGACGACAAAGGCAAGATGCAGACTCGAACCGTGATGAAGTTCCATCCGCGACTGGCGCCGATCAAAGCCGCCGTGTTCCCGTTGGTCAAGAAAGACGGCATGCCGGAGGTCGCCAAAGACATCTACCTGGATCTGAAACAGCACTTCAACGTCTTCTACGACGAAAAAGGTGCGGTCGGTCGCCGGTATCGTCGTCAAGACGAAGCAGGCACGCCGTATTGCATCACGGTCGATGGTGAAACGCTGACCGACAAAACCGTCACCCTTCGCGACCGCGACAGTCTGGAACAAGTCCGCGTCAAAATCGATGAGGTTGAATCGGTGATTCGCGAACGGTTAAACGCGTGATTAAACACGCTCATTCGGCTTTCAGTAAACCGAGTCATGGGTTCCGATGGTGAGAAGCAAAAGCGTCCACGGCAAGAGTGTCAAGCGTCCGTTCGATGCTATCGGCGCACTGCGGATTCCGACGCAGGAACTTTCGAAACGATCGCTTGAACGCTGGTGTTGGGATCAACTCACGAGTCATCCCGAAATTCATCCATAATCGAACTGGCTGACTGTGGCTTTGACCGGTTGGCTTGATACTCATCCCGAGCATCAGCCACTTCTTTGACGATCTCACTTCGCTCACGCGCAGCAAGCCACTGTTTGAGAATCTAAGCGAGTGCAAGTTGATCTTCGGGTGGAAGCTCATCGACGGCGTCCACAATGTCAGAAAATCGCTCCATAGCTGGAACCCCTGTGCGATGTGTCAATCATTCGAGTTATGTTCTCGACACGTCAAGTATAGCAACCACCGCTCTTCGGCAAAGAAAACCACTACAAATTAGTGCTAATCTTGATGCCCAAACTTGCGCCATGCGAGTGCAATTGGTAAAATTCGTTCGCTTCGATTATAGATAGCGGAACGGGCATGGCGACTTCAACAAAAAATTGGACTTCGAAAATTCTCAATAGCGACTGCATCAAGGGAATGCAGAAGCTTGAGGAAGGCTCGGTCGATCTTGCCTTTGCTGATCCACCTTTCAACATCGGCTACGACTACGATGTCTACGATGACAAAGTCGATCACCAACAGTACATCGACTGGTGCAGCCAGTGGATCCAAGGCGTGCATCGGGTGCTGAAACCTGACGGCACGTTTTGGCTGGCGATCGGAGACGAGTACGCGGCCGAACTGAAGATCGAGAGCCAAAAAGTTGGTTTTCACTGCCGCAGTTGGGTCATTTGGTACTACACCTTTGGCGTGAACTGCAAAAACAAGTTCACTCGATCGCACGCGCATCTGTTTTACTTTGTCAAAGACAAGGACAACTTCACGTTCCGCAGCGAAGACTTGGAAAACCGAATCCCATCGGCTCGCGAACTGGTCTACAACGACAAACGAGCCAATCCGAAGGGACGGTTGCCAGACGATACCTGGATCATCCCACCTGCCGGCCAAAGCGTAGCCGACACCTTCATTTTGCGCCCGCAGGATTTGCCCGACAGTTTCAACGATTCCGAAGACACGTGGTACATCCCGCGGGTCGCTGGAACTTTCAAGGAACGAGCCGGTTTTCATGGCTGCCAAATGCCCGAGCAGCTGCTGGGGCGAATCATTCGGACATGCAGTGAACCAGAGGAACTTGTGCTTGATCCGTTTTCAGGCAGTGCGACCACGTTGGCGGTAGCCAAAAAGCTGGGACGTCAGCAAATTGGTTTCGACTTATCGAAAGAGTACGTCGATCACGGGCGGAAGCGACTCGAATCGATCGAAGTTGGCGATTCGCTTGATGGTTCACCTGAACCTACCAAGGGCGGTAAGCCTACGGCGTCTGGCTCGGTTAAGAAGCCAAAGTCAAAAATGAGCACCAAAGCGAAAGAAAAAGATCAAGGCCAAGGCCAAAAACAACTGTTTACCAGCAACTCAAAATAGAGGGCCTTTCAAAACCGCAACCCGAAGCGTCAGCGAGGGACCGAGGCGTTGAATTTGCAGTCCCTCGCTGACGCTTCGGGTTGTGAAAATGGGTTTTGAAATCCCCTCTAGGAAAAATCCGAGAGCGGGTTGTGGCATTGAATTTGGCCAATCAAAAACTTAACACGTTTCGAAAGAGCCTAAAGGCTCTAC
>CAYXWX010000088.1:0-19800 GCA_964468915.1 uncultured Pirellulaceae bacterium
TTTTCGCTCGGTTTTTCAACGCCGCAGACGCTATAGTTAAGTGCAACATGCACTAGAATCCTTGAGTCCCTCATTGCTCCTCTCTGTTTAAAATCGCGTCATGCAATCATTTGATTTTGTTATGCGGACGCGAATCGTTGGTGGCGAGAATTCGCTGAGACGGATCGGCGAACTTTCCGCCGAGCTGACATCGGGGCGTGTTTTGTTGGTGACCGACCCGGGAATTGTTGCCGCGGGGCATGTCGATCGAGCTGTTGAGGCAATTGAATCAGAAGGCTTGTCAATTCAAGTCTTCGACGGCGCAGCGGAGAATCCAACCACGCAGGATGTCCAGCGAGGCGTGGAAGTCGCTCGCGAGTTCAAGCCTGATTTGTTGATTGGTCTGGGCGGTGGAAGTTCAATGGACTGCGCCAAAGGCATCAACTTCATTTATTCGTGCGGTGGGACGATGCATGATTACGCAGGTGTCGGAAAAGCAACCGCACCGCTGCTTCCGATGATCGCTGTTCCTACCACGGCGGGGACCGGAAGTGAACTTCAGTCCTTCGCATTGATTTCCGATGCGGAGACGCACGTAAAGATGGCGTGCGGCGATCCGGCGGCCAGTTGTCGCGTTGCCATCCTTGACCCATTGTTGACGCTGACCCAGCCAAAAACGGTAACCGCGCTGACGGGCATCGACGCGATTTCTCACGCGTTGGAAACGATGGTAACGACGCGTCGTAATCCCGTTTCCCGAACATTTTCAGTTGCCGCATGGAAGTGCCTTGCCAATCATTTTGAAACAGTCATATCGAATCCAGACAACTTGTCTTCCAGGTCAGCGATGCAGCTGGGCGCGGCTTGGGCCGGGTTGGCTATCGAGAACTCGATGTTGGGAGCCTCTCACGCGCTGGCGAATCCACTGACGGCCAGATTTGGAATTCCGCACGGTCAGGCCGTGGGTTTGATGCTGCCTCACGTGATTCGATTTAATGGTCAAGATGCGGAGTGTCGACAGGCTTATGCGGAACTGCTTTCTGATTTGGAATTAGTCGAGTCGAATGCGAGCACGATCAGCGACGGAAACGAAGCTGGCGCAATCGCAGATCTGGTGACTCGATTGGTCTTGGCAGCAGGGATGAAAACGAAACTATCGGAACTGAACGTGAATGAGGAACATTTCGCTGCCATGGCGGCTGATGCAGCCCAGCAATGGACGGGCACGTTCAATCCGATTCCTGTCGATAAAGACAGCTTGTTTCAACTTTACCGAAACGCCGCGTAGGATCGAGTGTTAGAGTATTGGTTTCTGGTTTCACGAACGTGGCGATGGCATGTTTGGTCCAATTTTGAATGCTCGAAACAACTCGGTGAAAGTTACGGTGATCACGTTTTGGTTCGTGTGCGTGCTGTGCTCATGTCATGCTGCCATCGCCCAATCAACCGATGATGGTTGGACGCTGTATCGCGGCGATTCTGCCTCTTCAGGCGTGGCCAAAACAAATTTGCCGGCGGAACCTGAGGTTATCTGGAAGCACAAAGTCGCCAACGGATCGTTTGAAAGCACTCCCGTCATTATTCCACTGGCCGATCGATCGCCGATGGTGGTGGTCGGTGATCTGGATGGGCGGTTGCTCGCGTTGGATCTGAGCAGCGGCGATTTGATTTGGGAAAAGGATCTCGGAGAACTCGGATTCACGGCGGCGGCAGCCTGTCGGGATGGAAAGATCTTCATCGGTGACTTCGATGGGTTCTTCCATTGCCTTGATCTTGAAGGGAAACTGGTCTGGAAGTACGAGGCGGAAGGCGAAATCAACGGCAGCGCGAACTTTTACAAGGAACTTGTGTTGTTCGGTGCTCAGGACGGGTGTCTGTACGCACTCGACCGAGAATCGGGAAAGCTCAAATGGAAATACGAGGCCGACGATCAGATTCAATGCTCCACAACTGTAGTTGAGAATCGAGCCTTCCTTGCCGGCTGCGACGCCAAGCTGCATGTGGTTGATCTTGATACGGGCCAGAAAGTCGCGAAGGTTGAGATCGAATCACCCACTGGAACGACTCCGGCGACCCTGAAGAAACACGTCTACTTTGGAACCCAGCAAGGAACGTTCCTTGCCGTTGATTGGAAGGAGGCAAAAATTGCCTGGAAGCGGGAAGATCCGCTGGGAGGCACGACCATTGTCGTTTCTGCGGCAGTGAACGACCAACAGGTTGTATACGCAATGGGAAATCGACAAGTGATTTCGCTCGAACCTGAAACTGGCAAAGAACGATGGGTCGCAAAGCTGCGCAGCAAAGCAGAAGCCTCGCCCGTGATCGTTGGCGATCGGATTCTGCTGGCGGCGACGGACGGGCGTCTCTTCCTGTTGGATCACGATTCCGGGGAAACGGCATGGCAGAGGCAACTGAATGGCTCGATCATCGGCTCGCCGGCGGTCGCGTTCGAGCGATTGGTCGTTGCGACTGACCGGGGGCTGGTCTATTGTTTAGGGAAGCCCCAACAAAACAAAGAATAGGTGATTGGCACCAACGTCATGGCGGAAAGCTCAAAAACGGAAGTCGGAAGCTACTTCATTTCCAACTATCCTCCATTTTCACAATGGACCGGAGACAAGTTGGACAATGTGGAGCAGGCCCTCGCATCGCCACCTGAACCCGATGTGCCGCTGGGGCTGTATCTGCACATTCCGTTTTGTCGAAAGCGATGCAAGTTTTGTTACTTCAAGGTTTTTACAGACCAGAACGCCAAAGACATTGAAGCTTATGTTTCGGCGTTGTGTCGTGAAATCGAACTGGTCAGCCAACAGCCAGTGATGGGCGATCGCCCTTTCCGATTCGTCTATTTCGGCGGAGGAACACCGTCGTTCCTGAGCGTTCGGCAACTGCGGTCGCTGGTCGAGCGTTTGCAGGCGAACATCAACTGGGATAAAGCCGAAGAGGTCACGTTTGAGTGTGAGCCGGGAACGCTGCAGGAAAGCAAGGTCAAGACGCTGCGTGAGCTGGGCGTGACTCGGTTGAGTCTTGGCATTGAGAACTTCAGCGATTCGATCCTTGAGGAGAACGGTCGAGCCCATCTGACCAAAGAAGTCTACAAAGCGTGGGATTGGATTCAGGCGGCAGACTTCCTGAACGTGAACATCGATCTGATCTCAGGGATGGTCGGTGAAACATGGGACAACTGGAAGCACAACATTAGCGAAACCATCAAGCTGTCGCCGCACAGCGTGACGATCTACCAGATGGAGCTTCCGTTCAATACGGTTTACTCGAAAGATATCTTGGGCGAAAAAATTGAAACGCCCGTCGCCGATTGGGAAACGAAACGCGAATGGCTCAACTACGCGTATGACGAACTGCAATCCGCCGGCTACAAAATCAGCAGTGCCTATACGATGGTAAAGGACTTAAAAGACGATGTCGTCAGCTTCAGCTATCGCGACAATCTTTGGCAGGGATCGGACTTGCTCGCGACGGGGATCGCCAGCTTCGGGCATGTTTCGGGTGTTCATTATCAGAACAAAGCGGACATGAAACAGTATCAAGCCGACTTGTTGGAGGAAGGAAAACTGCCGCTGGGGCGAGCCTTCACGCCGACACCCCACCAAGCGTTGATTCGTGAAATGATCCTGCAGTTGAAGCGAGGCTTCCTTGAGGTGGATTACTTCCGTCAAAAGTTTGACGTCGACATCACGGATCACTGGAAGGACGAGTTTGCGGCGCATCAGGCAGACGGAATGCTGACCTTTGACAGCGAACGTATTGAGTTGACTCGCAAAGGTTTCCTGCATGCCGATGCTTTGCTGCCAGCGTTTTTCGAAGCCGAGCATCAGGGTATTCGCTACACATAGATCCTGATGAACACTTTGACATTCATGATGGGCGAATTTGAGGCGGAGTTTCCCGTCGACGTTCGCTATGCCGAAAATCACATGTGGGCTCGCTCGCTCGATGGCCAGCCGGACAAATTTCAATTCGGATTTTCATCCTACGCGGTCAGGTTGCTGCAGGACGTGTATTTTCTGGACTGGCTTCTCGATGCCCCAGCGGACCTGAACAACGGTCAAGAGATCGGTAGCATCGAAAGCAAGAAAGCTGAAAGTTCGTTGTACGCACCCACAGAGGGCCAGTTGCTGGCATTCAATGACGAACTGATGGACGATCCATCGGCAATCAACGTGGACAAGTACGGCGACGGCTGGCTGTTCACGATGAAATGCAGCGGGTCGCCGAAGTTCATGGAAGCGAACGAGTATTTAAGTTATCTTGACGAGGTCTGGGTGAAAACTCAGCGAACGATCAAAGGCCAGTTGAACGATTAGGTCGCGCGTCGGGAGGGTAAGGCTCCGTCCGCACCCGTACGATCAAGAAGCGTTTCCGTACGAGCGGCTCGGACGGAGCCTCGCCCTGGGATGGTGAAAAGATTTGCTTAACGCTCTATTCACAACCCGAAACGTGAGTGAGGGACCGCATTGTTCGAGCCCTATTCCTTCGCTGACGGGCCTGATGATTTAATGTTAGCTACAGAAATACGACGAACACCGAAACCCGAAACGTGAGTGAGGGACGAAGGATCCCTCGCTGACGCAACGGGTTGTGATTAAATCAACAGGCCGTGACGCGGCGGGTTATGATTTTCACCACCCTAGCCTCGCCCTCCCATGTCAAACGATAAACTGAACACTACTTTCTGAACACTTCCTCATGTCCAAGCGTCTGTCCGTCATCGTCTCACAAGCTCAAGGCAAGAATCCTGCCAAGCGAAAGCTGGAAGAGGACATCGTTGCCGGACTGCTGTTCGAAAGCGGCATCGACGTCACCATCGTTCCCAACCTGTACGACATTCAAGCCGATAGCTCCAGCCAGATTGCATTGCAGGGAGTCAGCGGTAACGCAGTGCTTTGTTCATGGCTGTTCGAACGAGCAGCTCGTTGGGTGCTGGATCGCCATGGCGTGCATGGTCATGACGGAACGGTTTTGTTGAAAGCAGAAGAATCAGACGAAGAGGATACGGAAGGTTCTGAAGGCGACGCAGATGACAAAGATCGCGTGATTGATTCTCGTGATATTCCCAATCGAAAGATCTATTGCCTGGACCTGAAAGCTTCGAACTCTGCCAACGACTTCATCGCCGAAGTCAAACGGATCCATGCCGAGAATGCGGTCCAGGTGATTGGCTTGTCAGACGTTTTGAATGCGGCTCCGTTGGAGCCGGCAGGCAACACCAACGGCAATGGGCAAACTGCACCGAACGCAGTTGTGAATCGTATCGAAGAGAAATCAGGGCGTCGATGGTACCCCGTCATTGACTACAGCCGTTGCACGAACTGCATGGAGTGCATCGATTTCTGCTTGTTTGGCGTCTACGGAGTCGATCGGATCGATACGATTCTGGTCGAACAGCCCGACAATTGTCGTAAGGGCTGCCCGGCATGCAGTCGAGTGTGCCCCGAGAACGCGATCATGTTCCCTCAGCACAAAACCCCGGCGATCGCTGGCTCCATGGATGCGGCAGCCAGTCTGAAAATCGACTTGTCTCAATTGTTTGGAGCACCCAAGGAAGGCAAGTCGGCAGCCGAACTTGCTGCACTCGAGCGCGACGAACAATTGGTAATGGCGGGGCGTCAGGCGGTCGGTAGCGAAGGCATCAGATCCAGCCGAGCAGAAGGCTCAAGCGAGCCTGATGAACTGGACGATCTGGTCGACGAGCTGAACGATCTGGATTTGTAGAATCGGCGAAAAATACAAGCACGTAGCGCAAGCGAGTGAGCTCTCGTCTCATTTGACACACACACACACTCTCTCTCTCGCTTCGTGCTCGTACTGTTTCACGCGTCCACCAGACAACCGAACACGCGATAGGTATCGGCCAACAGGTCTTTAATCTCCTCGGGGCTGACCGTTTTACCCGTCCGGTATAGACAGATCGAATCGCCGATTCCCTCGACGCTGATACCAGCCTGAGTTTCGAAGAACTCAAGCACCGGCGGTTGGAAAAATGCTCGGATTCGTTCTTCGTTTGGCCCTTTGAGCACAAAGCTCTTTGAGAAGTCCGGATGGCTGTCAAAATCGATATCCTGAAATCCAAGCAAGCCGCCAACGCGATCGAATATTCCTTCGGGACGCATTGAAAATTCGGGGCAACTCAACTGGGACGATGACAGCGAAGCGACGGTTTGCTTTGTCGTGCGTTGGTTCTTGCCGGATCCGGTGGTGAACTGGTAATCAAAAATGCAGATCCGAACTTCGTCAGTCACGCCTTCGATCACATTGTTGACCTTCCTCGCTCGACCTTGATTGAACAAGTTGAACCCCGTGTGATGGCTGATCTGTTCAAGCGTACCAGATTCGAACCAGCTCAATCCCATTTCGCCAGCCAGTTCTTCCAGTGCGGCACGCCGTTTCCCGGCTGCGAAATGTGAGTAAAACATCCCGAAGCCGACAATCAGCAGAACGACGCCAATGAACAGAAACGGAATCAGTTGCTCGATCATTCGGTAATCAGCTTTTCAATTGGACCAGCTCGTCTCCAGCTGAGTTATTCGGCAAAGACGGGCCGTTCTTGCGAGGATCTTCCCAATTGTCGGGCGAAAAATGCTCGCCGTAGGCACCGTAGTCGTGAAAAGCGATTTTTTTGGCGATGCGATAGGCCCAACTTTTTTCCGGAATTGGTTTCATCTCGGGCATATACTGCGACGGGTGCCGATTCGCCGACTGTAATTCGGCCAGTGCCGTTTTTCGAGCGGTCGAATCTTCGGCTCCATGGCGTTCGGCCAATGCTTCGATCAGATCAGGACGTTCCAAAGCGATGCATCCACGCGTGTGCTGTGCGGCGGTCTTGCGGAAGTCTTTCAAGTACTCGGATTCATTGAACACTTGGTCGAGCGGCCGTTCATCATGAATCGACTCTTTGGCGAATTGGATGATTGGACATGGTTCGATATCACCCCACGGGCTGATGTGATGAGTAAACCCGGTCGCGGCTGGGCACAACGCATTTCCGTCGGCGTCGTAGTACGCATCGATCACGATGATCGGTTTTTTAACTCGCATGTCGACCACAAACTGACGCGCCTGCCGCTGCTGATCGGGCGTCAGCGCGAGTTCTGGCGACGATTCTGGGCCGACGGGGCGATAAATATGGAACCATGTGTACATGACTCCCATTTCAATCAGCCGGTCGACCCACTCTTCCCGAAGCAAGTCATCAAAGTTGGTCTGGCACAGGCTGGTGCAGACACCCGTCATGACTTTATTCTTCAGACAGTTTTCGATGCCTCGCATGGTATCCGAGTAAACGTTCGCTTTGCCACGTCGTTGGTCGCTGATGATTTCGGATCCTTCGACGCTGATCAGCACGGTTACGTTGCCACACTTGCGTAAGCGTTTTGCCACTTCATCCGTGATAAAGTGACCATTGCTGAACACTTGAAAGTACGCATCGGGGTGAGATTCGAGAATTTCGAACAGTTCTTTGTGCATGAACGGCTCGCCGCCCAGCAAACCGAAGAAGGAGTTCCCCATCTCCTTCGCTCGACCGATCATCCGATTCATCGCCTCGACATCGATTGTCTGTTGTTTCGCGGAAACATCGACCCAACAGCCTTGGCATCGCAAGTTGCAACTGTTGATAATCGAAATGTAAAGATATGGAGGAAAAAACTGACCGTTGCGGAGCCGTTTCTTGTGAGCCTGAACACTGCGCAGGCCGCGCACGCCCATATTCCACGCCAGCTTCCACAGCAGGCGTTTGTCAGTTTCCAACAGCAGTCGTTTTGCGAATCGGAGGTACATAGAAGTCAAATCAGTGCGATAAAATTTCAGTGCGGCGATGCAGCATATTCCATTGAACGCCAGTATATCGACTTTAGCATCGGAATGCAGTCGAATGGGTGCCATCAGGTAGCGCGAACGCACGGATGCGTCGGCGGATATGAACGTACCTTCGCAATTTTTGCACAGATGCGGCGAATAGCGGTCGATGAGCTTGCGGGTAATCGAAATCAAAATCAGTTCAAATAAACGAGATCCATGACGGTAGACGGTCCGGTATCTGAAAGTGGCAGCAATTCCAAAGCGGCCGGTTGCGGAATCGCGGTTGGTGTGATTTTCGCGGTGATTGGAATCGGCGTTTTGATCGGTGCGTTGGCGTCAGCGCTGTACGCGATGGATGCAAGCGGGTGGATGGAAACTCCATGCCAAATCGTGACGGCCGAGCTGGACGAATCGCATTCGGACGATGGAACCACTTACCGAGCCGATTTCACGTACGCCTATCAAATTGATGGCAAGAATTACGTGGGCGATCAAGACACGGTGATGCAGGCATCGGGAAGCCGGAAGTCCGCGAAGCAACGACTGGCCGAACTTCCTGTTGGTACGGAAACGGTTTGCTATGTCAATCCAGATGATCCAGCCGAGTCCATCCTCGATCGCTCGTTTCCAGTTTGGGGTGTAACTGGGTTGTCAGCATTCGGGCTCGTCTTTGGGGGTTTCGGTGCATTTGTAGCGTATTCTTCTTACAAAACGGGCCAGAAAGCAAAACAGCGACAGGTTCGGCTTGCGGCTGGCAGTACCAGCGTGTCCAGCTTCGGCGAGGCTAACGATTACTTTCATACAGATGTCATTGACCGTGAAGACGATCGAGAACAATCGTTGGTGACTGAATCTATGTCTGGGCGATCGCTCAAAGTTCGAGGGCGCGGGGTGCCAGACATTCATCCAGCCGACGTCGAGGATCGGAAGGCAGATGAGCCACAGCGACTGAAGGCGGAGTCTTCCCGATTAGGAACTCTGGTTGCGGTAACCCTGATCGCACTGTTTTGGAATGGCATTGTCAGTGTGTTTGTCTGGAATCTGATTTTTGACAACCCCGGCGGTTTCTTCAGCTGGTTTCTCGGTTTGTTTCTGACTCCATTTGTGTTGATTGGTCTGCTATTGATTGCGGGAGTGGTTCATTCCTTCATCTCATTGTTCAATCCGACCATCTCGATTGCACTTTCGTCGGGTGCGGTTTCGCGTGGAGGCACAATCGACGTTGCATGGGAAGTAAGCGGTGGGATTCGAAGCATCGATCGCTTGAGCATCAGCGTAGTCGGAACCGAATGGGCCAGATACCAAAGAGGAACTGACACGATCGTGGATGAATCGACTTTCGAAGTGGTTCCCATAGTTTCCACCGATCAGTCGGACGAAATTAAATTTGGGAGCGCGACGATCACGATACCCGAAGATACGATGCATAGCCTGGACCTGACCAATAACAAAATCAAATGGGCGGTCGTTGCAAACGGATCAATTGCATGGTGGCCCGATGTAAGTGGCAACTATCCGTTTCGAGTGACTCCACGCCAAGTCGCTGGACTAACGCAATCCACAATCTCCCAGAGAAACGATCATGAATGATCTGACCGTGAATCTTCATCAAAGCAAGTGCTCACCCGGACAGATTCTGACTGGAAAGGTAACTTGGTCCTCCGTTTCCGAAGGCAGTGAAGCGATTTCCATTCGGCTGATCTGGTTCACGTCGGGGAAAGGTGATCGCGACTACCAAATCGTGGACTCCGTTGACGTAATGTTGTCTGGTGCCTCAGAAGATGTTTCGTTCGAGTTCCAGTTGCCTCGTCGACCGCTCGGGTTCGAGGGAAAACTGATTTCGTTGATTTGGGCGGTTGAGGCGGTGGTCAAGCCTTCGAATCAATCAGCACTGTCCGAGTTCGAGTTGACCGATGGTTCCGAGCCGATTGCTCTGACTGATAAATCTGACCAGTTGAAAGCGCATGGAATGAGCAAGCCATTCTTCTCGATGGGGCAAAACGGGTAATCGA
The DNA here is from genome assembly GCA_964468915.1 of uncultured Pirellulaceae bacterium. Lineage (GTDB taxonomy): Bacteria > Planctomycetota > Planctomycetia > Pirellulales > Pirellulaceae > Mariniblastus. The sequence goes on from CAYXWX010000088.1 coordinate 9,810, forward strand.
AGAATGATAGAACGCGACCTGAAAGGTGTCCGAGTAGTTTGTTAAATGAGCAGGAATAGTAATTCGGGCCAACGGCCCAGAAATTATCTTAGCCCAGCCAGTAGCAGCGGCACGCTGCGAAAGGCTGGGTGGGTGATCCATATCAGTCGGAGGGCCAAAGGTCCGGCATTAATACAATTTTTTAACGGTCGGACCTTTGGCCCTTCCAAACATTTTTGAACCATCGAACCCAGCCCGGCGGATCGGAGATCCTTGAACTGGGCTAGGAAAACTACCGGACCTTTGGCCCTGAATTTGAGCAACTACGTTCATGCCAAAGACATCAATGAAGCATCGAAAAAGCACGAATAGAAACCCGCGCCACGAAGAACGGTTCATACCGACAGCGGCCAAAAATCCGTTTTCCCAGCAGCGGATCGAACGATTAAGTTATCGGTTCCCAGATGGAAAAGACTGGGCTTCGAACCTGAGTCGACTGAAGCAGCTGAATTTTCGTGCGTTGGTTGTCGGGGGATATGGAACGGGCAAGTCCACATTAATCCGAGAGCTTCAGAGTCGATTCTCGACGCAAGAACCGGCGATTCGCCCGATCACCGAGCCGTTGATGAGTGTCAATCTGTCGGACGGATCGATTGATGATTCTATTCGCAGCACGATCTTACTGGATGTGCCTCGATTGGCATCTCAAGAAACTTCGGGTTCCAGCATCATTGCTGGATCAAGATCTCAGCAGCGAGCCATCATCACCGAGCAGCTTGCCGAATTGGATTCCGGCACGTTACTGCTGGTCGACGGGATCGAGCGTTTGACGTGGCTCGATCGTCAACGGCTGATTTGCCGGACTGCGGCTCCATCGCGAGTTGCCGGAGTGGTCATGATCGTTCACCATCGCAACATCTGCCTTCGATTGCCAACGTGGATCGAAACGCGACCATCGGAATTGCTGGTGTGCGAGCTGCTGGAAGAATTATTGAACGAGCAACCTGTCACAGATCGCGATACCTTGAACCAACGCGCTATCGAACTGTTCCGGCGACATCGCTTCAACATCCGTGCGACGCTTCGGCAACTGTTTGATGAGTGGCCATCGGTCGTTTGAATAACCTTTCAACTGGCTCGCAAATCTGCACATGTTGAAAAGCGAGGCAGGAGTGTTCCTGGCTCCACGGCCAAAGCCGCAGCTGCGCAAATTTGAAGCATCTAGAGCGCGTTTCGTTTAAGTCTAGCGGCGTTTCGGGACTTTACGCTCTGTTTTTCAACGCCGCAGACGCTACAGTTAAGTGCAACGTGCACTAAGCCGAATATTTCATCGACGAGGTAGGCCGTAACACGTAAAACTCCGTCATGCCGGAACTTCGGTCTCGTTGCCAACCAAGCGAAAAATGACAGCTTGTTCTTTGGATCGCTGGTTTTGCACAGTTACGGCAACGCTTGCGAGACCTTGTTGCCGGCCTACGAAACATTTTCGCCATTCACTTGTTCGGCGCGATCGTGCAGATCATGCGACGGGATTGCTGCGACGGCTGGCTTTCGACTTTACCGTGCTCGGACAGCTGCTCGATGATGCCTTCCATCACTTTGCGGCCTTCGTCGATATGAGCGTTCTCACGACCACGGAACAGGACGGTCACCTGAACTTTATCGTTGTGCTCAAGGAAGCCGATCGCCTGCTTGACCTTGAAGTTGATATCGTGATCGCCAGTTTTTGGTCGAACGCGAATCTCTTTCAGTTTGGTCTGATGAGTCTTCCCTTTTTCCCGTTTCTTCTTCTTGTCGTACTTGAACTTCCCGAAGTCCATGATTCGGCAGACGGGCGGCTTCGCGTCTGCAGCGACCTCGACCAGATCCAGCCCGTTTTCGCGGGCACGGTCGAGTGCGTCTTTGGTTGGGATTACGCCAAGTTGTTCACCATCTTGATCAATAACACGGACGGGAGTAATTCGGATCTGATCGTTGATCCGATTCTGGTTTTTGTCGATTTTCGGTTCCTCTTAAATGATTGAAATAGAGATCGCGTCAGCTGATCAAGTGGGTCGTGTCATCAACTGCGTTCTGTTGAGATTATCGACGATTCGACGACAACGTCAACAGAAACTCGGCAAATTTGGTCCGGGATTCAAGCCATTGCATGCGTGAAGGCTGTCTCATGCCTGCTCTTCGGCTTGGAATTTCGCGATCGCGTCCGCGATTGGCATGGCTCCCTGGTCACCTTCGGACAGACTGCGAACGGACACAGTGCCCGCGTCGGCGTCGCGAGGGCCCACCACCAGCATGTACGGGATTCGGGCCATCTGGCCATCACGAATTTTGGCTCCCAGCTTTTCGCTGCGGAAATCTCCGGTGACCCGCAGTCCGGCTTCCTTGAGCTGATCGCGAACCTGCTGGCCGTAGGCCTCTGATTTTTCGCTGACCGTCAGCACACGGACCTGCTCGGGAGCCAGCCACATCGGGAACGAGCCGCCAAAATGCTCGATCAGCACACCAATGAACCGCTCCATGCTGCCAAACGGAGCTCGGTGGATCATGATCGGTCGGTGAGGCTTGTTGTCCGCACCGATGTACTCCAGTCCAAAGCGTTCGGGCAGGTTGTAGTCGACCTGAACGGTGCCCAGCTGCCACTTTCGTCCGATGCAATCGTTGACCACGAAGTCAATTTTGGGCCCGTAGAACGCGGCTTCGCCCGGGTCCTGACTGAACTCTTTGCCCAGCGAAGCGGCCGCCGTGCGACAGGCTTCCTCCGCCAGATCCCAGTTGTTCGGGTCGCCCACGTACTTGCTGCTGTCCGGATCTCGCAAGCCGACACGCACGTGGTAGTCGGTCATGCCCATTTTTTCGAAAACGACTTTTACGAGGTCCAGACATCCCTCCAATTCGGCCGCCAACTGTTCCTGAGTGACAAACAAGTGAGCATCATCCTGAGTGAATCCGCGCACGCGAGTCAATCCACCGATCTCGCCCGATTGCTCCCAGCGATAGACGGTGCCGAATTCAGCCAATCGAATCGGCAGGTCACGATAGCTTCGCTGCTCGCTGTCAAAGATCTTGATGTGATGAGGGCAGTTCATGGGCTTTAACAGATAGCCTTCGATCTCGCCATCTTTCATCATGTTGGACAGTTGGCTGCATGTGCAACCTTCGTCCGACAACTTGCCCATCAGATCGCGATCCACGATCGCCGGATACTGGCTCTCTTGGTAATAAGGAAAGTGTCCGCTGGTTTTGTATAGATCCAGCTTTCCGATGTGCGGAGTAAAAACTTGATCGTAGCCCTGCTTGGTCAAATGGTGGCTGATGAAGTCTTGCAACTTCTGTCGGACGAACGCTCCTTTTGGAGTCCACAGAATCAGGCCTTGCCCGACCTCTTCATCGATGTGGAACAGTCCCAGCCGCTTACCCAGCACTCGGTGGTCGCGCTTTTTGGCTTCCTCGATTTGCTCCATGTGCTCATCAAGCTCTTCCTGCGTGAAGAACGCAGTCGCATACAAGCGTTGCAGTTGCTCGCGATCTTGATCACCTTTCCAGTAAGCACCTGCAATCGACAACAGCTTGAACGCGCCGATTGATTTCGGGGACGGAACGTGAGGGCCTCGGCACAGATCGATGAATTCGCCCTGCTGGTAAAACGACAACGTCTCATCATCGGCCAACCCGGTTTCGATATGCTCTACTTTGAATTCCTGCTTCAAATCCTTACAAACCTGAACGGCCTGATCGCGAGGCTGAACGACTCGTTCGAACGGTTCGTCCAAGTCGATGATCTTTTGCATCTCTTTCTCGATTGCGGGAAAGTCATCTTCGGTCAGTGGTGGATCGCATTTGATGTCATAATAAAACCCGCTGTCGATCGGTGGACCAAAAGCCAGCTGTACGTCTTTTCTGATCCGCATTACGGCTCGGGCCATCACATGAGCACAACTGTGCCGCATGGTTTCCAGCGAAGCCGGGTCGGTCTTTGTGATGATCTTCAGATTGACCTCGCCGTCGGTTGGCAACGTGTCGGACAGCTTGACCGGCTGCAGGTCGATCTCGCCCCACAGAGCGGCTTTGGCCAACCCACTGCCGATGCTCTTGGCGACCTTCTTCACGGTCATCGGTTTGTCGAATGTTTTTACGCTTCCGTCGGGTAGTTTTACTGAAGTCATGTCTGGATTCTGGCTTCGAAAGCCAATGCTGGAATACACTTGGGCCGGATGCTTCGCCAACTTTGCCTATCAAGTAGGCCGTAACACGCAAAACTCTGATAGCCGGAACGTCGGTCTCTGCTTTCGATCTGTTGAAAGCGACCACTTGTTTTCAAGCATCAAGGGTTTCGTATCGTTAAGGCGATCTCGTCGAGACCTTGTTGCCGGCCTGCAAAGCATCCGGATCAGGCCGCCCCCAAAACAAATGGGGACCTGACCGGCTGGGTAGTATAGAGCGATTTCGGGAACGCCGAAACGTCGAATCAGACACCAAAGAGTCGCTTCGAGTTCAGTCAAACTCGGGTCAATCTGGTGATTCTTCCCGCAGGCAGACGCTTGGCAGATCCAAGGGTGTATGACGAGTCCAAACACGAGCCGGCCAACTGGACCGACCCAATCAAAGAGCCATCGCGGCACTTTTCAAACACGATAACCCTGTCCAGGAAGTGCTACCCGCGTCTCCGGACGACCGATCGTTCGAACGCCATGGAGCGAAACTCCGGCAAGGCAACCGCTTGGGTGTTACAGCCTGGGATGGCGAAAATCATAACCCGCTGCGTCAGCGAGGGAATCAAGGCTCGAACAATGCGGTCCCTCACTCACGTTTCGGGTTGTGAATAGAGTGTTAACCAAATCTTTTCACCATCCCAGTTACAGCCTGCCTTGCCGATGAAACATTCTGCTGATGACATGCTCTGCCTAATCCGGATATTTCGTAGGCCGGCAACAAGGTCTCGAAAACACTGCCGTAACTTTGCAAACCAGAACGTTGTCAAAAACAGTCTGTCATTCTCGACGGCAACAAATCCGAGACCGAAGTTCCGGCAGGGCAATGGTTTGCGTGTTGCGGCCTACATCTCAGATGAAATATCCGGGTTAAACTACAGGCATGACGGGCGCACAATCGAAATAGCAATTGGTGCGAATCACGTCGACCACTGCCGGAGGGACCATTGCTTCCCACGAGTCGTCACCACCCTTGATCTTGCCAAGTACTTCACGCGAGAAGATCCCCAGGCATTCCGGATCGTAGTTGTCCAGTTCCATGATCTCGCCCTTTTCTCGCAGGTACTGGTAAAGCGATCGCAGTTCCGGCTTGATTGCGAGTGACTCGGCCGTCATCAATTCGCCCGTGACGCGGTCACGCAACGGATAGCAATAGATCTTCAAATCGTTTTTGAACAAACGACCGAACGATTCAAGAACACCGCCATCGAGCCCGGTGTAGTATTGCTCGTCAAAAAGATCCAGCACGCTGCCTGCACCCATCGTGATTCCGATCGGCTCGCGAGTGACTCGCGAAAGATAGGCTGCCAGACGGTAGTATTCGAAATAATCTGAAATCAACACTGGGTAACCACAGGCCGCCATGGCGTCGGCTCGAGCGAGAAAATCTCGCAGGTCGATCTCACCGTCTCGCTTCAGATTGTTCATGGTCAGTTCCAGAACCTGAACCACGTCTTTATCAACGACGTTTGGAAGCTGAGAAAACTTTTCGTGAGCACAGCGAAGCATGTCCAGGTTCACGTTGCAGACAGGGCGGAAACTGCCTCGTTCGACAAGAATCGGTTTGCGATAAAAGAACTCCGACGGCTGCAGAACGCTTCCATCAGCGGCAAACATCGCCGCGTTGCTCAAGCCCAACTCAACCAGCTTCAGGCTCATCAGGCGATTGTCTACGTGCCGAAATGCGATGCCCGAAAATTCGATCATGTCGATCTCGATGCGTGACGTCGACAGTCCATCCAGCAAGGCGTCAACAAGCAGTTCAGGTTCGTGATTCAAAGCGAACGCACCATGAACCAGATTCACACCAACGATCCCGAGTGCTTCCTGTTGCAAAGCTGCTTCGTTGTCCAGCATGCGGACGTGGATGATGATCTGGCTGTCTTCGTCACGAGGATGAGCCTGAAACTTGATGCCCATCCAGCCATGACATTCGTTCGTGCCTTTGTAGTTGCGTGCAGAAACGGTATCGGCGAACGCAAAGAATGCGGTTGTGTCGCCCCGTACTTCCTTCAGCCGTTCGTTATTCAGTTGATGCTCCTGATCCAGCATCTGTTGCAATCGATCACGACACACATAACGAGGGCTTCGACCGTAAATCGCATCGCTGACCGTCATATCATAGGCCGACATGCTCTTGGCGATCGTGCCCGCCCCGCCGCCCACTCGGAAAAACCAGCGAACCACTTCCTGTCCTGCTCCGATTTCCGCGAACGTTCCGTAGCGTCGACTGTCCAGATTGACGCTGAGTGCTTTCTGGTGAGTGTCCAGCTGATCAATGGCGGACTTTGGGCTTTGTGTATTGAGCATTTTGAAACCTGTAGCTGAAAAGATGATCGCACTGCAACATGTAAGAAGCAGGCTGAGAAAAGCCGGAGAAAAGGATTGAAATGTAGGTTGATCTAGGTGGCTCTCACGCATTTTCGCGCCACTAAGTATTGATTGGGGCCACGGCGAGGGTACGGTTGTGACGGTGGCAACGTTTTTTGACCACCTGTTCGCCTGGTGATGCAATACCGCAACACGTCGGAAACAATCGCCGCGACCTGCCGTGGGAAAGACGTTGGAAATCAAGATGCGTACAGGAATCAAGCAGTCTCGGAAGGTTGAATAAGGCGGGATCTGACTGGTTCAGATCCGATTGCTTGCTGGCTTTATTCGAGTGGAATTCAGATGGAAATACCAAAGAAATCGATAAAAAAGACCGATACCCAACCCATCGCGGGTGCGTTAAAATGCATTTCGTGAACATGCGGCCAGCTCCTACTGCCGGCCAGATTCATGACCATCCAAATGGACGATTAGCTCAGTTGGCTAGAGCGCCACGTTGACATCGTGGAGGTCGTTGGTTCAAGTCCAATATCGTCCACTTCACAAATGCCCGCTTTTCTTCGCGAAAGGCGGGCTTTTTTCGTTTGCCGTGCGGCAACGCTCGCGAAGAATTCTTCGAAGGTACCCTTTTCCGTACCCTTTTCGAGGAGAATTCAATGCCACGAGAACCTAAGCCGTACTACCGCAAAGCCCAAAAACGTTGGGTCTGCACCATCAATGGAACCCGCGTCACGTTCGGCAAAACCAAAGAGCAAGCCATGGTGAAATACCACCAGCTGATGCTCAATCCGAGTGCCGTTTCCTCCGAACTGTCCACCGTGTACCAATTAGCGCAAGCCTATCTGGACTGGGTTCAAGAACACCGGAAAGAGGGCACGTACGAGAACCAACGCCGGTACTTGAAAAGCTTCGTCGGGTCGATCGGCAAATCGATGAAGATCAGTGCCCTGCGAAAGCACCACGTGCTCAGCCACCAAGGGAACGGTGTTTTCTCAGTCTTTGGATGACATTCGTAACAGCAGCGTGCAGTGCTGTGGTTGGTCACTGGCGGCAGTTTCTGGAAATCACTGACTAAGCAACAAGCCCCGATCAGGAAAACGCGTCGCTCGCCGTTGCGATGGGCAGATAGAGCACGTCGGGTTTGTCTCGCAGTGATTCGAAACCCAAATGGCGGTAGAACGAAACCGCTTGTTCATCTTTTGCATCGACGATGATCGCGTAGCTGGCGATGTCGGAATTAAGAACGCGCTGCAACGCGTCGCCAATCAACGCTCCGCCCAATCGCTGGCCTTGGTAGCGACGATCAACCGCCAGTCGGCCAATGCGAGCAACGGGCACATTGGGATAGCGAGGCAGCTTCTTTTGAACCGTTGGCGGGAGGTCGGGAAGCGCAATGCTGCTGGCCGACAGCGTGTAGAACCCACCGACCTGATCGGTTTCGTTGTGGATGGCCAGAAAGCAGGTGCAGAATCTGCGACGCTGCTCTGAGCGTGCCCGTTTTGCCAAGTAGTCGTTGAGTACTAAGGTGCCGCAGTCAAACGACGAACGGTCGTGCCTTTTCTCTAACTGCTCGATTCGCCAAGTACTCAAGACGGTCCAATCAAGTCGGTATGACTTTGGGCAGCACGTTTCAAAGCGTCCGAAGCCGGCTTTGGATTGAGCAAACTTTCGGCAAACGCTTCTTGGTCACGTTCGGAAAGTGAGATCTGGTTGAATTCACGAATCGTTCTTCGTGCCGCTTCGGCAACGCGGCTGATGACGAAGTCCGAAAGCGATCGTCCTTCCAGCATCGCCGCCTTTTCAATCAGTTCTCTGATATCGGGTGATGTTCGAGCTTCAATTCGTTCGGTTTTTGTTGTGGCAGCCATGATTTATCCTCCTGAATCCATTGTACGGCGAAATGCCGTACAATGTCCAGTAAAATCGAAAAATGCATGAAAATATGCGGTTGGAGCTACCTCACCGGCTCCACCAAGACGCTGCCGCACCGCCAGATCCGCATTCTCAGCGGGCAAAATGCCACGTTCCAAGTTTGGGACGCGGACCTCCTACGAGGAAACAACGGGCAAGATATCCTGATCGGTGGCAGCACGATCTATGATTCGGACCGATCCGCGCTGGACCAGATCATGGAAGAGTGGAACTCGGATGACAGTTGGTCAGACCGGGTTGACGCTTTGCAAGTCGGCTTCGACGGTCTTGCATTGCTGGCAGGAGACCAAGTTCTGGACGATGACGCCATTGATGATTTGAGAGGCGGAAACGGTCGAGATTGGTTCTTTGCTGGGCAAACGGATCAGGTCAGAGATGATCGGGCAAACGAAGTGGTAGAGGCCATTTAGCTTTGAACACGTACCTCGCTGGACGTGTTACAAGTCTATGGATGAAGAAACCGCAAATATTAACGATCGGGTCAATTGGGATGGGGATATGACGAACCGTTCTAAACTAACATTTTTGATTTACGGCATCGCGCTGGCGCTGGTCGGCGCCGGCTTAATGGGCTGGCAGGGAGCTGCAATCGCGACGGTTATCGTTTTGTTTTGGGCAGCGACTTTAAGGCTGACGAACGGCAAACGCTTGCTATCGCCGATTGCCTGTTTACTTCTGTCAGCGGCAATCTGTTCTGGGGTTTGGTATATCGATCGCCATGATACCGAGTTGGTCAACGAGCGAAATTGTGCTGAAATAGCGCACGCCCGGCAAAATATACGTCAGCTTGCATTGGCAGTTAGCAACTACCGAAGTAGCAACGGATCTTACCCATCCGCGTACTTGGAGGATGACGATGGCAAGCCCAAGCATAGTTGGCGGGTTTTGCTGTTGCCTTTTTTGGAAGAGGTTGACCTTTATGAGGAATATCGAATGGAGGAGTCTTGGGACAGTCCTCACAATTTGAAGGTCGCTGAACAACTTCCCAATGGCTTTGCCGGCGGAGCAATCTTTGGCGGCACAGATCGCACTCAGGCAACATTTAAGCTTGTTACGGGATCGGGGACTGCCTTTGTAGACAACGAAACCTATGAACCAGACCCAGACGCCGATGATTTTTGGGCCTTCATTGAAGACCGTCAGAATCCAGTTCTATGGACCAAGCCAGAGGACATTTCACTTGGCGATGCAGTCGCATTATTTGACATCCAGAGACGGCCCAAAGGAATGTCGTTCGTTAAAGAAGGATACTTCAATCGAAAGGAAGTAATGTTCTCCCATGTCGCGACAGCGTGGGGTGCTATAGTTGAAATGAACCCACTGGTCGAACCGGAGCGTGTCAGAGATTTCTTTTCTCCAACGAAGAAACCTGATGTGAAGTTTAACAAACTAGAAAAACAAACCAATATCGTGAAACGGTCTATCAAGTGGCCACGCTTGACATTACTGATCGCATTCGTGATTTTGGCATTCGCTCCAGCCTGCTGGTGGCAGCACGATCTATGATTCGGACCGATCCGCGCTGGACCAGATCATGGAAG
>CAYXWX010000089.1:0-19687 GCA_964468915.1 uncultured Pirellulaceae bacterium
CTAGGGTGCTGCAAAACCTTTAGTCCGGATATTTCATCTGAGATGCAGGCCGTCACACGCAAACCATTGCCTCACCGGGACTTCGGCCTCGGATTTGTTTCCGTCCAGAACGACAGGCTGTTTTTGACAACTTTCCGGTTTGCAAAGTACGGCAGTGTTTCCGAGACCTTGTTAGCGGCCTACGAAACATCCGGGTTGGCTCGAAACTTTCACGCCCAAGCCGAGATTTAATCTCGACCGCCCGTGCTGCAAGTCGCGAGCGTCCCGTTTCCAAAGAAATGTTCGCTGTCTTACCGACCGAAAAATTCCGACCAAAACATTGTTGGATTTTTTCGTAAGGCCATGCATTTGACTGCGTCTCAAATGGAAACCTGATGCTCGATCTCAACGGGCCAGAACAAACCAATGAGAGTAAAGGAACTGACCATGAACTCATGTGTAAAAATGGTAGTCGCAGTCGCATGCATGGCGGCACTGGGAAACGTCGATTCAACTCTGGCCCAGAGCGGAACCCGTGGCTACCAGAATCGTTCACAGGGACGCATGTCAAGAAATACCATCGGTTCCCATCAGACGTCACGAGCATTCACCAACGGCTTCAACGTCTCAAGCAACGGGATTGCGATCGAAGGCTATTGCCCCGTTTGCTACCTTGCGGTCAATAGAGCAGTCAAAGGAACGCCCCGGTTTTCACAGGACTACAACGGAATCACTTATTGGTTTGTTAACGAAAACGCTCGACAGGCTTTCCTTGCCAATCCTGAACAATTCCTACCCGCCTACGGAGGCTGGTGTGCCACCGGAGTCGCCATCGGCCAGCGTCTTCCCGTCGACCCTGAGAGCTTCAAAATCGTCGACGGCCGTATCATGCTGTTCCTGAAAAACGCGAAAGTCAACGCACTCGATCTCTGGAACCAAGACGAGTCAGGCAACCTCGCCAAAGCCGAAACAAACTGGAAAAAACTGGGCGGTTGAACCACATTTAAAAATCACAACCCGAAACGTGAGTGAGGGACCGCCGTGTTGGTTCCCTCGCTGACGCGTCGGGTTGCGATTCGGCTCCCCGCCTTCTACATACCGATCAATGATCGAGATGCTTCAGCTGCTGACTCTCGAGCACATAAAGCAACACACGATCAAGCGATTCCTGATCCCAAATGTAGCGCACGCTTCCTCTTTCGGCCCACCACTTTTCTCGGGTGGAATCAATCTCCTGTTTTAAACGGCGGGTACACCACGCTTTCATATCGGATCGTACTTTTTGAGGTGTTGTTTCGAATGCCTCGACCACCATGTGCATGTGATTCGACTGGCATGCAACTGCGTGAAGAACCCAATTTCGAAATCGGCAAGTCTCCGCAACCTGCGTTTCTACGATCTCACGAGCCCTCTGAGACAACAAACATTGAGTTTCATTCATCCTTGCCTTTGAAACTGAGTGCAAACTGACATTTGGCATCTGCCAGCCTTTTTGATATTCAATCAACCCCCGCTGATCACCTGGCAACCACGAGCCGTAGGTAGGCCAAGTGATGAAGTAGGCGAGCGGATCCTGCATCGTCAGGTTTTTCTCGACTGCGTTCATTCAGGAATTGTCGCCCTTGCACTCCCAATCACAACCCGACGCGTCAGCGAGGGACCGCCGCTCAATCAAGGGTCCCTCGCTCACGCGTCGGGTTGTGATTGCAATGGTACCGCGTGATCTCAATAACCCAACACCGGCGATAGCCAACGTTCGCATTCTTCGATGCTGAGTCCCTTCAGCTTGGCGTAATGTTCGCACTGGTCTTTTGTAATTTTGGTGACAGCGAAGTAGCGGGACTCGGGGTGAGAGAAGTACAGCCCGCTGACCGCAGCGCCGGGCCACATGGCGAAGGACTCGGTTAACTTGATACCGGTTTTTGATTCCGCGTCCAGCAACTCCCACAGAGTCGCTTTTTCGGTGTGGTCAGGGCAGGCCGGGTAGCCGGCAGCGGGGCGGATGCCTCGATACTTCTCCGCAATCAACTCGTCATTGCTTAATCCCTCGTCGGCACCGTAACCCCAGGCAATTCGGGCTCGATGATGCAGCATCTCGGCAAATGCTTCGGCCAGCCGATCGGCAATCGCTTTGACCATAATGCTGTTGTAGTCATCGTGATCAGCGTCGTATTTCGCGGCCAGTTCATCGCAGCCGTGCCCCGTCGTGACCGCGAACGCACCTAGGTAGTCCTCTCGGCCACTGTCGACAGGCGCGATGTAGTCAGCGAGCGAACGGTAATTCTTCTGGCCTTTGCGTTGCCATTGCTGACGCAACGCATGGAATCGAGTTCGTTCACTGCTGCGGTTTTCGTCCGAGTAAACGATGATCGAATCGCCATCGGTCGCTGCCGGCCAGAAACCGTAAATACCTTTGGCGGTCAGCAAGCCTTCATCAATGATCTTGTTCAGAATCGCTTTGCCATCCGCAAAGGTTTTAGTCGCTTCCTCACCCACAACTTCATCAGTCAGAATTTTCGGGTACTTTCCGTGCAGCTCCCAAGACATGAAGAACGGAGTCCAATCGATATACTCTGCGATCTCTGACAAAGTGACCTGTTCATCGCAGTCCTCGGTCGAGCCAATTGTTCGGGTTCCGGTAAACGATGGTTTGGCGACGTCCACAGTTTCCCAGTCGGTCGGAAAGCGGTTCGCAAACGCTTCTTCGTAAGGCACCAGCGTCATCTGACGATCTTCAAAGCCCGCCACAAGTTTCTTTTGAAGCTCGACATTTTCGGCCAGATAACCATCTCGCAGGTCATCGCTGATCAGTTTGTCGACCACGCCGACACTTCGCGATGCATCCAGCACGTGGATCACCGCGTTATCGTACTGAGGAGCGATGCGAACCGCGGTGTGCTTGTCGCTGGTGGTCGCTCCACCGATCAGCAGAGGCTGTTTCATCCCACGACGAGTCATTTCTTTGGCAACGTAAACCATTTCATCAAGGCTTGGCGTGATCAGTCCCGACAGGCCGATGATATCGACTTCCTGTTTCTCTGCTTCATCAAGAATCGTGTCGCAGGAAACCATCACTCCAAGGTCGATGATCTCGTAGTTATTGCAGCCGAGCACCACGCCAACGATGTTCTTGCCGATGTCGTGGACGTCGCCTTTAACAGTCGCCAACAGCACTTTGCCGCGGAATGATTGTGATTCCAACCCGGCCGCTTTCTTCTCTTCTTCCATGTAGGGAAGTAGATGAGCGACCGCTTTTTTCATGACGCGAGCCGATTTGACGACCTGCGGCAGAAACATTTTTCCGCTTCCGAACAGGTCGCCGACAATCGCCATGCCATCCATCATTGGACCTTCGATCACCTGAAGGCAACGATCGTATTGCTGTCGAGCCTCTTCGGTGTCCTCGACAACGTATTTGTCGATGCCTTTAATCAAGGCATGAGAGAGGCGTTCCTCGACGGGCCCTTCCCGCCACGCCAAGTCTTCGGTCTTGCCTTTTTTGCCCTTACTCTTGACCGTTTCCGAATACTCCAGCAAACGGTCAGTAGCGTCAGGTCGGCGGTTGAGCAAAACGTCTTCCACGTACGTCAGCAGCTCTTTTGGAATCTCTTCATAAATCTCCAATTGACCCGCGTTGACGATTCCCATGTCCATGCCCGCCTTGATCGCATGGTACAAGAACGCGGCATTGATCGCCTCGCGAACGGTATTGTTGCCGCGAAAGCTGAACGAAACATTGGAAACACCGCCCGAAATTTTGGCTCCGGGGCAAACCTGTTTGATCTGTTTGGTCGCTTCGAAAAAGTTAACCGCGTAGTTATCGTGCTCGCTCATCCCGGTAGCAACGGTCAGGATGTTCGGGTCAAAAATGATGTCCTCAGGAGGAAATCCGACTTCGTCGACCAACAAGTCATACGCTCGTTTGCAAATTCTCACTTTATCGTCAGTTTCAACCGCCTGACCTTTCTCGTCGAACGCCATTACGACGGCAGCGGCTCCGTAGCGTCGAATCAGACGAGCCTTCTCAAGAAAATCAGCCTCACCTTCCTTCAGGCTGATCGAGTTCACGATCGCTTTACCCTGCACGTTGCGCAAACCAGCTTCAATCACCGACCACTTACTGCTGTCGATCATAATCGGCACGCTGCTGATGTCGGACTCGCCCGCGATCAGACGCAGATAAGTTGTCATCGCCTCGACACCGTCCAGCAACGCGTCGTCCATATTGATGTCAATGACGGCAGCACCGCCTTCGACCTGATCGCGAGCGACCTCGATGGCCTCTTCGAAGTTGCCCTCGCGGATCAAACGAGCAAATTTGCGACTGCCGGTCACGTTCGTCCGCTCGCCCACCATCAAAAAGTTGGCGTCTTCGCGCAAGTTCAGCGGTCGCGATCCGGAAAGGCGAGTGATCGGCTCGACCGTGTTCTTCTTGTGTGGCGTCAAGCCGCGCACGGCTTCGGAGATTGCCTTGATATGAGCCGGAGTGGTTCCGCAACAACCGCCCACAATGTTCAACCAACCGTTTTCGGCCCACTCGCGAATCGTGGCGGCCATGGGTTCGGGTTCGAGATCGAACTCACCCATCTCGTTGGGAGTTCCAGCATTGGGATGGCAGTTAACAAAAGGCGTTGCGACTTTTTGCAGCTCCTCAATGTGCGAGCGCATGACATCCGGCCCGAGCGCGCAGTTCATGCCGACACTGACCATGGGGAAGTGAGAAATCGAATTCCAGAACGCTTCGACGACTTGTCCAGAAACAAAGGTCGCGCCGGATTCTGCGAACGTGCCAGACACCATCACTGGCACAACATTGCCCGACTCTTCAAAGTATCGAGCGATTGCAAACAAACACGCTTTCAGGTTCAGCGTGTCGATCACTGTTTCAGGAAACAGGATATCGACGCCGCCTTCGACCAGTGCTTTCACTTGAACGTAGTAAGACGCTTCCATCTCCTGAAACGTGATGCCCCGGTAGGCGGGGTCTTCGACCTTCGTGCTGATCGCCGTCTGCTGAGCGGTCGGTCCAATCGAACCGGCGACAAAACGCGGCCTGTCCGGAGTCAGGGCTGTGAACTCGTCGGTGGCTTTGCGAGCATTGGCGACCGCCGCGATGTTGATCTCACGAACCAGATCTTCATCGAAATCGAAATCTGCCAAACCGACAGGACTGGCATTGAATGTGTTCGTTTCAACGATGTCTGCGCCGGCTTCCAGATACTGCCTGTGGATATCCGTGATCGCATCCGGGTTGGTCAGACCCATGATGTCGGTGCAGTTTTTCAGATCCTTGTGATGATCTTTGAATCGCTCGCCCCGCACTTGTTCTTCGGACAGACCAAGCCCGTAGATCATCGAGCCCATGGCTCCATCGAGGATCAGAATTTCTTTCTCCAGACGCTCCAGAAAGATCTGGCCGGTAGATTGTTTTTCGATCGTTGACACTGAGTAAGTTCGTCCAGTTCGGAGTAATTGAATTCAAAAACGCTAGCGATTCGATTGATGTCACCAAGAGTGACCTTGGATTATACCGTAAACGGCGATCCAATTTATCCAGGGCTCAAGATGCTCACAATCCGAACCGATTAACACGATGCGCGGCGTTCTGACACGTCAGATCGAGTCGGGGAACCGTACATCGTTTCTCGAGTGACCCGGCTATTGACGGGCACGCCACCGACAACCTGCTCAAGTGCACTCAGCACATCCCGGAAGCTATGCCATGAAACCCATCCATTTCAAGCCAAAGACTCAATCGTCATCGAACGAGCCGTCTGCGCATCTTGCCAGCGACCTGAATAATGGGCCGGGCGTTGCTGCGGTTGTCCGATCTGCAACCAACGTCCAGCGTCCGTCCGATCATCAGCATCAACGTAAAGTTCGGCTGGATGACTACGTCGCCAGAATTCGGCAGTCTTCCAATGTCAACCGCCAACCTTCCAGTCCGGAGGTTGTTTTCCGCACGAACATTCAGGATGAACACGCATCGAAACCTGACGTTTCGATCGTCGAAAGCAATGGCTCGGTCGAGCAGCCTGTTCCCACTGAAAATCACGAATGGTCCGAATCGGTCGACACGGCCCCAGACACACGGTTCTACCGGACTGACACCGGACACACGCCCGAAGGTTCACCGATTAACCCTGAAACAATTCAACAACTGAACGATGTTGTGCATAAATTGCGGGCCCCGCATGCGCCGATCGAACAGTTCTCGGATGAGGGATATCAGACGGAACAACGCAGGCGGCTTGATGCAGCCAGACAACGCCAGATCATTGACGATATCAGCGTCGCGATCGCATCGACCCTGACCGATTTACCCGACCAGCAGCTCAAGGAAAAACTGCCCACTCCTGAGATCGACACAACCAATCCTCAGGTTTCGATGCCCGAAGATTCGCACGAACTGCCTGTTCACGTTGCCGCATGGGACGTTGAAGACTTTCGCTGGCCCACGTTGTCGAATCAAATGATCGCAACAGCGCCGGGTGCCATGCAGCAATTGTATGATCACGTTGTGAACGTCAGCAATCATGACAACACTTGTCCGGGCAACCGCCTGGCGGTAACGGGAGCAAGTCGCGGTGAAGGCACCTCGACGATCGCCATCAGCCTTGCTCGGTGGGCAGCCGCTACCGGAAAATCGGTGTTGTTGATTGACGCTGACCTCGCCAACCCCAAACTGACGACCCAGATTGGCCTGAGCCATGGACTGTCGTGGCTCAAAGCGATTCTAAGGAGCGATGACCCTGCTGAGGTTATCATTCGTTCCCAGCGAACGAACTTGTGCGTGATGCCAATGGCTCCGTTGGGAGCCCGTTCCGACTACCCTCGCTGCCTGTTTGATTCGCTCGGCCCGTTTCTTGGCAAAGTCGAGAGTTATTTCGATTGGGTGGTGATGGATTTCGGGCCGGGAAGTCAACTTCTGGCTGAACTCAGTCGCCCCGAACTGCTGATCGATTCCGCCTTGTTGGTGGGAGCGAACTCGGACGCCAGTCAGCTGGGCTCGTTGCAGTCTCGCCTGCAGTCTTTGGGACTGGAGAGATTCGTGCTGGCTCAAAACTCTGTGCGCCAACAGGAAGCCGCATAGAACAGGCTGTTTGCAACAGATGTGATCCTGCGAAACGTCAGACCGTTCGAATCCGGAATTCGGAATGCAGAATTCGGAAGCTGATCCTGTAGACGCCGCGACAAGGAAAAACTTCTTCCCGCTGATCGCGATCACTGTCGCGATCACATTGAGCATTCGCTGGACCATCGCAAATGGCGATTCTCTCTGGCTGGACGAGCTACACACGGCGTGGGCGGTTGACGATGGACTGTCTCAAGTTGCAGCCCGTGCAGCTGATGGGAATCAAAACCCGTTATTCTTCTGGCTGACATGGTTCTGCACCCAACTGCTGGGGCACACTCAATTTTCAGTACGCCTGGTTTCTGTTGTCGCGGGAACAACCCTGGCAGGCGTCGCGGGTTGGCTCACTTGGCGAGGCTCAACGTCAACTGCGGGTGTTCTGCTCACCGGATTGATTGTCGCGCTGGACTGGCGTTTTGTTTTTTACGGAACCGAAGCGAGACCTTACGCGCTCGTCCAGTTGCTGGGGGCTATCCACGCGACTTTGTTCGCAAGCCTCTGCGGTCTGCTGCCGAAGACGGAAACGCGGCAACGGAACCCATCATTTAAGTGGGCAACTCTAACGCTTCTTTCGATCGCGCTGTTCTATTGCCATATCACGAGTGTCTGGCTGTTTGCCAGCGAGTTGCTTTTTTTGTCGGTGGTCATCGCTCGTTTAAAATTCTCTGGCGAAAGTTCCTCGGCGGCGACAGATGACATACCAATCGCGATCAGGCCATTGCTTTTTTCGTTTGCCACCGCACTGGTCGGTTGCCTGCCCGGCTTGCTGAACCTGACAACCGTGTTGGGACGCAAATCCAATTGGTCCAACCTTTCGTCGCCTGCTGCGGTGTTGGCAGAGAACCTCGGCCCGATAATTTTCTGGATGTCGTTGCCATTGTTGCTATCCACTGCTGGCTGGCTTCTCCAAAAATTCTCGCGAGGCTTCAGTCACCTCGATCAAGCCAACTCGAAACGAAACAGATTCGTCCTTTTTGTATTCCTCTGGGCGATCACCCCCACCGTGGGAATCTGCGTTGTCCATTATCTGAACATCGCGCCAATGGCGCTTTCGCGCTACGCGTTGGTTGGCACGCCCGCGATGGCAATTTTCGCCGGATTGATGATCGGCCGGATACCCGGCTTCACCTTGAAGCTGATCACCATCGCAGCAATTGCATGGTCATCCTACGCCAATAACGAAATCACTCGTCAGCTTGTCGACCGTCAGACGCTGCCGGTGCTGAGACACGAAGATTGGGATTCAAACGAGTCACATATTGCTTTATCGGCGCAAGGCGACAAACCCGTGCTCTTGTTCGCCAACGTCATTGAGGACACTGATGCAGCGGACAACGACGACCCCGATTTTCAAGAGTACCTTCGATTCCCTGTGCACGGACTTCGGCGATCGGACAGTTTTACGGGGCGACAGATCTTTGCATGCCCGACTCATCGTTCCCCACGCCTTCATGGCGAGTTAATAAAGAACGTCATCCAAAAGCGAGGCGCATGGTTGCTGATTCGTGGTTCAGACGCCACGGTGCAAAGTATCGTGACGGAAATCGCACAAACACTGTCGGCGCATCTTCCGACAGAAACTGAGAAAACAATTCGAATCCGCGAACAAAACGAAGACGGCGACGTGGTTCATCTGTTCTCGGTGGACTTGCTGTAAAACGCATCACTGACGCGAGAGACGGCGAACGGAGTCATATCGACAGCGGGCTGCCTGCCTTCGATCATATCAGCCATCGCAACCGCACACGCTGGGGAAAGCTGCAACCCGGCTTTGAAGTGTCCACTGGAAACGAATGCATTCTCAATCGTTGGAATTCGGCCCATGTAAGGAAATCCGTCAAACGTCCCCGGACGCAGGCCGGTCCAGCAATCCACGACTTTACTCTCATCAAGCGACGGCAGCAGACTACCGGCCCAATTTTTCAGGCCCTCAAGTTCGCGTGGATCAATCGAATCATCGAAATCCGTTTCTTGAATCGTGGAACCCGCCAACACGTGCCCATCGTCACGCGGGACCAGGTACCGTGAACCCTCGTTCAAAACCGGCACAAAATTCTGTCGATCAAGTTTGTACAACACGATGTGCCCTTTGACAGGCTGCATTGGCAAATCAAAGCCCAGCGATTCACACAGCGCTGACGTCCATGGTCCCGCCGTCAGACAAACTTGATCGGTCTCCCAGCGATGTGATTTTGAGGTCGCAGCAACAACCCGTTCACCTCGAGTCTCCAATTGCAAATCTTGGACGCCTTCATGCAGATGTACCCCCAGTCGTTTGCATGCTTCCAACAAGGCGGCCGTGTGATCAGGATTGCGAAACTGATACTCGCCAGGCACAAAGACACATTTCAATCGACTATTTCTTTCGATCAAATCTCGCAAAGCGGGAAACCGTTGCAACAACTGGTCACCCTGCAATTGCTCGAAATCGATCTCTCGCTGCCGCCAGTGCTCCAACGTACCTGCCAGCAATGCGATTTCGCCGGCGGTGCGAGCGATATACAGACCGCCACACTTTCGAAACCCGTTGTCGAGCCCCGTTTCCGCCTTCAGCTGCGCCGACCACGTTTCATGCAAGTCATTGCTGATCGCCTCCAGCTGGTCGAACGGATGAATGGCCGTCTGTCCATTGGCGGGCAACAAGATTCCCGCTCCAGCATGGGAAGCTTTTCGAGCGAACGAGCCGCGATCGATCAAACTGATTTCCCGGCTGTCAATATTCTGATCGTTCCGGCGAGCCAACTCGTACGCCAGCGATAAGCCGATCACACCACCGCCAACAATAAATGTTCGGGTCACGGTCTACCTCCGCGTTGGCGATACTCAGCCAGAACGCCTTCAATGGCTCCCAGCAATACAAAATCGGGATCACCGGGATCGCTGGTTTCCTTCGCGGCAGAATGAAACTTCAGCAGTCCCGTCAAGTCGTCGATGTCGCTCTTATGGCCCAACTCCGACCAAGCAACTCCCAGGGATTTCAATCGATCGCGAGTCTGCTGCAGAACCTGCGGTGTGCTCCAGTCAATGTCATCGAATACCTCAAAGCACTCGTTTCTCATCCCAATCAAGTAGTAACCTCCATCATCACTTGGTCCCAGCACGACCTCGTTTGTATCTAATTGTTCGAACGCCTGTTGAATATCGCTGGGCGTAAGCTGAGGACAGTCAGAACCGATCACGACTGTCTTTCTGATTGCCTCATCCTGATCAAGTGTCTCGTGGTGTACCAAAATCTGTTTCGAGTCATCAGAAACTTGCCCATTCTTGGAAACCTGCAAACTATGCTGGAAGAATTGCTTCATTCGTTGCCCCAGATTTCCATCAGCTTGAGGGATCGTTTGCCAACCATCGCCTGCAGCTGAGCGAAATTCTTGTTTCCTGTCTGCCGGGCTGTAAACGATGGTCCGTAGATCTCCGGTACGACATAATCGATGAATCAAGTGTGACAGAAAAAACTGGTATATTTCACAGGCCGACTTTTCGCCCAGGTCCGCGGCGAGTCTTGTTTTTACTCGACCGGGCTGCCAGAATTTGGCGAAAAGTCCAACTTGATTCAACTGACGCTCCCTGATTTCAATTCGGTTTCGATCGCGTTAACGCAAACGCAAACATTTCAATTTTCAGTGACTCACCATGCCCGATCCCAGCGCCAGGAGCTTTTTGAAATTGCTCGACAAGAGCGGGATCGTGGAAGACGATACGCTTAAGGATACTCTGGCCGAGCTATCCAGACAGGCGGCAGGAGACACCGTCGCCCTGAAGCAGTTGACCAATCATCTGGTAGACTCCGGCTTGGTTACCAAATGGCACTGTGAAAAGCTGATGCTGGGCAAGTACAAGGGTTTTTTCCTGGGAAAATTCAAACTGCTGGGACTTCTTGGCGCTGGTGGGATGAGCGCTGTCTATCTGGCTGAACACAAAATTTCTGGCAACCGACGGGCGATCAAAGTGCTGCCGAGAAAAAAGGCGGCAGACCCCAGCTACCTGGATCGTTTTTACCGTGAAGGAAAAGCCGCCGCCAGCTTGAACCATCCGAATGTTGTTCGCATCTATGACATTTGCAATGAGGGCGACACACATTACATGGTGATGGAACACGTTCAAGGCATCGACCTGTATCAAAAAGTCAAAGAGAAAGGTCCGTTACCGATCAACGACGCGGTCGAGGCGATCATTCAGTCATGTAGCGGATTGAAACATGCCCACGACCGCGAACTGGTTCATCGCGACATCAAGCCCGCCAACCTTTTGCAGATGGAGGATGGCTCAGTCAAGATTCTGGACCTTGGACTGGCGTTGTTCAGCCTGGGAGAGGACGACCAGTCGCTGACGGTCATGTATAACGAAAAAGTGATGGGAACCGCCGACTATTTGTCTCCCGAGCAGGCCGTCAACAGCCACAATGTCGATCATCGAGCGGACATTTACTCGTTGGGTTGCACCCTGTACTACTTGCTGACAGGACATCCACCGTTCCCCAAAGGTACGCTGGCTCAACGCATTGCAATGCACCAAACCCAGCGGGCTGAATCGGTTTTAGCGAGTCGACCCGAGTGCCCTCAGGCGTTGTCCGACATCTGTTTTGCCATGATGGCCAAGCTTCCTGAGGCTCGATATCAATCGTGCGACGAATTGGTCCAGGAATTAAACGCGTACCTTGAGACAGGCACACAACACTGCATTGGCCTGGACAAAACGGCCAGCCAGGGAACGTTTATTTCGAAAGACTCGGCCGCGACCGACGCAACGATCATCACATCATCAGCTCCACCTGCTCCAACAACCACTGAAGTATCCGACTCAAGCCGGTCGGCTGTTTTTGCCATTGATACCTCTGGCGCTTCGTCTAGCAGCAAAGCTCGAGGATCTTCCAGCAATATCCATCACGATAGCGAGAGATTTTCGGCAGATCCGAGTGGTTCCAAGTCTTCGTTTGTTCGATCAAAATCGTTTCGCAAGTTCGCCAGAACAACGAGAAAGCACAAATGGATCATTCCGGTAATGGTCGCAATCATGTTCCTGATTCTCGTTGCTGTCGTCTTCTATGCAGTCTCCGTTGCCGAATCAGCGATTTGACTTACTTTTCGGTTCCCTGCTATTTCGTCTGTCGATGATTACTTAAAATCTGTCAGAACGTGTCCATCATCTTTTGAACAAGTCAACATGACAGACAATCCTTTTGCAGCGCCTGCTTCCTTCGACCAGGAACGTGCCCCAAAGGCGGACAATCAGTACTCGTACCGGTCGACAAAGGGATTCGTCACGGCAGCAGTGATCGGCATGGCGCTGTATTGCCTGATGACGACAGCCACGTTGCTGATGAGCACGGCTGGGACTTTGATGTACCCGAATTTCAATGACATCAATGCAGAACTGACCGACCAAACCGAGCAGCTGTTGGCAATCGGTGTTTTCGGATCAGTCGTCATTGGCGGCCTGTCACTGCTTCTCACGGCGATCGCAACATGCATGTTCATGAACCGCTCCAACAAGAATGCTCGGGCACTGGGTGCAACTGGCCTCGAATTTACGCCCGCATGGAGTGTCGGCGTATGGTTTATTCCAATCATCAATCTGTTTCGTCCTTACTACGCCATGAAGGAGATTCAGATGGCCAGCACCATTCCAGATGAACGCCAATGGAAAAACGTCGATCCATCCGAACTGCTCACACCCTGGTGGGCCTGTTGGATTATCGGTGGCATGATCGGACGATTTATTGATCGAGCAGAACTGAGAGGCGCTGATTTCGGTGTTGGCGGATTGGTATTCCAGTGGCTGGCCGGAATGCTGCTGATTGCTGGTGGCGTCCTGCTGATTCAAATCTTGCGAAACATCTTGAATTTGCAGACCGCAGCTGCCGGGATGAACGCGTCAGAACAGTTTGGACGTGAGTAACGTGATCACTGCGATTCATCCCGTCAGTTGAAACTGGGGCAAAGGGGTCGACGCCACTCGCATCCCGACAATCCATGAAAAAAGCCGGCTCAAACGAGTCGGCTTTTACGTTTTCAAGTGTTCGATGCGAACGGACTAATCGTCCTTCTTCAGCGGCTCTTTTCGCTCGGTAATATTCTCGGCACCTTCTTCGCATTTATCAGCATTCAGCTGCACGAAGCTCTGCCACTCCTCGGGCACATCGTCCTCATGAAAGATAGCCTCTACCGGACATTCAGGCACACACGCTTCACAGTCGATGCATTCATCAGGATGAATGTACAGCATGGTCTCGCCTTCGTAGAAACACTCAACGGGGCAGACGACGACGCAATCGGTGTAACGGCAGCCATCACATGGCTCGGCGACAACATGAGTCATTTCGGTTTCTCCTGACGATGGCGACTAGCCACCGGAATATAAGGTCAAATCATTGATGACAACTCGGGTCAATTTTCGCGCCGGAAAACAAATGGCAAAGTTGAACCAGCCCCTGTAGAACACCGCATCCGATGTCCCGCTGTCACACCCAATCGTAAAAATGCCAAAACTCAGTGTCAAGGTAACAGGTTGACCGAAAACACATTCGAAAGGCATCAAATAGAAGTCTTTTCGGCATTCCTGGCTGATCCCTGAACCGAACGAGGGTTGAAACCGTTCATCGAACTGAAACTTCTGCCAAATTCACGGCCGGAACATCGGCGGGTGTCGGCATGGCCCACATTTTCTGGGGGTCGCCATACAGAGCGTTGATCGAATAATCTCCCGCATTGACGACCATCTTCATCTCTTGCCCGCCGTTCTGATACACGTGCATCTCAATATGATGCGGAAGACTGACTCCCGTTTCGCGATTGATTCGATAGTCTGTTGAATTTGTATAAGCCAACAATCGGTTGCTCGCGTCGTACACCGCCTGCTGTTCAATTCTCGCAAGGCGAGGATCGATCAGGGTCACGCGAGTTTGCTGCCCCGAGCCGGTTTGGCGGACGGTAATCAGCTTCAAGCGACCATCAGCATCGGTAAACGGTCCCTCGTGCAGTTCGTTCGGTTTGAACTCGATCAACCCCACCCCGTCAATCAGCCACGCTGGGTCGAGCGGCAGACTTCGTTGGATCGGACTGTTCTGCCACTGAGAGTGATTCGCGTAATAGATGGCAGGTCGCTCACCGGGAATCGAAGCTCGCACCCAGACCCAGAACCTTTGATCATTGCTACCCACATCGACGCCCATCTCTGAAACGCCCATCAACCCGGCTTTCAATCGCAACCGATCAGGACGCTCCATCTGCAAGGTTCCTCGCAGTTTGGGCAGTCCATCCATCGACACTTTCACGTTCGTCGAAAGCTGTCTCACGGCAGACGCCTGAGCGTTCAAGGTTTGAATCAGCTGATCTCTCGTTGGAGTATTTTGAAACACGACGGGTGCCGCAGGCGTTCGGTTGCCAAACCGAGCGAACAATTGACAACCGGTTTGAGTCGTCATTAAAAAGGAAATCAACACGAACAAGAACCAACAGCGGACAGGCTCAACGCGCGAATCGGTGGATTGGCCCAGTCGCTGACACCGGTTCACTGGTTCGCATTTCGCGGTTGTTCTTGAAGTTCTAATCATCCTGTTCGCCGTCTCCGTCCAACGAATCCAGATCAAGTGGCTGATCGGTAAAAAGCTTCTCTTCCAGCTCGTTCTGAATCTCCACCAGCCGCTCAGGTGCAAGATCGATCACGTCAACCTCCAGCGTTTCCTTGGCGCGGCGGTTAAGCATCACCATTCGCTGCCCAGAATCCGAATCGACGAACTCCTCCAGCGCGAACAGCTTCTTTCGTACCATCAACAATGCCATCACGTAGGTAACATCTTCGTGACCGGGCAACTGACTGAGATGATCGAAGTAGCTGAGCAACACTGCATCTGGAGCCCAGAACACCCTTCCTTCTGTCGCTTCGGGAACTTCCGACTTCCACCAACCGACGCAACCCTCTGGAGGCTCATTCCATTCGTCCAGGCCGAAATCCTGCCGCTGCAGATCGTCGTCGACTTCCACCAGTGCAGAAATATATTTCTCCCCCGGAGCGAAAGGTCGATCGGTGACCGAACATCGCTTGCTGCTGCGTTTGAAATCGAAATCCGCCATAGAGAACCTGCAAAAAGCTGCGGGATCGTAGCGATTTGGTCTCAGCCGCTCAAGAGAAAACAGGAACCTCGACCTCCAGTCCGACAAAACGCTCCAACCTGCTCCAAATGTCGTAAACAACGCTTCCGCAGTGAAAAATCGCCGACGAAAGCAGACGCGTCCCTTATAATTCCTCATTCGTTTTCATTTGCTAGCAACCTGCCTGTTTATCCACCGTCCTTTTGTGAACTTCGCCAGAGTCAAATTCGGTTCGTCGGTTTCTCAGGTCAAGAAGCAGGCGAAGATCTATGAATCGATGTCCGACGAGGAGCTATCCGGAATCGCGCTGGACCTGGGATTCGAGTCTCGCCAGAACGAAAGCGTGCTGCCCCTGATCGTGCGAGGATTCGCTCTGGTCCAGGTTGCCGCCAAGCGCCATCTTCAAATGCAGCACTATGACGTGCAACTGATGGGTGGAGAGGCCATGTGCCACGGTCACGTTGCCGAAATGCAGACCGGTGAAGGAAAAACGCTCACCGCGACCCTGCCGATGTTCGTCCACGCGCTTGCCGGACGCGGAGCCTTACTCGCAACAAGCAATGACTATCTGGCGCGACGCGATGCCGAATCCCTCCAACCCTTGTACCAGTCATTGGGTTTATCGGTTGGAGTCATTCAGTCTCAAATGTCTCGCGAACAACGTCGCGCAGCGTATGCGTGCAGTGTGACGTACGGAACCATGAAGGAGTTCGGGTTCGACTTCCTGCGTGACCACTCCGGCCAACGCGAACAGAAACAACGCGAGTTATGGTACGGTGGGCGGGCAGGCGAGGTCGCCGAAGCCCCCACAGCGAAGCCCGTTCACCGAGTGCCTCATTTTCTGCTGATCGATGAAGCAGACAGCATCCTGATTGATGACGCTCGGACCCCGCTGATCATCTCTGCTCCCGAAGACGGACAGACTCACGATCAACAAAAAGCGCTATACACGTGGGCAGCCCAAGCCGCGGATAAGTTTGACGAAGACGATCACTACTGGTACGACCGAGAACGTCGCAAGGTCGATCTGACGCCAGATGGAACCGCGCTTACGCGGGAAATTGGAAAGCCGCCCGTGCTTGCCGGTGTTGGACTGCTTGAGATGTACGACTTCATGGAACGAGCGATCCAGGTGTTCCGCGATTACAAATGCGATCGCGACTACGTGGTTCGAGATGGCGAGATTGTGATTGTGGATGAAGCAACCGGGCGGATCAGTGAAGGGCGACGATGGAGCCGCGGCATTCACCAGGCGATCGAGGCAAAAGAGTCCGTCGAGATCACCATGGACACGAACACTCAGGCAAAGATCACGGTGCAATCCTTTGTCAGTCGCTTCCCACATATCGCAGGCATGACCGGAACCGCGTCAACCTCGTCACGAGAGTTCAAGAAAATCTATCACATGGGCGTCACGGTCATTCCAACCAACAAAAAACGTATTCGGATCATTCATCCGGTGAAATACGCGTTCAGTGAAGCGGACAAATTTGAACAGATCGTTGCCGATGTCAAAGAACAACATGCGATCGGTCGCCCGATCCTGATCGGAACTCGCTCCATCGCCAAATCGGAACAGCTCTCAGCTCTACTGACGCGAGACAACATCGAACACGAGGTCTTGAACGCTCGGCAGGTCGAACGCGAAGCAGACATCGTTGCGTCAGCTGGTGGCAGGGGAAAAATTACCGTCGCCACCAACATGGCGGGACGAGGTACCGACATCAAGATTGACGACGAAATCCGTGAGCTCGGTGGAATGCACGTGATCGGAACTGAGATGCATGACTCGGCTCGCATCGACCGCCAGCTTTTCGGACGCTGTGCAAGGCAGGGAGATCCGGGCAGCGTCCAGCTGTACATTTCGGCCGAAGACAAGCTGCTTGATTCGGCGTACGGCAAACAGAAGGCCGATCGCCTACGTGCAACCGGTAAAAGCCGCACAGCCAGCTATTGGATTCGAATGTTCGAAAAGGCTCAGCAAAAGGTGGAAAAGCAACATTATCGATCGCGACGAATTCTGATGTACAACGAAAAGATGCTGGCCAAATCCCAGCGAGAAATGGGACTTGACCCGATCCTTGACAACTTCGAGTAAACTGGAAGGTTCCCGTTGCCAGGGTCAGTTCTATAATGCATCGGCCCGTAACACGATCAGCAAGGACTTTTCCCAGAGACTGAGGGTGCTTGCTCGCAATTTCACGCTCCGTCCTCAAAACAACTTTTCATACCGGAAACTCGCATGTCAACTGGCGAAACAACTCAACGCGGTCGATCGCAGGATGAAATCCGTGACGAAGTTCGCCAGACGGTGAAACACCTTAGCGATCTGGCCGGAAGCGAAGCGGACTTTGATAAGTTCAGCAATATCGTTCTTGAAAAGATCGTCAACATCACGGGTGCCTTTGGTGCTGCACTATGGCAGATCAATGGAAACCAGGGACCGGTAATTACTCACAAGTCAGGCGAGTCTCCCAGCCCATTGGCAAGCAGCGTTGTATCGTCCGACAACGAACAGCACTCACGAGCGCTGCTGAAAGTGGTGCAGACGGCCGAACCGCTGAGCATTGAGAGCAAGTCTTTCGTTGAAAACCCTGACGACGCCAAGCCGCCGTTTCTCTTGCTGATGGCTCCAGTTCATGACCGCAACAAGCAATGCAACGGGGCCATGGAACTGCTTCAACGCGGCAACGTCAGTGATCAAGCCAAAGACGGGTACCTGCGTTTCCTCAGCCAGGTTTCGCAACTTTTTCAACGATGGCACGAACAGCAGGATCTTGCCCGCTTGAGCCAACACGCGGATTCGTGGTCTGAGCGTTTGGATTTCATCAACGAGTCCCACAGTTCGATCGACTTCAAGCAGACTGCTTACTCGATTGCCAACGAAGCGCGACGTCTGCTCAAGTGTGATCGTGTCAGTGTGGCAAAATGGAACGGCTCTCGCTGCAAGGTCATCGCCATCAGCAGCCAGGATAAGTTTGACAACCGCGCGAACGTGGTGAAAAAACTGGGCAAAATTGCCACCGCCAGCGTCAGTGCCGACGCTCCTTTCTGGATTTTGGGGGATACGGAAGGAATCGCCCCGGAAGTCGCTCGAAAAATCAACGACTATCTTGACGAAGCTCATAGTCGAACACTGGCTGTCCTTCCTTTGTTCGCCAAGCCACCTGAAACGGCGGACCTTGAAATGAAAAGCCGCCGAAAGAAGAAGCCGCGAAAGCTCGGCGCGTTGATCATCGAGTACTTCGATCAGGACGTTGTCGAAAGCTCGATCGAGGAAGATACGAAACTGATTGTCGGACAATCCCAGCTGGCGTTGGAGAACGCTCGGAAGCACGGAGAGATTTTCCTGCTTCCAATCTGGAAACGGCTGGGCTGGCTTCAGAAGGTGTTGTTCCAGGATCATTTTGCCAAAACGATGACTGGCCTGGTCGCGTTGGCTTTGCTGACCCTGGCCATGCTGTTTTGGCCGATGGATCTGAAAATGAAAGTCGACGGCGTGATGCAGCCGACTGATCGACGCACGATCTTTGCTCAGACAGAAGGCATCGTCGAAACCGTGCATGTGGGGAATCGAGCAAAAGTCAGTGAGGGTGACTTGCTGCTTGAACTTCGCAGCCCTGAGCTCGATTTGCAGATCAAGGATATCGAAGGCCGCCTGATCACGCTGGATCAACAGATTCGATCGGTCGAATACCAGCTGGCCAGAGGCTTTGATGACCCAGCTGAAATGCAGGAAGTCACCAGCACGCTGCAGCTTTATCAGAAACGAAAAACGAATCTGATCGACCAACAAAGACTGATCAATCTGAAAAAAGACCGGCTGAAAATCTACGCTCCGATCGACGGAACGGTTGTCACATGGGACGCCAAACGACGGCTGCCAGGCTTGCCTGTCGCGGCAAATCAGGCGGTGCTTGCCGTTGATGATCTTGATGGTGATTGGCAGCTGGAACTGAAAGTTCCTCAGAACAAGATCGGTTACATCAATCGAGCCATTGTTGAATCTGAGAACGAGCCGCTGGATGTCAGCTTTATCATCGAAACCAATCCTAATCTGCGACTTGACGCGAGCCTGACAGAACTTGCCAGCCGCGCGGAGCCGTCGGATCAGGGCATCCCTGAATTCCGTGCGACCGCCAAAGCCGAGTCCAGGAACTTAAGCGACCTCCGACCCGGGGCCGGTGTTTCAGCCCGCGTTTCCTGTGGTGAAGTGAAACTCTGGTACTGGTGCTTCTACCAGGTTTATGACTGGGTTCGAACCAAGGTTCTGTTTTGATGGTTGCGAATTTTGATCGAAAGTTGGTTCAGTGCATGTTGCACTTGACGATAGCGTCTGCGGCGTTGAAAAACCAAGCGAAAAGTATCGAAAAGCGTGTCCAACGAAAAGGGATGGGAAGGCTCCGTCCGACCCCGTTTCACATTTACCCCTCGCTGTGCGTGGGTCTCCCGACCCCGCACTTATCAGCCCTGAAACCTTCAC
>CAYXWX010000090.1:0-18782 GCA_964468915.1 uncultured Pirellulaceae bacterium
CGCGGTGGCAGTGTCAGGGAAAAAAAGGTGTCAGGGGAAAAAAGGGAGGGGACCATTTTTAGAGAATAGACAGCTTTTTATTGATTCTTTCTTGAGCGTTTGTTAGCTTCGAGACTTTTCTATGGTTTCACGGAGCTCCTTTTGGTGGACAGATCACCTCGGGCCGATCAGGCAGGCGGGACTTTATCACGCTCTCAATCGCGGTAATGCAAGGAACTTGAGCTGATGACTTACGTGATGGTGGATGTTGAATCCGATGGCCCCATTCCCGGCGACTATTCAATGGTCTGCTTTGGTGCTGTCATCGTCGAACCAACGCTCGACCGAATATTTTATGGACGGCTAAAGCCGATCTCTGACAAGTTCATCCCAGAGGCGCTGGCCATCAGCGGTTTTTCGCGCGAGCAATGTCTGGATTTTGATGAACCGACCGCAGTGATGGATTCCTTTCGTAGCTGGATCGCGGACAATTGCAAAAGTCGCCCTCTGTTCATTTCGGACAACAACGGCTTCGACTGGCAGTTTATCAATTGGTATTTTCACCATTTCACAGGAGAGAATCCATTTGGGTTCAGCTCGACCAATCTCGGGTCACTGTACAAAGGACTTCAGCAAGATACATTCGTCAACTTCAAACACCTTCGCAAAACAAAACACACTCACCACCCGGTCGACGATGCGAAGGGAAACGCTGAAGCTTTATTGAAGATGAAAGAGCTGGGGCTGAAAATCAGTTTCAAGTGAGTCTGACGTGAATCATTCGCCAACTGCCTGTGGACGGTAAAAGCAAGTTTCATTGCCGCGTTCGGGTCTGATTCGGGTGTGATTCGGCTTCAGCAGTCTTCGATTCTAAAACGGTTGCATGACGTTTCGTGCTGCAGATCGTCCACCTGGTCATCCTGTCGCGATCGATCACTGATTGCGGCAGCATAACGCCGCATTTGAGCTTTTTTTCCTTCAAAGCAATCGAGTGACGGCTTGCATGCAACAGCCGCTCACTGAAATGGCTTACACTATTGCGACTTGGAAACGGTCATGTTCGTGCTTGCGACTCGTGCCATGCCTGATTCCAAGTGGCTGGTGTTTCGATGGCACACCGCCCAAACTGCCACTTGTTTACTTCTTTCACATGAAAACTCTGGAACGACGTCTTGGATTGGGTGCTGTGGTTGCGATCAGCATCTCTGCCATGCTGGGTAGCGGCATTTTCGTGCTGCCCGGATTGGCGGCCGCCAAAACAGGGCCCCTGGTCTGGCTGGCTTATCTGGTGGCAGGGATCACCGTTCTACCGGCGGCGTTATCCAAGTCTGAACTGTCGACCGCGATGCCGACCTCCGGTGGAACGTACGTCTACCTGGAAAGAACCTTCGGCCCACTGGCGGGAACGATCTCGGGCATCGGACTGTGGCTGTCGCTGCTGTTAAAAAGCGCGTTCGCACTGGTGGGTTTCAGCGCGTATCTTTCCGTGCTGGTCGACGTTCCGCTCAAGCCCGTTTCGCTGGCTTTGCTGGTAGCGATCACGATCCTGAACGTGATGGGCGTGAGCATCATCAGCAAGATGCAGAAGTTCATCTTGAGTGGTGTTCTGATTGCGTTGCTGATTTTGTCCTTCATCGGGCTCGGGCGCGCCGACTTGCAATTCCTGGAAGGTGGATTCACAAAAGGTTTCCACGGTTTTCTGGCCGCGACAGCGTTCGTCTATGTCTCTTATGCGGGCGTTACGAAAGTTGCCGCGATTGCAGAAGAGGTTCAGAATCCGGATCGCAATTTGCCGTTGGGGATTTTGATTTCGTGGCTGTCCGTGATGTGCATTTACGTGTTCGTTGTGTTTGTGCTGGTGACCAACGTTCCTATGCACGATCTGACTCATTTTGAAGGAACCGACAAACCTGATTTGCATCCGATCTACACGCTTGCGAATATCATCGGTGGCAAAACCGCTGGAACCATCGCGGCGGTGTTCGCGGTCGTTACCATGATTTCGATGGCCGTCGCTGGCCTGCTGGCTGCGTCTCGATTTCCATTCGCGATGAGCCGTGACCAGTTGCTGCCAAATAAGATTCAGAATATTCACCCGAAGTTCATGACGCCTGTCACGAGCATTCTGGTGACCTCGTTCGTGATGGGCGTCAGCATTTTGTTTTTGCCGGTCGAGCAGATTGCGAAACTCGCCAGTGCGTTCATGATTCTGGCGTTTATGTTCGTTTGCGGCACCGTGATCGTGCTGCGAGAAATCGCCAGCGAGTGGTACAAACCGGGCTTTCGATCGCCTTGGTATCCGTACTTGCAGATCCTTGGCATCCTCAGTGGCGTCGTGCTTTTGTACGCGATGGGCTGGACCAGCTTGTTTGCGATCGGGTGCATTGTGATGGTCGGAGCGGTTTCCTATTTCGGGTACGGGCGGCATCAGACGTCTCGAAAGGGTGTTGTCGAGAAAATGGGCCGGCGGCGAGATCTGCTGGTGGGTGGCGGCGCGGTGGCAGATAAATCGGAAAACGGTGCCGATCTGACAGGGGGCGGTCTGTCGGGAAGTGCATCCGTGGTGGTGCCTTTGTTTGGAAACGAGCGATCGCCTGAGACGCTGGTGGAAATGGGAGCGTCCCTTGCTCACGGTCGTATTCTTGAGGTCCTGCACCTGACCGTGGTGCCCGAGCAGATCGATCTTTCCGACGCACTGGAAGAGGACTTGCATACCGAGGCCTTGAGTCGGCGTATCCACACGATGGCTGAAGTGGAACAAGTCGAACTCAAGTACGACAAAATGGTGACACGCGACGTGGTCGGGACCATCCACCAGGTGGCGACACGGCTTGATTGCGAGTGGGTGGTGATGGAGGCTGCCGGTCGACGTCGGCTGGGGATCACGTTTCAGAATCCGCTCGGTTGGTTGCAGGATCATCTCGACTGTAACCTTGCTGTTTTTAAAGACGCTGGCGTCCGCTACATCCGTCAGATTCTGGTGTACGCGGAACCGGGTCCGCATGACTCGCTGGTCGTTGCCACCGCGGATCATCTGGCTCAAATCTACGGAGCCGAATTGAACTTCATCTGCTTCGAACGAGAAGGCGATGAAGCAATCAACTCGACCGCGCGGGCTGACTATATCGACCAGCTTCGCGATCTCTGTTTAAGTCCTACCGAAGCGGTTGTGCTGCGTGGCGACGATGAACTGCAAACGATCGAGCGGGCCACAACCGGTTACGATCTGATGATTATGGGTGCCGCTCCCAACCGGACGTTCAAAGGTCGTTTGATGGGAACGCAGAAAGACCGTTTGACCCGAAACGCCGAGTGCTCGGTCTTGTGGCTGAAAACGCCGGCGCAACGAACGCATGAGCTTTTTGATGTCGCCCACATGCCGGTCGAGAAAGAATTTGATTTGCTGAAGTTTGTTGATGAGAACTGTATCAGTGTCAATGTTGACACAACGAAAAAGGAGCTGCTATTCCGCGAGGCGACCGACTTGCTGGCCCGGCATTATCCAGAGATCAGCCCGATCATGATCACCACGGCACTCTGGGAACGAGAACAATTGCAGAACACGGCCGTTGGCGGCGGCATCGCGATTCCTCATGCAACGCTGGCTCAGGCGTCCAGTGCCGATTCGGCCATTGCCATCATGACGACCAGGAATCCCATCAATTATGACACGAACAATGGGCAGAAAGTTGACGTCCTTTTCTTCACCACCGACTCACCCAACAATCGCCAGACTCACTTGAAGATTCTGGCGGAAATTTCGAGGCTATGCCAACGCCCCGATTTCATGAGCGACATACGAAGTGCAGATTCGAGCGAACAGGTTTTAACGGCCTTGAAGCGTCACCTTGTTTGACGTTTCATCTCTCGGTTTTGTGGTTCATCGCCGTTTCACCGGTCGCTATCGACAACAACATCGCGGTAGTCATCAGTAATTCGTGCCGAATAAACTGGCTTTTGACTGTTGGCTTTCTTGTACCGGAGACTGGGTGCTGTGGATTTTGCAAAATTGAGCGTAGGCAGCGCCTGCCCGTCTTCGAGTGTCTGACGGAAGTGCTGAGAAGAACTTGATGCAACACTACGCACGATACACGCCACCGTTGATATCCAGCGTTGCACCCGTGATGAATCCATCGTACTCGGATGCAAGGAAGACGACTGGCCGAGCGACATCGTCAGGGTCACCCGCTCTTCCCAAGGGAATACCAGAAACCGTTTTGTCTGCCGACTCTTTGGTCGTGTGAGTGTCATGGAAGCGGGTGCCGAGAATCAATCCCGGCGCGACGGCGTTGACTCGAACGCCTCGATCGGCCAATTCACTGGCCAGTGACCGAGTCCACGTGAGCGTCGCTCCTTTCGCAGTTGAATACGCCAGTGACCCCGCGTGACCACCTTTGCGTCCGGCCAGCGAAGCCAGATTGACGATGCTGCTTTGGGAGTTCGCCGTCAGATGAGGAACACACTCACGCGACACCAGCATCATGGACGTCAGATTGACATTCATCACGGTTTCCCAGAAGTCGACCTCGATCTGTTCGATCTTTCGACGACCAATCAAGTCACCCGCGTTATTGATCAGAACATCGACACCGCCCAAAAACTCTGCAGCCGATCGCACGAACTCAACAACCGACGACTCGTTGGTCAGATCGGCCTGAAACGCCTTGGCTTTCAATCCCTGACTTTCAGCATCAGCAACCAGACGATCGGCACCTTCGCGGCTGGTGTGGTAATGGATCGCCAAATGACACCCTTCCGAAATCAATCGCTGGCAGATAGCCAGGCCCAACCCCTGTCCGCCACCCGTAACGATTACTCGTTTGTCAGTAAGTTTTCCCATCGTCCCCTCCAGATTCGTAGTTCGTCCGGTGTTCGCTTTGTAAGACTTCACGCACGGCGCGGCAACGGCACAAAACAGGAATTCACCGCTCGCTGAAACTATCCCGGATACTTCGTAGGCCGGCAACAAGGTCGCGAAAACACTGCGGTAACTTTGCAAACCAGAAAGTTGTCAAAAACAGTCCGCCGTTCTCGACGGCAACATATTCGAGACCGAAGTTCCGGCAAGGCAATGGTTTGCATGTTACGGCCTGCATCCCAGATGAAATATCCGGATTACGACTGATCATCACGCGGACGAGCAGTAAAGTCGCTTGATCCTAATGTACACGCGCATGAAAAAACCGGCCGTAACATCAGCCGGTTTTAGCAAATTGTTCTGACGATTGGAGAAGTTACTTCTTCGCATACGCCGCTTTGGCAGGCGATACTTCGCCCATCGAAGCGCCACTGATTCGTGCGAATCGCTCTTTGGTGCCATCGTCAAGAAATCGGTAACCAATGCGAGTCGGTTTGGAAGTCTTCGGGCACAGTGCCATGACCTTGGAGGCACGGATGGGGCTCTCCTTGTGCAGGCGACCACCCTGAGGATTTTTCTGGCTTGGCTTCACGTGCTTGTAGACCAGATTGACGCCTTCCACGACCACGGTACCGGCCTCGTGATTGACAGAAAGAACCTTGCCTGTGACTGACTTGTCCTTGCCGCTGATGACTGTGACTTGATCGCCGTTGTGGATTTTCATAACTGGTATCTGCAAATGTGGAGTTCAATTCGGATCGAAGATTGTCGAAAGTGATCGATTCTCTGTCAATAGAAAAACACTCGATTGACGCTAATCACCCTTATTTCCAAGGAAATATCGAGCTATTTTGCCTGGTAAATCGATCCCTTTCAAACTGAGTTATCAACTTGCCGTTTCAGTGTCCCTGTTCGTTATGGTTCCTCAGTTCGCATTCAATTGCATGATAGAACTCTTTCAATCTGCCGCGTACACGAATCAGCGTGTCAGTCTGAGAATCGTAGCGCCCCGCGTTGGTGTCGTTTGGAAGCGAAACCGAGTGTCGATCCATTTCGAGGAATTGGAAAACCTTATCCATCTCCGCTTGAGGATTCTTTGAAAAGTCTTCGAGCTGTAGAGTCATCAACTGGTTGCCAAATTCCGTTCGCCACGAACGCAGGAATAGCTCATAGCAGCCCCAGAAAAGATAACGATTGACGCTCAGTTCGCCCGAACAGATGCGGCTCAGAGAATGTTGAAAATCTTCCACCGAAAGTTTCGCCAGCTGCAGAATCTGATCGCAGCCATTGGTCAGGGCCTCGATTGAATGTTCTTCAATGCCCAAATTTCGATTGTGGAACAAATGCGATATCGCGCGATCCACCGGATTCCTTTGGATAAAAATCAGCCGGACATCAGGAAGCAATTTCCTGACTTGTGAGACAATCGGCATGGCGTAGTAGCCCGGCGACGCTTCACCCGTAATCAATGCTTTTCGCTGATCGGGGGCAAGTCGAGGAAACTGTTCGAAATAGTATTCACGGGGCACATTTTCATCTCCAAAATAATGCAGCTCTTTCTGCTGAGGCGTCACGAACTGAGGATGATCAAGCAGGCAATGAAACAGAGCTGACGTGCCTGACTTCATGGCCCCAATCAAAAGAACGCGAGGAACGAGTGCCGGCTGAGCTTCATCCCATTTCAAGTCCGGCCGGGTCACTGAAACAACCGCCCGTGTCGCTTCTCGAATACTCTTGCAAGCGAGCGGCCACCGACCGAGTGTCCGTGCGAACGCGGCGATCATTCGTTGTCGATGATTTTCATGCCATGGATCGGGGGTGGAAATCAACTGCAACTGAGCTATCGCACGCTGAAGTGCATCGCGGGAACCTGAACCCGCCAGTTCCGTGATCATTGGTGCCTGATGCCATCCACCCAACTTCACGCATCGGACTGCCGCTTCGACCGCATCATCGTATTGCTGAAGTCGCAGGTAGCTGATGACCATAGCTGAAATGGCCTGCCGCTGCAGATCGACCGGTCCCTCTTGAGCCACTCGATGGCACACGTCGACACACTGGGCATAACGTCCAAGTTGCCGATAGCATTCTGCCAGTTCGAAGCCGTCGACCGGCCTTGATTTACTCCAGTCGACCGATTCAATCGCCTCTTCAGCTGCCTGAGTGTTCGCGGTCAGCAGTGAGTGTCTCGCGTCCAGAATTCTGAACGTATCGGACCGAGGGAACCTGATTTTGCCGGACTCGATCAACGTGGCAGCTCGCTCAACCTGCTTGCCCGTCAGGGCGACGCGAGCTTGCTTCGCCAGTCGTTCATGACCACGCAGTTTTTCAATCGCGAATTTCAAGTTTCTGAACTTCATCTTGATGCACAATCCGTTCGCCGGGATTCCGTCGCTCTGATTCTCCGAAGCTAAACAAAATCGACAGCGCGCGGCAAGATTGCTTTACGTGAATCCTGACGGAACCCATGGTTAATAGAGCTGTAAATCTCAGAACTGTAAATCTCGATTTCAAGCTTCAACGAACGTACGTTTGAACCGTGGCCTGGCGGTCGAGATTCAAGATTCGCAGGCGATGGGTTTCCTGACCGGGGCGAGGGTTCGCAATGGGAGCTGATTGCCGCTCCGGGCCGTAAAATCCGATCGCCAGCATTGAGGCAGATTCCAGCTGTTCCGGGGTGACCGTCACTCGATCGAGCACGACCTCGTTGCCTGTGGCACTTGAAAACATGGCTCGATTATCGTTCCCATGCCGAAGGATTTTTCCCTCGGCATCGCAGATGTGCAAAAACCGAATTGGTCGCCGTCCCTGTTTCAAATCCCAGACCATCTGAAGTTGCCATGAATCATCAGGCCCACGATCGATCAACAGGCCTTTGAGAGTCGCGTCCTCGTCAAACTGAATGCCACGAAACGTCTCTGGCGACTGCTTGACGACATGATTGATCTGCGATGGGTCGCGAAAATTGAATCGTCCCGCATCGGCACACGTAAAACCGATAATGGTCAACGCCGTAATGACGACAAGGCGCGGATGACAGCAGAGTCGCCCTATCGAGCGTACATGTTCGGTCAGCAAACTGCTGCACCGACCGAGCCATGTTTTTGACGCGTTTGAACTTGAGAAGCATTGAATCAGTCCCGCCCGGGCAGGCAGTTCGACCAGATGATGAAGCAACATCGAGGCTGCCAAAGACAACGCCAAGGCTGCCGCAGCCGTCCACCAGATCGCCGACGGTGAATCGGCCATCGTCTGACGATGAAGTGACACCATGATCGGTTGATGAATCAGATAAAGCGCAAAACTGAGTTCGCCCAGATACACCATCAACGGCGACGCGAGCAATCCGGATACGTGACTCGAGCGTTTCGCAAAAGCGAATATGGCCAATGCAAACAGCGGAGCAGCTCCGCTGAAACACAGCCAAGTCAGCAACACGCTGTCCGGTCTGGCAACTAACTCGCGCCAATTGTCGACCCAGATATCCAGGATGCCGTAATATGCGATACAACCAAAGAGAACGGCAAGATGAACAAATGTCGAATGAAACGGGCGATGATTCGCTCCAGCAGCTGATTGATCAAGGTCTCGATTCTGTTGCTTGAGAAATATAAAACCGCATAGCATGCCAACGAGAAAATCAAACGATCGCAGCAGCGGATTGGCTCGCAGTATCGCGCTGGTCGATTCGGCACTGATCACACCTCGTTCCATCAATAGTGCAAGGCCACCTATCGCAAACGTGCACGCCACGGCGTATACGATCAACTTCTTTCTGAATGCGACTGCTCCGCCCGCGATCATCCACGGAAAAACCAGGTAAAAGAAGGCCTCGTTGGAAAGGCTCCACGATGGCCCATTGATGCAGAACACCCAATCGTAGTCGGGCCACCATGATTGCATTAGCAAAAAGTTAGAAACAAGTTGAGCGACCCCGTGTTCTCGACCAAGCTGATGTCGAAGGGTCACGACGCCAAGCAGCACAATCAGCAGAGTCACGAGATGCAGCGGCCAGACTCGCGCGAAGCGTTTCAGGTAGAACTCACGCACAGAAAACGAGTTGGAACGATTCTGATAAACGTAAGTCAGAATGAACCCTGACAGCACGTAGAAGAAGCCGACTCCACCTAACCCAAGCGGAGCGATGATGAAACTGGCTTCTGTTTTGTCTCCGAGGATTGGAAAAATCTCAAGGAAGTGACTGATAAAAACGACCATTGCCGCGACAAACCGCAGCCCGGTTAAACTATTCAGTCGAGTTTCTTGATCCCTGTTCATCACCCGCCGACGGTAGCGATATCGCACTTCGCAAACAATAGAAATCGTGCGAAGATAGCAATCGGGCAAGCACCCGCGAGGCTTGATAGGTCGACTGCAGACGCCCGCATGAATTTGATATTGGGGAGCCATTCTTGATCGCGAAACGATTTGCGCTGTTGGTCCTTTTTTTTCTTCCGATCCTTGCGTTCGGACAGGTTTTTGGACAAGCGACCGACATCGAGGTCCCTTCGCAGACGCACCAGCAGCAAGTCGATCCTTCCACGTCTGGAAGCTGGCCCGAAGTCCGCTGGCCCGACACGTGGAACGCGGATTCAAATCAGCCCGGTTATCCGGTGCTCGAACAAGCCCGGCACTTCAACGTGCACGTCGCGACGATTGCAACTGGCAGCTACAACCATCACCCGCAGATCACTCGAGTTGGCGACCGGTTCGTCGCCGTGTGGAGCAATCATCTGACGGGCGAAGACGGCCCCGGCCAGCGGGTCATCGGCGCGATGTCGATGGATGGAGAGAACTGGAAATCGATCGGTACCGTGTTTGACTCGCCCGACCAGTTCCGAAAGTCATACGAAAACGGGCGTTTCCTGACAGCTGCGCCCTTTGTTGATATCAAAGATCGCACTTTCGCCATTTCAATCTTCACCGAGTCAGTCGGTTACGGGAAACTGGATACTCCCATCACCGGAGATCCACCGTCAAAAACGAAAACGGACGAGTTTGGCAAGCTGATTCTGAAGCCTCACGGATATTTGATTCGAGAAGTAAAGCCGTCGGGCAAGCTCGGTCCCGTCTTCTGGTTTGGCGATAACAAACCTGAACCGATCGATGGTTCCAAGTTGTTTCGAACCTTTGAACAAACTCCCGAGTCAAACGTCACCAGAGAAGCCGCATTCGCGCTGTTTCAGCAGCTTACGGATCCACTGAAACTGTGTCCTTGGGATTTTAATCGGTCGGAAACGGAAGTTGTTGCCTCGGACGGAAGCTTCTTGTGCGAACCCGCGACACTGCTAACACCCAATCAGACGGCTGTCCGATATTTGCGAGATCTTCACGGGTCGAAACGCATGTACGTTCAGTTCAGCCGAAACTTCGGCAGCACCTGGTCAACCGCCACCCAAACGGTGATCCCGGATGCTCCTTCAAAAACGAGCATAGGAAAATTATCTGATGGAACCCGATTTCTGATTGGGAATCAGGTATTTTCGGACCGCATGTACCAACGTGACCCCATCACGATCGCACTTTCGAAAGATGGCACCACGTTCAAACAAGCCCATTCGATTCGTTGGAAGACACCCCGATTCAAAGTTCCGACTCAGCAGAAAAAATCCGACGGGCGAGGCTGGGGTTTTCAATATCCGGATCACGTGCTCCATGAAGATTTTCTGTGGGTAATCTATTCCGTCAACAAGGAGTGTATTGATGTTTCTCGCATTCCAATCGACGATATCTCCTTGTTTCAAAACAACTGAATCGTTCTCTCACTCCGCACTTCATTCGCGACGTTCACATTGCTTCAGGCTTCTCAACTTGTTCGTAAGGTCGGCGAAAAGGTTCTGCTGGACCGTGCATCAGTTCAATTACTGGCCGGTGATCGGGTGGCGTTGGTTGGACCATCGGGCAGCGGCAAAACGGTGTTGCTCAGGTCACTGGCCATGCTTGACCCGATCGACAGCGGTTCCATTCAATGGCGCGGAGCGGATATTCCCGATGCAAAAGTTTCCGAGTTCCGCAGCCGTGTGATGTACTTGCATCAGCAGCCGGTCGGTCGTGAAGGGACTGTCGAATCGGCTTTGCGTGAGCCGTTTGAGCTGACGGCTCATCGAGACAAAAGGTTTTCGCGTCGTCAGATCG
This sequence comes from uncultured Pirellulaceae bacterium, assembly GCA_964468915.1. Taxonomy (GTDB): domain Bacteria; phylum Planctomycetota; class Planctomycetia; order Pirellulales; family Pirellulaceae; genus Mariniblastus. The sequence continues at coordinate 10,973 of CAYXWX010000090.1, forward strand.
TTCAATGGCTGAAACAAATCGGCAAACCAGAATCGTTTCTGAACCAATCGCATCTTGACCTTTCCGGTGGTGAAAGCCAGATCGTCGCGCTGCTGCGAGCGATGCAACTTGATCCGAACATCCTGCTGCTGGATGAGCCGACATCCGCACTGGACGCGGACACCGGTTCGAACGTTGAGTCGTTGTTGCTTGACTGGGCGGCGGTGGGCGACCGAGCGCTTGTCTGGATCACTCATGACGCAGCGCAAGCCTCCAGAATCAGCAATCGAACGATTCGTATTGCCGGCGGCCGATTGGAGGTGCATTGATGCAGAATTACGTTGAACTGACCGTTTGGCAAGTTGCCTTGGCTGCTCTGCTGATGATCATCAACGGTGCCATTTCGATCGGATTGAAACTCAGCCTGGAACGGACGCTGCTGATCGCCAGTTTGAGAACGGTCATCCAGCTGACCCTGGTCGGAATGGTGCTGAAGTACATTTTTCAACTGGATCGTTGGTACTGGGTGCTGGCTCTGGCTGCCGTGATGACCTTGATCGCAGGAATCACGGCTTCCAACCGCAACAAGCGAACCTATCCCGGAATTCGTCTGAACACGATTGTTTCGATCTTTGCCAGTTCATGGTTGGTAACCGGTTTCGCATTGCTTGCGGTGCTGCAAGGAATTGAAAAGTGGTATCAACCCCAGTATGCCATTCCATTGCTGGGCATGGTGCTTGGCAACACACTTAACGGAATCTCGGTTGGCTTGAACACATTCACTGAGGCGTTGTTCACTCGAAGGATACAGGTGGAGTCGCTTCTGGCGATGGGCGCGACGCGGGCGGAGGCGGCCGCTGGACCATTGCGAGACGCGGTGCGGACCGGGATGATCCCCATTATCAATTCCATGATGATCGTCGGTCTGGTCAGCCTGCCTGGCATGATGACGGGCCAGTTGATTTCGGGGATGGATCCGATGTCGGCTGTGAAGTACCAGATCGTGATCATGTTCCTGATCGCTGGCGCGACGGCGCTGGGCACGATCGGCGTGGTTTGGCTATCATACCGACGGCTGTTCAATGAACGTCATCAGTTCCGACGGGATTTGATCAAGTGAAAACGCTGATGAACAATTTTCGAGCCTGAACTGTTTTGGAGCTTGAACAAGTTTAGCCCGGATATCTCATCTGGGGTGTTGCGAAGGAGTTGAACACCGAGTCGCGGATGCGACGCCATGCGGTCTCAACAGGTCTCAGGGTCAGACGAAATACCTGTCGTCGTTCCGCGACTTTCCTTGTCGTGGATCGACTTTTCCCCAGGTTGAAACCCGGGGCTGCATCCTGACATCGCTCCGCGATTCATGGTGCCTGACCAATCATCAATGAACAGTCTTCAATGAATGTGAACCGTAAACTCTGAGAACTAAAATTCACAAACCGAATGCCGGCGGCCGGCAAGTTTAGAGCGAACCGAATACCCGCGAATGCTCACTCGCTATCGGTATCACAATACGCCAATGCCAGCAGTGCGTAGCTGGTCACCAGATTTGGGTCGCCCTCGTACCAGCGATCAGATGAATTCGTCCACGAACCATCATCCGCCTGAAGCTGAGCCAAGGTCGAAATCAGGTCTGATCGCCAGTTGTGTACTTTGCCACCCGCATCGGTGATTTCACTCATGTCAGCCGTCGCGAGTGTTTTTGCGAACACGTGATAGTAATAGTACAGGCCCTGAGGCCCCATTCCCGGGTTCGTCCGAAGATCATAGTGACGACTGATCCAATCGAGGGCCGCTTTGACGCGAAGGTCATCCTTCGACAACCCCGCATGCAGCATGCTTTTCAATCCGGCGTACGTCATGGACGCGTAACTGCGGAGTCCACCTTCGGGAGTTTTTCCGGCTTTGGTTTCACCTTCACCAACGGGCGAATAGATGAAACCACCGTGATCGTCGGAAGAGACGACCTGAGTGAACTTCGCGGTGTTATGCTCGCTGGGAAGGTTCTGGCATCGCGACATGAAGATCAACGCCTTCTGAATAGCTTCACTGTCTGAGTCTTCGCCCGCCGCCTTCAACGCGTCCATGAAAAACTGAGTGTTCGAGGCATCTGGCCGCTTGTGACTGCCGTAACCCTGCCCACCGTAAAATCCGCTGGACAGTTCGTGACCCTCGCCCTCGTCCCACTGCAGCCCTTTCAAAAAGTTGGCCGCGTTCTGGATCGTATCATCGTACTTGCCGTCTGTGTTCGCTCGCGAAAAGCACATCAACGACACGCTGGTTTCGTAATTCTTCAGCGTGCTGTTTTCAGCATAGACGCCTCCGTCCGGTTTGATTGCCGCTTCCAGATACGCAAGCGACTTTTGCACCTGTGGATGAGTGACCGGGATTCCGTGATCCAACAACGCGCTGGTGCACATCGCCGTGACCGCAGGCCCAAGCTGTTTACTGTACGATCCGTCTTCGCGGTTCTGACCTTGTTCCATCAGGAACAAAACACCTGATTTCGTGATCTTTTGCAGCTGCTGTGCTGAATCATCTGTTTCAGGTGAGTCTGTCACAACCTGCGCGTCTGCCATCGGCCCAGCGACCGACATGGCACCCCAGATCAGCGTCCACATTGCCACATTAACAGCTTTGAGAATCATGTTACTTCCTCGAACATTTTTACAGACTCAATAACTCATGCGGAACACTTGGTCCGATCGTTTTCGATCAACCGACAACGGCCAGAATGTCGGACTCACTCATGATCAACAAAGGTCCACTGTCGACTTCGATTTCCGTGCCGGCGTAGCTTGAAAAAATCACTCGATCGCCTTCCTTGATTTGTGGCTCGGCCCGAGTGCCATCCTCCAGCAGGCTGCCCTGTCCAACCGAAAGGACTCGACCCTCCTGAGGTTTATCACGCGAGCTGTCGGGCAATACGATTCCGCCTGCGGTCGTTTCCTCGGCTTCGGTTCTTTTTATTACGACCTTGTCGCCCAGCGGTTCGATTCTCATTTAATTCTCAAGATAGCTGATGTGTTTCGATTACCTGAAGGATTTCGAAAACCACGTTCGAATCGCCCCCCAGAACGGCCAACATTGTTTCATGGCGTCTGAAACGCTTCAAGGCACACGTTGCGATTGAATCCAGAAGTCCTGCAAAACAGTGGTTTTACCCGCGTCAGTTGACAGAACCCGCAAGATCCCATTTTCTCGCTTTGACCGGGAGGAAATTTTTGCCGATAAATTGTATGACTATCCGAAGTAACAAGTCGATCGACAAAGTGCCCCAATAACGAGCGTCAATTCTATTTACGCGTGGATGGAGATCCTGAGTGTGTCTGAGTTCAATATCTATTGCCCTTGCGGGAAACAGTTATCCGTTCCAACTTCGCTGGCCGGCAAGCAGGTTCGGTGTCCCGTATGTTCTGAAGTGATCGACACTTCTGACCCAGCCGTTTCCGTTGCGCCGGTAGCAGGTGTCGCGGTCGGTGCAAATTCTTCAAACCCGACGCACTCGCGGCAACGTTGTCATGAAGTTGACTACCAGATCGTCGGCGATGATCTTCAGATGGTCATCGTAGAACTTGATCCCGGCGAAACCGTGATCGCTGAAGCAGGAGGGATGACTTACATGGAAGAAGGCATCAGCTTTGAAACCAAGATGGGTGACGGCTCCAAACCCGACCAGGGTTTCTTCGGCAAAATGATGACCGTTGGTAAACGAATGCTCACCGGTGAATCGATCTTCATGACTCATTTCACTCATCAGGGCGTTGGAAAGAGTCACGTCGCGTTTGCAGCTCCGTATCCCGGGAAAATTATTGCCGTCGACATGGCAACCGTTCAGGGCAACGACTTGATCTGTCAGAAAGATGCGTTTCTTTGTGCTGCGTTGGGCACCGAGGTCACGATCACCTTCAACAAAAAATTAGGAGCAGGTCTGTTTGGCGGCGAGGGATTCATTCTGCAAAAACTGGTTGGCGATGGGATGGCGTTCCTGCACGCTGGTGGAACCATCGTCGAACGTGAACTGAAGGGTGAAACGCTGCGAGTCGACACCGGCTGCATCGTCGCGTTCGAGCCCCACATCGATTACAGCATCGAGCGAGCCGGCAATCTGAAGAGCATGTTCTTTGGTGGCGAGGGTTTGTTCCTGGCAACGCTTCGAGGCCACGGGCGCGTGTGGCTGCAGAGCCTGCCGTTTGCTCGACTGGCCAGCCGCGTCGTCGCCAATGTGCCGACCGCAACACGTAGCGGAACTGGCGAAGGTTCCATTCTTGGCGGCGTGATCGGCGGAATGATCGACGGCGATTGATTGTTGCAGACTTGAATTCATCGGAGGCAACTTGAGTCACCCGACGCGGCAAAGCTGTAACCAAGTCGTTTCAAACCTCCATGCCGAAGAATCTAAAACTGGAAACGCGGAGGCAAAGAGTTCACGGAGTTGGCATCCGAAGAACGACTCTGCGATTCTCCGCACCTCCGGATTTTAGGTTGCGTGCCGATGGTTGATCGAGGGCGTGATTGTCTTGGCGGAAAAATCTTTTAAAGAAACAAAGATTCGTGACGTCAGTAACACCAATCCAACAGGTGCGACGCTGGGGTGGTGAAAATCATAACCCACTGCGTCAGCGAGGGAATAAAGGCTCAAACAAAGCGATCCCTCACTCACGTTTTGGGTTGTGAAGAGAGCGTTAAGCATATCTTTTCACCATCCCAGTGCGAGGACCCCGTCGAGCGCGGTATTCGTTCAATTCGCAAAAGTTCGTGGTTCCCTGTGGTTGCTTGACTCGATGCTAGCACTTCGATTCATCTAGGTGGCTTGCCCCTGCACGCGATAAAATCGTGGCTTGTGTTCGATCGTCGGGAAAAGGAGTTTCCACCATGCGCAGCATTGCCATCATCAATCAAAAAGGCGGGGTCGGGAAAACAACCACCGCCGTGAACCTGGCCGCAGCGTTGGCCGAAGCAGGAAACCGCGTGTGGATCATTGACCTCGATCCGCAAGCTCATGCTTCGCTGCATCTGGGCGTGGGCATGGAGGAAGACTACCTGTCGATGTACGACGTGCTGACCGACGATGTTTCGCTGGATCAGGTCCGCCATCAAGTGGACGACAATCTGTGGGTCAGCCCGGCTCATATCGATCTGGCCGCCGCCGAGATGGAACTGGCGGGAGCCGTCGGGCGTGAAATCATTCTTCGCGACAAGATGCAGGAGGTACGCGACGAGTTTGATTATGTCATTTTCGACTGTCCGCCGTCGCTTAGCGTCCTGACGCTGAACGCGCTGACGACCGCCAATGAAATTTTTCTGCCACTGCAGCCGCACTTTCTGGCTCTGCACGGTTTGTCCAAGCTGCTCAAAACCATCGACCTGGTCGCTCGCCGCCTGAACCCGGCGCTGAAACTGACCAACGTTGTTTACTGCCTGTACGACCGAGGAACCCGGCTGGCGAATGAAGTGATCAATGACGTCGAGTTCTTCCTGACCGACCAGCGAAACACCGGTAGCGTCTGGTCAGATGCCGAGAGCTTTGACACTCGAATTCGCCGTAACATTCGTCTGGCGGAAGCACCCAGCTACGGCCAATCCATTTTTCAGTACGCCAGCGATTCCAACGGCGCCCAGGATTACCGAAGTCTGGCGATGGAAGTGATGCAGCAGACGCACGTGACGCCAGCAGAATCCGACGCAGGTTCACTTGAAGAACGATTCCTCAATCCAGAATCGACGTTGCCAGATCTCAGAGACTTCCAGCCAGCGATCCCTTGAGCTTGAATCCGACACAGGTAGCTCAGGGTGGCAGCTCTGAGAGCCAAGTTTTTGTGACCGCAGTACATTTATGCGGAATCGATGACTGATCCTACACATCGATCTCTTCGGCATCTTCCGCTCGGTCCATGATGAAGCGGAAGCGGGCGCTGGCGTCGCGCCCCATCAGATCGCTGATCACCCGGTCGGTTTCCAGCTGATCATCGATTTCCACTCGAAGCAAACGCCGCGTGTCGGGATTGAGCGTGGTTTCCCACAACACTTTGGGCATCATCTCGCCAAGACCTTTGAATCGCATGATTTCGGGGTTGGCTCGGCCCGTGTGTTCGGCAAGGATGCGGATACGATCGTCCTCGTCGGCTGCCCAATGAGTCTCTTTACCGATGTCGATTCGATACAGCGGAGGCACCGCGATGAAGACGCGACCATCGGCAATCAACTGAGGCATGTGGCGATAAAAGAAGGTCAGCAGCAGCGTTGTGATGTGATGTCCATCGGAGTCCGCATCGGCCAACAGGATGATTCGATCGTAGCGGATGTTGGCCACATTCAGTTTCGGCCCGATTCCGCATCCGATGGCCGTAACCAGATCTTGGATTTCCTTGTTGTCCATGATCTTCTTCAGCGTCGCACTTTCGGTGTTCAGGACTTTTCCTCGCAATGGAAGAATCGCCTGATAGTTTCGATTGCGACCCTGTTTTGCACTGCCGCCGGCCGAGTCACCTTCGACGATGAACAACTCGCTGTTCCCTCGTCCGCTGTTCAAACAATCGCTCAATTTCCCGGGCAGCATGGATCGCTTGCCGCCCGTTTTACGTGATACGGCAGCCGAAGCGGCTCGGGAAGCAGCGCGAGCGCGAGCGGCCGCAATGATCCGAGCGACGATCGTGTCGGCGACGCTTCGATTGTTGTTCATCCATTGTTCAAGAGCAGGGCGGAAAGCGCCTTCGACCACGCCTTGAACGTAGCCGTTGTTCAGACGGTCTTTGGTTTGTCCCTGGAACTCAGGGTCAGAAATGAAGACGGAAACAATCGCGACCATGCCTTCGCGAATATCTTCTGCCGTGATTTTGACACCGCGCGGGATCAAGTTGTGCGTATCAAAGTAGTTCCGGACCGCTTTGATCAAGCCGCCACGAAATCCGTTTTCGTGAGTTCCTCCGTTGGCCGTGGGGATTCCGTTTACATAGCTGCGAACGTGTTCGTCGGTGGCTTCAGTCCATTGAAGAGCCAGCTCAAGACGCTCGGATTCGTTGACTTGAAGAGTGAAGGGCGTTTCATGAATGGGCCGCGCTTTGCGATCCGTCATGACTTTCTTGAGGAAATCGACCAGACCTTCTTCGTGCAGAAACGTTTCCTTCTTTCCATTGACGTCGTCTTGAAACGTGACTTTGACGCCGCGATGAAGGAAGCTGGCGATCTCCAACCGAGTGCGAATGGTTTCGGGATTGAAATCGATCTTTGGAAAGATGGTCGGGTCAGGACTGAACGTAATCGACGTGCCCGTGCCTCGGATCTTGCCTTTCAGTTTTTGCAATTTTGATTTGGCAATGCCCTTGGCGAACTCCATTCGATATTGGGCTCCGTCGCGACGGACGATAGCGACCAGTTTTTTGGAAAGCGCGTTCACGACCGAGGCACCAACGCCGTGCAGACCACCGGCCGTCTTATAGTTGGCTCCCTCAAATTTTCCGCCCGCATGCAGGATGGTCAGCACCATTTCCAACGCTGGCTTCTTGGTCTTCGGATGTTTGTCGACCGGGATGCCTCGACCGTTATCTGACACGGTGACTGTTTGGCCATCCTTGTGAAGTTGTACCGTGATCTCGGACGCGTGTCCGTTCATGGCTTCATCGACACTGTTGTCGACGATTTCCCAGACCAGGTGATGCAGACCGGCCATGCCGACGCCGCCGATGTACATGCCGGGACGTTTACGAACGGGGTCGAGGCCTTCGAGGGCGACGATGTCTTTTGCGCCGTAGGATTTGGTTGCGGTCATGGTTTTTGGGTGCGGGGTCGGGAGACCCGCGCACAGCTTGGAGTTTCGGTTGTTTTTACAAGT
>CAYXWX010000091.1:0-18444 GCA_964468915.1 uncultured Pirellulaceae bacterium
CGGACTGCATCATTACTGATTTCTCAATCGGTAAAGTTGAGGCGATGCAGATCTGTCAAAACCTGCGTAAGAATCCCGACTTCTCGGAAACGATTCTTATCGCATTGCTTCCCGATGATGGAAACCCGATCTCGTTCGATCGATCAGCCATCAACGAAACGTTCAAGAAGCCGTTCGATGCCAGCCTCCTGGCAGAGCGACTTCGCACTCTGATCGGCAGTCTGAAAGAATTGGTCTGATCCTTCGGACCGAATCGCAGCTTGCTGTTCGGAAAAAATTCGCCGTCTTTCGCTCAAACCGCCATGGAATGACTCTCCATGGCGGTTTTTTCATGCGCTCACCAAACAACCGACGGATCGTTCGCGGTTGCGTAGACAATGCGGGCAGCAGCAACTGCGATTTTCTTTTCCATGCACGTCCGGCGGAGTCAGCCCGGGGCATACGCAGGCAGCAAGCTTTTTATCCGCCACAGCTACGAATCCACGCTTTTCCGCATATTCCTTTGCGATTGAGTGTACGTTCAGCGCAACGCTTTAACAGGAGCTATAGTCTCCCGAAGCGTTCGAATCATCGATTGATTGCAGCTGTATGCTCCGTGCAGATCCACAGCGAACATCTGAAATAATCTGCTCAGACAGGACAACCATGTTGCACACGGACTCATTTTCAAGATGAATTTTATCCAGGTCAGCAAGTTCTGGCCCAGAGGTTCGATTACTCATACGCCCTACGCGCAATATTCGAGGATAGGAAACCTTGTCAACCACAGCTGACACAACCGAATTTTGGCAGTCTTTGTTTGAAAACTGGCCGGACGCGATCGATCGGCGCGGCGCGATTGTGACCTCGCATGGTGAATCGATTCCTTTCGCCGGCTTCATGATCTCAGCCGGGTTATTGTTGATCGAAAGAGATGGGCCAGACGCCAACGGAGCAAGAAAAATCATTCTCGCATACGACACGATTGCGATGGTCAAGCTGACAACGGCTGGCGAGATGTCACGGTTTCAGGTGATGGGTTTCCAACCGACTTTGTAATGCATCAACATGATTTCATTGCCTCGAATCAAAAATCGCGGCCTTGAAACGGGCGAGGCAATTCGAGTACCACGACAGTTTACCGGATTAGACAGAAACAGTTCGCGGGACGGTTTCCGGCACACGGGACGGTTTCCGGCACACTGAGGCGACGATGACGGATTGGAAAACAGTACTTGAATCGCACCTTGCGGAGAATTCAGATTCGGTAGAAGCACCCGAGATCAAGCTTCCGATTCTTCCCAAGGCATTGCTGGAGTTTCGTGAGGAGTCACAGAATCCTGACGCGAACATCAGCAAGCTGACTCGCATCGTATCGGCTGACGCGGGGCTGAGTGCCGAATTGCTGAAGAACGTCAACATTGCCATGGCCAGCACGTTGACAAAAATCACTTCGGTTCAGCAGGCGTTAGTGTTCCTTGGCATCGCCAAAACACGAATGTATCTGACGGTCAGCGGCATGAAACAGATCATGAAGTCGTCATCGTCCAAGCTGATCAATTTTCAAACGTTCTGGAATGCTAATCTCGAACGCGCTCTCTTTGCACGGGAGGTCGCCCGGCTGATCGGAGCGGACCCAGACATTGCTTACACAGCCAGCATGCTGCAGGACTTTTTGCTCCCTCTGATCACTAACCAACGGTACGAAGACTACATCGACTTCTCATCAAATCGAGACCAATACACGAATCTGATCAAGTTCGAAAAAGAGAAGTTCGGCTGGGATCACGCTCAGGTCGCTGGACACATTTTGAATTCGTGGAACTTCCCGGGGGAAATGGTGTCATGCATCTATTTCCACCATCGCGGTGCGGACGTTCTGAAAGACAATTCGTTATGCAACACGTCCGTCGCGGCGGTCGCCATCGCCACCATGATCCCAGAAGCGTTTCGGCAAGAGTCTAACAGCCTTGAAGCGTTGATGGAGCTGGACAAGGTCTGGCCCGGCTTCAGACTGATGGCTCTGGCACAAAAGATTGACGATGAATTTCAACGAGTTGCAGGACAACCAAAAAATCATTTCCCCTTGATTCATGTCCTGAAGAGTCGGATGGAGAAAATGGCCGCTCAGGCTTAACCAGCGTGCCATCTCTGATCGACCGTCGCAAGAACGTCCGCTCGTCCATGAAATGAACTCACGTGGATTGCGACTGATTCCCAGGTGTCTCAACCGGCAGCCAAACAATCGTCACCCAGGCACCCGACAGATGACTCAATCTCGTCTGTTTTCACGACGCATTTTACCAGCAGAAATTTCTCTGAAATTTCATGGAACTAACTCGCGATCGATACGTCTCAACAGTGTGACTGGACAACTTCCTGTCACGCGTTATCAATCAATTGGGGCGGTTTTCGTGTGGAGAAAATGCGATGAAGTTCAATTTCAAATCGACGGTATTTGTACTGTCAGGTTTCGTCGTCGCAACGATTCCTGCAGTGGCTCAAGAGGTTACGATCACTGTAAAAACAGGGGATCAGACCGAGGTCGAAGTAAAGCCTGATCATGCAGCACCATTCGAGGGAGTACGTCCTGCAGTGGATGTCGCCATTTTGCTGGACACTTCTAACAGCATGGACGGACTGATCGACCAGGCAAAAACGCAACTCTGGACGATTGTTCAGCAATTTGCGCGAGCCGAAAAGAATCACCAGACGCCTCAGCTGCGTGTCAGCGTGTTCGAGTATGGAAACTCCGGCTTGCCCGCCTCAGAAGGATACATCCGTCAGGCAGTCCAGTTGACCGACGACCTGGACAAAGTTTCAGAGGCGTTGTTTTCGCTCAAGACAAACGGCGGCGACGAGTACTGCGGAACCGTGATTGCCGAAGCGCTGAAGCGATTGGACTGGTCAGAAAAAGACAACAGCTACAAAGCGATTTTCATTGCAGGAAACGAGCCGTTTACTCAAGGTTCGATTGACTATCGAGACTCATGCAAGTCTGCGATCGAAAAAGGGGTGGTGATCAACACGATCCACTGCGGCAACTACCAGACTGGCATCTCGACCAAATGGAAAGACGGCGCTGATCTGGCAGAAGGCGAATACATGAACATCGATCAAGATCGGAAAACGGTTCACATCGAGACACCCCACGACGAGGTCATCATTCGCCTGAATGCCGAACTGAACAAAACCTACCTGTGGTATGGCAGTCACGACATGATGATGGACATGGATATGAACCAAAGGCGACAGGACGCAAATGCAGCCGAAGCAAGTCCTTCTTCGATGCTCAGCCGGGCTGGTTCCAAAGCGTCAAAGATGTACAAATTCAGAGGTCGCGACCTGGTCGATACGGCCGAGGATAATGAAGAAATCATCGAAGAACTGGACGATGAAGTGTTGCCTGATGCAATGAAGGGCATGACCGTCGACGAGCGAAAGGCTCACGTCAATCAGCACGCAGCCACTCGCAAAGAGATCCAGACCAAAATCACGGAAGCGACCAAAGCCCGAAATAAGTTCATCGCGTCAAAACGGAAGGAAATGGCAGAAGCCACCGGTGAAGCGACTTTGGGTGACGCGATGTCAGCTGCCGTCGTCCGACAACTGAAGGAGGCTGGGTTTGAGATGACCAATCAGTGAAGCCCGGCTCCCGTCACTCAGGGCGAAACCTGTTTTGCGTTGTTTAAGAAGCCAGTCCGATCGTTTTCGGGCTGGCTTTTTCCAATCGATCCCGTTGCAAAACAATCTCATTCGAAAGAAGCCTACTTGGATCGACCAAAATAGGTTAATTTTCATGTGCATGAGCAGTTAAACTACCGACTTGATCGGCTGAGCTCGCACGACCTGTTCGAGTATTTCAGATCCGAACGACTTTGGACCCTCAACTCCTTCCACATTCTTTATTTCAGTAACGTTCCTTGGCCGACCTGACACATTTTGATGACTCCGGAAACGCTCGGATGGTGGACGTAAGTCAGAAGCCCGAGACTGAGCGGAAGGCCGTTGCTTCGGCAATGGTTCGAATGCAGCCTACCACGCTTGAGTTGATCCTGAATCAACAGATCTCAAAAGGTGACGTCCTTGGAATCGCGCGTGTCGCGGGGATCAATGGCAGCAAACGGACATCCGACCTTATTCCCTTGTGCCACCCGCTCAGGATAAGTTCAGTCGACATCGATTTCCGACAGGTAAATGATTCGTGCATCCAAGCTGAGGCAACCGTGCAAGCAATCGACCGGACCGGAGTTGAAATGGAAGCCTTGACCGCGGTAACGACTGCTGCCTTGACCATTTACGACATGTGCAAAGCAGTGGACCGTGAAATGACGATCACCAAGATTCAGCTGGAAGAAAAAACGGGCGGCAAAAGCGGTGCCTACCAGCGAACGGAATAAGCAGCCTCAACAAACCCTGCATTCAAAATTTTTTGGGCTCAGACTTTGAGTAACTCAACCAGCCAACCTGAATCAAGTCAGCCAACCGCTGTTCCGTTTGCCACGCCAGAACCTGCGTCATCGGTCGACTTGCAAACCGTTTACGCTCCGATCCGGAACGAACTTGCGCAAGTCGAGGACATTCTCCGTGAAGAGCTCAGCAGCGAAACGCCTTTCGTAGATCAATTGCTTGAGCACAGCTGGTTGCTGGGCGGAAAACGAATGCGACCAGCGTTTGTTCTCCTTTCAGCTGGCTACTTTGGTGCCGTTAAACGTCCTGCACTCCAAATGGCCGCCGCCCTGGAGATGGTCCACACGGCGACACTCGTGCATGATGACATTCTGGACGAAGCCGACACTCGCCGGCACGAACCGACGGCAAACTCCAAGTGGGGCAACAAGGTCGGGGTGCTTCTGGGGGACTACTTGTTCACTCATTCGTTTCACGTTGCCAGTTTATCGCAGTCGGTTGAGGCTGTTCGCCTGCTGGCGGCATCCAGCAACCGAGTCTGCGAAGGCGAAATGCGTCAGAATGCGTGGCGAGGTAATTTTGAATTGTCCGAGGCAGACTACTTCCAAATGGTCAGCGACAAGACCGCCGAATTAACGGCATGTGCATGTCATGTGGGTGCGTTACTTTCAGGCGCAAGTGAAAAGCAGGCTGAGGAATTCCGAAACTATGGACTGCATCTCGGAATCGCATTTCAGATCATTGACGATCTGCTTGACGTTGCTGGACACGCAGACACCGTTGGAAAAACTCTGGGAACGGACTTATTGAATCAAAAGCCAACCCTTCCGGTAATCCATTGCCTCGCAACTCTTCCGGATGCCGAACAGGCTGAACTCTTGAAGGTTCTCGGCTCCGGTCAGGCAACACCCGATGTGGTGATCCCTGCGCTCAAAAGCACAGCGTCGATCGAGTATTCGCGGAAAGTGGCGGCGGACTTTGCAACGCGTTCCATTAATTTTGCGAACTCGCTGGAGAACAACGAGTTCTCTGATTCGTTACTCTCAATCGCTCAATTCGTGTTGGACCGAACAAGATAAACCGATTTGTCTAACATGATTGGGGGGAATGCCCCGCTGCGAACCAAGAGCCCACCACGGAACCACAGCATCAATCCGACGCATTCGAGCGTTCGAATCACAACGGCATCGACAAACGACTGGCGAGTAGCGTTCGAATCTGTGCAGCCGTAAGATTCGTGAAGTCACCGTCCCCCCCGAGCCCATACAACAAATTGCCCCGCGGGGCACCTTCATGGGTCAGCCCGAGGTTATGAGCGATCTCGTGTGAGACAACTTGAGCGATCAATTTACGGCCGGCTTCGAACGACAACAGATTCTTTCCGACATCTACTGCGGTGCCACTGGCGCCGATGATTGCAAATCCGCCAACCTGATTGTCATTCAGCACTCGCTGACCGGGGACTCGCGAAACAAAGTACATGTCCACAATCGCAGAATTGGAACTTCCCTTACCGGCTTGATCACCCTGGTTGACGATCGTGTCCAAGTCTCCTTGAGGCCGTGTTCCGGAACCTGAACCAGAGTTAGCGGTGGTGTTATTCCAGTTTTTGGGCGTCAACCAACGGACGCGGATATCGGCTTGACTGTAGATGTCATTGATCCAACGTTTGATCTCAGCTTCTTGTTCCGCCGTCCCGAAAAAGGTCGCTCGATTCCCACCGTTGTTATTGGCGACGATCACCGGCTGGATCACGATCTCCTCGGCCACATCGACAAGTGCGGCACCGGCAAAAGTCAATGTCTCGGCACCAATCAGCGTATCATCGCTGCCGGTCCTGCCAGTTCTTCGATCGTCAACCGTGAAACCGGTCGCGCCTTTTCTCGAAACATCGTACGAGCTTTGTGCGGCGGCGTAACGAACAACATCCTGCCCCGACCCGCCATCGATGCGGTCGGGCGAGTTGTCACCAAGAATGGTTCCGGATGAATCCTGACCACCATGCAGTTCGTCATTGCCAGCTTCGCCCCGCAATTGATCCGCTCCGCTACCGCCGATCAGCAAGTCACTTCCGGCTCCACCAAAAACATTGTCGATGCCCGCACGTCCATACAAGCGGTCGTTGCCTTCATTGCCGTAGACATCGTCGTTTTGGCTGCCACCATCGACGAGGTCATTGCCGGCATTTCCCATCACCAGATCGAATCCAGCATCGCCGAAGACCCGATCGATTCCGTCTTGACCGAAAAGCCAATCCGTTCCATCGCCGCCTCGGATCGTATCGTCGCCGGCACCTCCGTAAGCAAGATCGTTCCCCGCGTTACCTGAAATGGTGTCGTTACCAAAATCACCGACCAACGCATCGTCACCCGAACCGCCTCGAATGTCGTCATCGCCGACTCCACCATACAAGAGATTCCGCCCCGAGTCGCTTTGTAAAAGATCGTTCCCTTCAAGTCCCATCAGCAAGTCATCGCCCGATCCACCGTCCAGCTGGTCGTTTCCTGCCAGACCAAAAACGGAATCGTCACCCGCGCCTGCGTCAACGATATCCACTCCAGTTCCACCATAAACGATGTCGTTCCCGTTGCCCGAATTGATTTCGTTGCGCCCGCTGTCGGCCCAGACAACATCCGCTCCGTCGCCCAAGTCATAGAAATCGTTACCGGTAAAGCCGAACGCAGCATCGTCGCCCCCATTACCGATCAGTCGATCGTTTCCGTGGCCACCAAAAAGCACGTCGCGTGCCGAGCCACCCACCAATACATCGTTGCCGCTACCTGCGTAAATCGTGCTGGTGATTCCCGTGCTATTTTCGACTGTGTCATTTCCCGGCCCGGCAACAATCACAATGGCACTGATTTCGTTTGCGTCAAACGACTGACGATCGACCTGAGCAACGCCATTGAATGTGCTTCTCAATTCAGCCGTGACTTGCCTGTTGCTGCCCGATCCTGTTTCTGAAACGACAATCGAGTTAGCAGCCTCATACCCACCGATAAACAGCTCACCAGACGCTGGGGTAAAAGTAATTCCCGCCAGCAGGGCCCGCTGCTCAAATTTTTGATACGGATGTGACAGTAAACTTCCTTGTTTCGATCCACGCGCCTTCAGAGTCATTTTCTATTTATCCTTGCAACTTGAAAAAATTTGCAGACGAAACGTCCACGAAAAAGCGGTTATTTGATTAACGCCAACTGTGGGGAACGGAAATGCCATCTAAACATGCCAAATCGATCCTGAGGTCACATGCAAAAGCGGCTCAATTTTGAGATGGATTGTCCGACAGGTCTCAGTTGCAGTCTAACAAATTAATAAACGAAGTCATCTCGCTTTTTGTTGAAAACAAAGCTCGTCTGGCAGAAATTTGTTGAGACAAACTTTCGAGAAACCCGTTATCCTTCAAGCATCGGTGCATCAATTCTGCGAGCTCATCCGCATTGTTCGACTGAAAGTAGCCGCCGTAGCCATCGCCCAGAATCCCTCGATTGCCGGCGATGTTACTGGCCAGCACAGGAACTCCCAAGTGAATCGCTTCAAGAACACTGTTCGCGCCACCTTCCGAAAAAGAACTGTTGATCGTCGCAATCGAGTTTTTCATCCACGCCAACGCCTCGGCGCGATCACAGTCACTCAGCCAGCGATAACGAGAATCCTGCTGTTGATGAATAAGCGCTTGCTGTCCATCCGATCGATCCAGCGCGACACCAAGCGAAACCGCCAGACACTTATCTGGCATCAGCCGCAATGCACGAAACATCAAATGCGGGTTCTTCACCGGTCGCAAATGACCAACATTGGTAAACAGCCGCACGGAAGGCTTTTCAACGGAAAGTAACTCGGGCAACTGGATGCTTGGGTAAATCACCGTCGTTCTAGCACGCCATCGCTCAGGCAGATCCGGCAGACAAGCAGGCTGGCACACAATCAATCTCTCGGCCAAACCCAACACCTTCTCTGCCAAGTCAGGACGCTCTTCGATGCCACCGTGCAAATCGGTTCCTGTCAGATACACGAAAAGCCGTCCATCTGGATTCAATTTTTTGAACTCAGTCGAAGCGGCTGCCGTTTTGAACGCATGAAGAGAGATCTGCACGTCAGCACTTGGTGGGCAATCCGAGTGCATCGCGATCGCATCGTATCCGGCACGAAGCAGCAAACGTTCAATACGCCTCGCGGAAATCGAATTGCCTTTGGGCGAATCAAGCGGGTAGCCTGTGCAGATATTTATTTTCATTGGCCTGAGTGTTGCCGGTGGGGACCGTGTCACTATAAAATAATTTTCGCAAAGCGACGATCCATCTCAAATCTCCACCCCGAACCCACGTGAATCCGATGCCAGGTTTGCTTGACATTTTCGAATCCATCCTGAATCAGGCCGGTCAGGCTCACGACCAGAGCCGTTCTGCTGGCGGCAGCCAACGAAGTTCCAGACGCCGCACGAATCTTCCTCAGCTGGACCCTCTGCCTGAGCCCGGACGCGGCGGTGTGGGTGACGTGATGAAATCCGTGGTTCAGATTGTCGCTCTGCGACAAGGCTTCATGGGTGGAATGACCTCCGCATGGACCGGCAGCGGAACGATCGTGCATCCTCAAGGCATCGTGCTGACGAATTGCCATGTTGCCAATCCGCGAGCGATGGGGATGTCGTCCCCTCCCGCCGACCGGCTTGGCATCGCCATCACGGATCGCTCCGACCGAGCACCCGCGCTCAGCTATTTCGCTCAAGTCGTTTGTTACAATGCCGATCTTGATCTGGCCGTGATGCGAATCACACATGATGTCAAAGGCAAGCCGATTGGACGGCTGAAACTTCCGTCAGTCGCCTTGGGAGATTCGGACACGTTAGAGCTTGGTGATCGTCTATCGATTTTCGGTTACCCGGGCATCGGCGGCGAAACTGTTACGTTTACATCAGGCAATGTTTCCGGATTCTCTCAAGAGCGAGGCGTCAACGCATCCAGAGCCTGGATCAAGACGGACGCAACGATCGCGGGTGGCAACAGCGGCGGCACGGGTGTCAATGAAAACGGAAGACTGGTTGGCATTCCGACGCAGGCGGCGGCCGGTTCCGGCGTGACTCCCGTTGATGCTCGGCCGGTTCTGGACACCAACCGTGACGGCCGAATCGATCAGCGAGATACACCGATGGCGATTGGCGGTTTCATCAACGGCTTGCGCCCCGTCAATCTGGCCATCCCGCTTCTCAAGGAGGCCGGAATGCGAATTGCATCTGATCGAACGGGCGACACAGACGATCTGCCAAACCAGAAAGTCGAACCGATCCGGCATTTCGATCCCTCGTCTCGGCGAGAGAAGCCGACGTTTTCCAATCTGTTGTTTTCAACGCAGGTGACCAGCGACGGTCGCCCGATCAATCCGACGCTTTCCATTCCAGCAGGCGTCAGCGAAGTGTACGCATCGTTCGACTACGACAACCTGTCCAACGGAACTCCGTGGAGTGCTGTCTGGATGAACGATGGCGAAGTCATAATTGAACAACTTGAGGACTGGGATGACGGCGAGTCCGGCCGAAAAACGGTCAAGATCAGCAATCGACGTGGGGTTCCCGATGGTGAGTATCAACTGGTAGTTGGAATTCGCGGCGAAGTTGCCTTGGAAGGAAAAATGACCGTTGGAAAACTGGTCGACGAATCCGATGCCGAAGTCTCCGGTCGTCTGGTTGACATGGCCAATGGAAAGCCGATCAACGACGGCCTGGTGATTGTGGTCAAGCCGAACGTTCCGTTGCGGTCGTTTCTGAATGAGCGTAAAGAATCGGATGTGGTGACCTCAACCGAATCAGGAAGTGACGGACGTTTCAAACTGCCCGAGCAACTTCCCAAGGGAATGGCGTACAGTCTGGTCGTCGCGGCTGCAGGATACAAACCATTGACGGTGCAGGGCGGGCTGAGAATTGGCCCGGGGGCACCGGAACAAGCAGACATGGGTGATGTCGCTTTGACACGATCGTAGCGTAACCGGCGGGCTGGAAACTTTTGACTCTTGACGTCCATCGCGGCGAGATCGCTGACAGATGCAAACAAGTGAACTGGCTGCTCTGGTCGCGGCTCTGCTGTGGACTTTCTCCGCCATGCTGTGGGGCGACATCAAGCTATCGGCCCTCGCGCTAAACGCTTGCAAAAACTGTTTGGGTTTGCTGTTTCTGTTGCTGCATTGGTCGGTGATGGCCACGTCGATGGGCAACTTCGACTTCACCACCAGCATTCCAGCGTGGGGATGGATTGGCCTGAGTGGAATCGCAGGACTTGTCATTGGTGACACGCTCTATTTTCGCAGCCTGCAAATTCTGGGGGCTCGTCGCTCGTTTATCGTCGCATGTTTCAGCCCGCTGTTCGCAACCCTTCTGGGCTACCAGTTTCTCGACCAACAACTCGGCTGGACCGTGATCCTGGGCATTTCCTTGACCATGGCGGGAATTATTGCGGTCGTGTCGGATCGACGCGGACACACCGAAGCTCCCGGCCTTGTCCCCGGGACATTTTCCGCAGGATTGCTGTGTGGGATCGGCGGCGCGTTTTGCCAGGCAGCAGGAGGATTGTTTTCATCACTGGGAATGCAAACCTGCACGCCATTGGAGGCAACCGTGATCCGCCTGCTGATCGCAGCGGTCATCACTTCCATGATTTTGTTGGCACAATCAAAGCACCGAAAATCCTTCCAGTCGCTGTTCAGAGCACAGGACGCAAAAAAATTGCTGGCCGCAACCGCACTTGGGACGTGGCTTGGTATCTGGATGTGCCAGATCGCCTACAACGGAGACAACCTGGCAATTGCTCAGACCCTGCTTTCGACATGCCCTCTGTTTGCAATCCCCGTCGTCTGGATCATCCACGGCCACAAAGCAACGTGGCTGGCAATCTTCAGCACGCTGGTGGCCCTGCTGGGCATTTGGCTGACGGTGAAAAGCTGACCATTGATCCGATCCGACGGCTCGGTTGAAACAAATGGGGATGGCGGGTCGCTTAGAAGCCGCTGCAGCGAGTTCTGGGATTGGCGATAACTGGGTCCTTCAGAGCTGAATTGACGTGTGCCATGTTTACGCGAAGCGTAAGTATGCTCATGCTTCGCGTGAGCATGGCACCCAGAAAAACACTCACTTCAGGTTGGATGAGCCACTCGCTGTGCCCGGTCCAGATTTCAAAACCTGATTGGCATGGTAACATGCGAACTGACGATGGTTAATAACTTCAAGGGTTATCTCGATGTCCTACACAGCTGCCGGAAACAGATACGAATCAATGCAATATCGCCGCTGCGGTCGAAGCGGTTTGAAGCTGCCCGTCGTTTCGTTGGGTTTCTGGCACAACTTCGGCCACCAAGACGATTATGATACTGCGATTGAAATGGCTCGCACGGCCTTCGATCTGGGCGTTACTTATTTCGACCTTGCCAACAATTACGGGCCGCCCTACGGATCGGCGGAAGAAAATTTTGGCAAAATGCTCGCGTCCGACTTTGGTCCCTATCGAGACGAACTGATCATCGCCTCAAAGGCCGGATACGACATGTGGCCCGGGCCGTATGGCGAATGGGGAAGTCGAAAATACCTGATGGCCAGTATTGACCAGAGTCTGAAACGGATGGGGTTGGAGTATGTCGATATCTTCTATCACCACCGATTCGATCCAGAAACTCCACTCTTTGAAACGATGGCCGCGTTGGACGCGATTGTCCGTCAGGGCAAAGCGCAGTACGTAGGCATCTCGAATTATTCCAGCCAGCAAATGCACGACGCTTCAGCAATTCTGAACGACCTTGGAACTCCGTGCCTGATTCACCAGCCGCGCTACTCCATGTTCGACCGTCACATAGAAACCGATCATCGCCTGGATGCACTCGAGCACATCGGCAGTGGCTGCGCTGTATTTTCGCCATTAGAGCAAGGCCTGTTGACCAACAAATACCTCGACGGCATCCCCGCAGACAGCCGAGCCGCACTCGGCCATTTCCTCAAGCCCGAAGTCATCACCGATGACTTGGTGGCAACGATACGCACTCTACATGAGATCGCTCAGAATCGCCATCAAAGTCTGGCCCAAATGGCGATCGCGTGGGCGTTAAGAGATCCTCGCATGACATCGATCATTATCGGCGCGAGCAAGAAGTCTCAGGTGATTGATTGTGTTGGTGCCATCGAGAACCTCAGTTTCAGCGACGACGAACTCGCGCGAATCGAGGAAATCTGCCCCGTGAATTCCGATTTGATCGCCAGCTGATTTCAATCGCAGTCAGTCAACCTCTTCCAGAGTCCAATCGCTTTTGGCTTTTTTCGGTGGCACCTGTTTTTGTGTTGCGGGAACAGCCTCTGCGGTCGTGCCGTCGACGTCATCAATGGACCAATCGTTTTTTGAACGAGAATTCGAATCGGATGGCGAAGGTAATCTGCTGTCGTTGCGAAAGTCCTTCTCCGACGTTTTGCCCGACGGAACGTCTTCCATTTCCCAACCACGATTCGAACCAGAGCGGCCAGTTGACGGCATTTTGCGATTCGTCCCTTGCTGATTTTCGGCCGAAGGAACTGTTCCATCGCCAAAGATATCACGCTTGATTCGATCGCGATCGTTCTCTGTTGGATCCGGCGCAAGAATATCCCCAGGGCCGCCGATTCCGCGTTGTGGGTTCTGCTGCCGAGGCCTACCAGCGGAGAACATGTAGTAGACGGCAAACATGATGATCATCATGAAAACCAAGCGGCCGCAGCCACCCCCACGTGGGCGCACCTGTCGCTGGGGTTGGGCGGGAAAATCAAAACTCATGAAACCCTCGTCATATTTCCATCAAAAGTGCTGTCAGGCTACGCGCGCACGCTTGGAGTGTCAACCATTTCACCACCATGGCCGCAAAGTTGCCCGCCACTTCCCAGTTTAACACGGCTGGTAAACTATTCGTGTTATTCCGGTTCTCCGGTTCAATAAACGTGAAACGATTGGACAAAGGTTGTCGATGTGATCCAAGTACGGACCAGGATCCCCGCTCTCGGTTCGGCATCGGCCCGTTCAACATGCGTCTTCCGCAAGTTGTAATCCGTGTCCCAGCAGGACCGAAAATGTCTGGATATCGCCCATCGACCTTTATTGCCGCCGCATGTATCGCGACCGTCGTGAACATCGGCTTCACTCCGTCGAGCGCGGATTCACAGGACCAGACGTCCAGCAGATTGAATCATCTGATTCAAAACGCCGTGAAGGTGACCACATCAGATGTACCCAAGACAGATGTCAATAACGAAATAACTTTTCGACCGCTGAACCCCAGCATAAGCTCAACAGCATTTTCAGCGAACTCGACGTCCGTCAACCCCGACGAATTTGAACGAACCGCTCAAGCGTCTTTTACATCCCGTCAGGCGAACCGGTCGACCGCGATCCTGCCACCAGATGAAAATGTCCAGCAGTCCACAACACTTGAGCCGGGCGATCAAGGCGCTGCTCAAGGCATAAAGAACAAAGTAAAAGTCGACGTTGACCCGGCCACGGGAATCATCACGCTCGTCGGTGACAAGGATGATGTTGAGCTTGTCAAACGAGCGATCGCAGAGCTGTCCGCCAACGCCGCGCAGTCTCAGCCGGCGACACAACGGATTCTTCTGTCCAACGTCCAAAGCGATTCGATCGCTGAAGATGTCCAGGCTCTTTACGACGAAAATTACGCAGCCGGCAACGGCAAAGCTTCCATCACACCTCTGGACTCTCCAAACTCGCTGCTTGTGGTTGGTCAGGCGGGTGCGATCGATGTCGTTCGTCAGATCGTGAGTGCAATCGATGTGGAAACCGAAGATGAAGTTGAATCCGATTTCCGCACGTTCAAGCTGCAGCATATCTCGGCCGCCGATGCGAAGACTCGATTGGATACTTACTTCAGTCAGGCCAACCAGGGCGATGGCGACAACCAACTACCTTCGGCCCCCGTCACGACGATCGTTGACTTTCGCAGCAACAGCTTGATTGTCCGAGGAGCCCCCCAGTTTCTTGCTCAAGCTGCCCAGTTGGTTCGCGAGCTGGACATCGACAAATCGAAAGCGGTCAATGTCGTGCGGGTGTTCCCATTGAAAAACACGCTTGCTGAAGACATGGCGATTGTTTTACAGGATGCCATCAACGGTCAACAACCAAATGCCGGACAGGGTTTCAATCCGAACCAGCAAACGCAGGGAATTCAAACGGCCAACGAGAACGCGTCGCCCGAACAATCACGTCTTCGTTCCGCGATGTTGCAACTTCGGACAATCAGTCGCGACGGACAGGATATTGATGGCGGAATCATGTTCGATGTTCGCGTTACCGCCGACCGAAACAGTAACTCGCTGATCGTGACCGGCCCGGAAGCAAGCATGGCGCTGATCGAAGCTTTGATCGCTCAACTGGATACCATTCCCGCCGCGGAAACGCAAATCAAAGTTTTTCAGATCATCAATGGCGACGCGGAAACACTACTGGACATGCTGAACAACCTGTTCAACAGCGCCAACAATCAGCAACAGGGAGGCTTCGCGGGTGGCCAGGCAGGGCAGGGCATCAGCAATCTGAGTCAGCTGCCCCTCCAGGGTACGTCGGCAACCGATGGGGCGACGCTGGTCAATCTCCGCTTCAGCATCGACCCTCGGACCAACACGATCATTGCCTCCGGCCCGGCGGGAGATCTTCAGGTTGTCGAAGACCTGCTGAACCGTCTGGACGAAGCCGAGGTCAATCAGCGCCGCGTATTTGTGTATCGCCTGAGCAATGCCCCGGCTTTGGATGTCTCGGAAGCCATCAATACGTGGCTGGAGACTCGAGCGAGCGTCAACGACGAAGACCCTCGAGCCCTTGGTGGTGTGAATCAGACCAATCGCGAGGTCATTGTCGTTCCCGAGGTTGTCAGCAACAGCCTGATTGTCAGCGCGTTGCCAGAGTACTACATGGAACTGCAGCAAGTCATTCAAGCACTCGATAGACGGCCGCCCATGGTCAAGGTCAAGGTCATGATCGCCGAAGTTGATCTGGATTCAGTTGAGGAATTCGGCGTTGACGTCGGCATCCAGGACTCGCTGCTGTTTGATCGAGGCACCGTGTTCGATCTGATGAGCGAGGAGATATCCGCAGGTAACGGATTTGACTTTAATGGTCAAAACACCTCGAACCAAAAAGCTTCCCTTCGCGAAACGCTCGCCGGACAAGCGTTGTCGAATCTTGGCACAGGCCGCATCAACAGCGAGCTGGGCTATGGTGGACTGGTTTTATCTGCCGGCAATGAGTCAATCAACATCTTGCTTCGAGCACTGAAAAACAAGCAATGTGTCAGAGTCCTGAGCAAGCCTCACATCATGACGCTCGAAAATCTGCAAGGTCGTGTCTCGATTGGAGCCGAGGTTCCTCGGATCACGGGTGTAACGCAAAGCAACTTTGGTGTCACCAACAACGTCGAATTCACGGACGTTGGCGTCATTCTGGAAATCACACCGCGAGTCAGCCCCGATGGGATGATCGTCATGTTTGTCAACGCCACCAAGTCCAGCGTTGGCCCGGAAGAAACCGGCATTCCGATTTTCGTCAATGATAATGGAAACGTCATCCGTTCACCTCAAATTCTGGCCACTCAGGCACAAACGACCGTGATGGCCAAGTCAGGTCAGACGATCGTGTTTTCAGGGTTGGTGCAGGAAGACAAGACTCATGTGGAACGCGGCATCCCAATTCTGTCCGATCTTCCAGTCGTTGGTCCACTATTTAAATTCGAAACAGATTCAGCAAGTCGTTCTGAGTTATTGATCGTCATGACACCCTACCTTGTCGACGACGAACACTCGCTCGAAAAACAGAATCGAGACGAAATCGATCGCATGCACTGGTGCCTGTGTGATGTCGCCGAGGTCTATGGGAACACCGACTATAACAGCGAAGAATCTTTCCGACAGAACACGGAAACGATTTACCCTGATTACGATCCGCAAGGTGCTTACCCGAACGCTCCCCTTGGCCAGGAAATCGCTCCCGGAATTCCGTTCTCGGACCGGCAAGGCGACACGCAAGAAGCCGGCCCCACTGCAAAACGAAAACCGTCCTCTTTCGACAAAATTCGTCAGGCATCCGCTCGCTTGAAAAACAAAATGCGACCTAACGCGATGCGAGAGTCGTTTGATGACTTTGCTGAGCGAACCGGTTCATCCGTCCGAACCGCCAACCTGGTTGAGGAATAAAACATGAAGTCCTACCTGACAATCAGTTGTCTGGCTGCTTTGATTCTTACAAGTCTGGGTTGCGCGGGCATCAAATCGAACATAAAAGGCTGGAGTCCCATCGCTGCGATGGCCGGCGGCAAGGAAAAGCAGTTCGAATCCGACCCTGTATCGATGGCCGTCATCTGGAAAGATTCTGTCTACGAAAAGCCGGGCGTTCCGTCCGTCAAAGGTTTTGGCGGCCGAGTCTTCCTGTACGATTCGAACAACGATCCAATCAAGGCTGACGGCGAACTGATCGTCTACGGTTACGACGAATCCAACCCGGCTCACATGGATCAAAATCATGCTGGGGCCGACAAGAAATTTGTATTTCCCCGCGAGAACTTTCAACAGCATTACAGCAGGTCTGACCTTGGTGCTTCCTACAGCGTGTGGATTCCCTGGGAGAAAATGGGCAGTGTCCGAAAATCAATCACGTTGATCCCAGTGTTTAAAACAAGCAGTGGTGGGGTTCTGCGATGCGGTCAATCGATTAATGTTCTGCCCGGAAAAAAACCTGATGCCAAAAGCATGGCAGGCGACCAGCACGATCATGCGGAATCAGGAAACGTGATCGCGCAAGCCTCGTTTCAGAAGAATATCGAAAGAACTCAGCCCAATCGACTTTCAAATGACCCGCATTCCACAAACATCAAAGCGACCAAACCTCGCTTGCGGACAACGACATTGAATCTACCTCCGTCCCTTGCGAAGAAACTCGCTGCCCAACCGACAAAGCCTCTTGCCAAATCTGATGAAACTTTCCCAAGACCAAATAAGCCAGGTGAAACAACGCCCACCGTCGAGCCAGCCAAAGATTCACCAGAAACCAGCAAACCAGTTTCGAGAAGTTCAAACGCAACAAAGGCGAGAATCTTTGGTGTCCCCGGATCATTTTAGCCCGGAAATTTCATTGTGGACGCAGGCAGTAACACCCAAACCCCTGCCATGTCGGAACTTTGGCTGGATCTTGATAACGCTCAAATTGAAAGACTGTTTTTGAAAGCTCTCCGGTTTGCAAAGTTACGGCAGTGTTTTCGCGACCTTGATACCGGCCTGTGAAATTATCCGGATCAGCCGAAGTCCCGAATCTGCTTGAATGCTCAGAAACAACACTTCAACACCAACCGACAGGAAAGGAGCAGCATGTGAATCAATCTGGAACTTTAAACGATGCTGCTGCGGTATTCTCTGCGTTACGAGGTGACCAGGTGATCGAATTGCTGTCCCGTTTGGAAACAAACGATGCGCAACAATTGCTGGCAACAGCCGCCCGAACAACAACGTCGAATGAAGATCTTGAGCGAGCATCATCGTTGCTTGAAATCCATTTGAAACCACCTTCTCGCACGGATTCAGATACGCGTACCAACCGAGACCCATCACGAAAACCGGCATCGCCGAAGGTCGAACCATGTCAATCGAGCGAATCGTTGGACTTTCTGATTCACATGCCCGATCAGGAAATCCGGGTCTTGCTCACTCGTGTCAGCACCGCATGCTGGGCGCCAGCTTTGAAGCCCGAATCGGACACCGTTCGCGAAATCGTGTTCAGCAACGTAGCACCGGCAGTCAGGGCCATCCTGAAACGAGAAATCGCGTCGTGTGATGGAAATCGCGATGTCGCTCAATCCTCCCGCCGAAAGATAATCGACGCGTTCAGAGACCTGACTCACCCAGCCAACCGGGCACCTCGAAAAAGAGCCGGCTGACAAGCCGCTCAACGTCATTGCAGCTTCTGTATCAAGAAATCGCCTCCTGGGCCGGCGTTATCTCTCGAATATAAACACAACGTAGCGGAAACCAACACGCGCTGGGCAAGGGTCGCGCTGGGC
>CAYXWX010000092.1:0-18212 GCA_964468915.1 uncultured Pirellulaceae bacterium
TCAAAAACAGCCTGTCGTTCTCGACGGCAACAAATCCGAGACCGAAGTTCCGGCAGGGATATGGTTTGTGTGTTTCGGCCTACCTCCCAGATGAAATGTCCGGGCTAATCTTCCATGTTTACTTACCATCAATCAGGTGCGTGTCGGGAAGCGGTACGTTTTCGCGGTTGATCACGACAGCTTATGCTTGCAAGCGTCTGCAAGCACGATTTCGGCTCAATCAATCCGTCTTAAAAAAGTTGTCAGCTTTGGCTGTACGGATTGCCCAGCTTTTACCGAAATGGTAATTTACGCGGGCTGAAGAATCGATGTTGCCGCTCACCTTGGTGATTTTCATTTGCTGTGTCTTGGCAATTCACCTCGGCAACCCAACAACTAAAGGATTGACAATGAAAATCAGACAACAAGCACTCGCGTTTAGCTTTATTGTTTTGGCATCTGGAATATTTGCCGGTATTGCATCGGCCGACCTCGCCAAAAGCAGTGGTGACGCGTCAGTCAAAAGTATCCCTGAACACGACCCAGCGTTGTCGAACAGCGAAAACACGACAATCAGCACGGTTACGATTACCGCTGCTGACATTGACCCCGGAGACACCGGTCCGATCGTCGACGTCTTCTTCACGATTGAAGGATTGACGCATAGCCATCTGAGCGACTTGACCGTCCGAGTTCGTCACCGAGAGACCAACCGAGTTGCGACCTTGTTTGAGCGAGTCGGAATTATCGACGAATCAGGGAACGGTGGAATTGATAATCAAAACGTGGACGGAGACGGCGACTCGTCAAATTTCTCAGGTTCCTACCGCTTTCGTGACGATGGCGATTCACTCTGGGGAGTTGCTCTTGCGACATCAGACGACGAAGTCATACCAACCCTGAACACCCAGGATGGATCTTTCCTGCCGGTCTACGCCGCAAGTGGTGCTCAAAACGGAGACGTTGGTTTGTTTTCGATTTTCGCGACCAACGATTCCGGAGCCTCCAATACCCTTCAGAGCGTCATTGGAAACTGGGACTTTGAAATTTCCGATCGAAGCAACCAGACTCCCGTCACCGATGTTCCTCCCGCGCTCATTCAAAGCTTCACTCGCACGAACGTGTTTTTCGACACAGAAGTCGTCGTGGCGATTCCGGAACCCGGATCGGCATTGGCTTTGCTGCTTGGGTTGGCCGCAGCGACATCACGACGTCGCCGAGCGTAATCGCGAATCATTTCAGTACAGCTTGCTGAAAACGAAAATACGAAAGCGTGGCGCATCTTTGAATCGCCACGCTTTTTTTGTTGCTTGTCTGAGCGACTTGCGCTGACAGTCAATTGTCAAATCAGAATTCGACGATTATAGATCAACCACTCAATCATCAGCACGATGATCGCCAGCAACACAATCCATGGCCAGAACTCGCGCCGCGCAGGGATACGAGTACGAGTTCCTTCAATTTCAACGAAGCCGAGTTCCATTTTCTCGGTCACGGAAAGATCGCTTTCCCGCCGATCGAGCAAATTCACGGCGATCAACTGATCAATTTCTTTTGAATCGGCTGGCCTGACTTCATAGATTCCCGATTTCTCTGTTTTCGAAAACACGAATGAGTTATCTGCACGCGCCTGCAACGTTTCAGTTTTCCCGTCAGGCGAAGCAATGTCTACTTCAGGGTAGGGCAGGCGGGAGCGAAAGTTCAGCAACTGCCCCGGCTTCCGATTAAACGACTGAGCAAACTGCGATTGACCGCCAAGCGAAACAAACAGGTTTTGCATGAAGATTGGGAAACCAAGCTTGCGAGGCCAATCCGTATTCACACTTGCTTCTCCGGATTCGTCATACTCAACCAGAGGAAACCCGATGACCAGATCCAGAAACCCGCCCCTGGGAGCAAGCATCATGACGGAACCGTCGATCGAATCCACCAGCGAGACACTTCCAACCGGCCCTTCAATCAAGTTGCTTGCCAGCACGTTTACCGTCGTCATCTGAACCGCCTGCATCAACGGATGCGCGTTGTTCACATCAACGACGGGCGTCACCTCCGTACGCTTTACGCTTTTCCAATTTCCGTCGGGCGGAACCACGCCCCAAAACACGGAATTACATGCCGGCATTGCTTCAGGACGGCACTGGTCATAAATAATCAGATCAAAAAAACCGAGTGTCGTTTGCCTCTCGTATTCCGAGTCGTTCAAAAAAGCGGGGGACTCGAACCGAACCTGCGCCAGTTTTCCGGCGCGATCCGTCTCCGCTGCCAACCGCAGATATTTTTCCTGCTCACTCACGATCAAGACGTTTGACAGACGTGGTGGATTGAGAACGCAGTGAGCCTGATTGTCTTGAGCATATAGGTCGGGCGAATCAATCTGCAAACGAATCGGAATTGATTGCTCGATTCTTCCCGACAAACCTGACAGATCAAAGTTGACACCGGCAGAACCAAGTCCCGGCACATCAACATCCGCTCGAGCGTCAAACAGTTGATCATCCACATACAAAGAAACGTCAACCGTCGTGTCGTCCAGGCCGGAGTTCTGCAAACGAGTGAATACCTCGATCTGCCCATCGCTCTGCAACTGATCATTCAGCGAGAACGCAGTGACCCCGACATTCGCTGGTGGATCGAACGCGCCGATTGGGAAGTACTCCGCAGTGAGTTTTCCAAAAGAGAATCTTGGAACTTCTTTCACTCCACCGTCACTGTAAATCTGCAGAACCGCCTCCCGACCTTCTGCCACCTGCATGTCGATCTGACTTTCACGGTCACTTGTTCGCCCCGGATTCGCCAGCCCCGAGGCGGCAGTCAACGCCTCAGAAATATCACTTGAACGCTCGGTCTGCTGAATCAGATCGACCTTCCGTTTCAACAGTGTTCTGTTGGTCGTGTACGACTGTTGAACAATCGCTCGATCTGAAAAGCTGATCAACATCGCGACGTCGTTTCCGCTCATCCGGTCAATCGTTTCCTTGACAAGACTTTTCGCTTCTTCAAGTCGACTTTTTCCAGAAGGAAGATCTTCTGCCGACATGCTTGCCGACTGATCGATTACAAAAATGAAACGATCGCCCGCCAGTTTTTCGCTGCGACAACCGGGACGCAAACATGACAATGCCAACAGCAGCACGGCCAGAATCTGCAACATCAGCAACAAGTTACTTCTGAGCCTTTGCCAGATGCTGTTAACGTGCATGTCTTCGATCGTTCGAGCCCACAGAAACGTGCTGGGAACCTGAAGGGGAACGCGACGCAGCTTGAGAAAATACAGCAGAAAAATCAGTGGCGGAACGACGCCCAGGATTAACCACTGGTACCAGGGAATTGTGCTCAAGTCGAAAAAGCTCAACGCACCAGCCCTCGCTGTCGCAGATACCTCGAAACAAGTCGATCGACCGATCGTTCTGTGCTGGTCATCGTGTAGACGATACCCCGACGTGCACAAAAGTCTCGCGCCTGTTCGATAAAGGCTGCCAGATTCTTCCGGTAACGATCCAGCAGGCGTTGACTGACTGAAATTTCGGTGAAGTCATTGTCTTCGCAATCGACCAACTTCAAGTCACCGCTGACATCCGGATCGATCTCCTCTTGAGACAAAACATGGATCACATAAATGTCCAGATTCCTCGCAACAAGATACTTCAACGCCGCTTCGTAGCCCGCCTTGTCCATCAAGTCAGAAATCAACACAACAACACCTTTGCCAGTGTTTCGAGAACAGAAACCCTTCACGCTGTCGACAAGCGGTGCGTTGGACGACGATTCCAACTGATTCAAGTACTCGACCATCCGCCAGACCTGGCCTCGTCCTCGCAGCACCGGGGCAGCTGGAGCCGCAACCGCGTCGAGCGGTTCGATTTTGATCCGGTCACTTCGACAAAGACCGATGTACCCCAAAGCAGCGGCCAGTTGTTTCG
Source organism: uncultured Pirellulaceae bacterium (assembly GCA_964468915.1). Taxonomy (GTDB): domain Bacteria; phylum Planctomycetota; class Planctomycetia; order Pirellulales; family Pirellulaceae; genus Mariniblastus. Next base: position 3,900 of record CAYXWX010000092.1, read on the forward strand.
CGTATTGAAGTTTGGTCGGTGTGCCAAAATCCATCGAGTCACTGACATCGATCAAGGTGTAAAAATGCAGATCCTCTTCTTCAAGGAACAGCTTCAGAAACAATTTGTCCAGTCTTGCGTATAAATTCCAATCAACAAACCGCAGGTCGTCGCCCGGGACGTAGTTGCGAAAGTCAGCGAACTCAACGCTTTGCCCTTTCCGCATACTGCGGCGTTCACCCTTCATGCGGCCGCGAAATATTTTTCTGCTGACCAGCTCCATCCGTTCCAGCTTTGCGAGCAACGCTGGCGGCAGCAATTCATTGGAGCTTGGCGTTTTTACGGTCTCAGGCATTGTCAGCCTTCTCGGGCACTCGATCAAGAATTTCCAACAGCACTTGATCGCTGGTCACGCTTTCCGCCTGAGCCTCAAAGTTTGGAATAACTCGATGGCGCATTGCGGGGAGGAAGACTCGTCGAATGTCTTCAAAACTGACGTTGAATCGTCCCTCCAGCAAAGCCCGCACCTTGGCCGCCAGCGCGATTGTTTGTGCACCTCGTGGGCTCGCGCCCCAGCGAAGATATTGATTGGTGATGTCGACCGCATGCGGACCATCGGGATGAGTCGCCAGCGTCAAACGAACGATGTAATCCCGAAGGTGATCCGCAAGAATGACTTGTCGGACCAGCTCCTGCCATTGAAGAATCTCCTGACCGTCCATCACCGGTTGAGATTCAATCTTCACTCCTCGGGTCGTGCGGTCCAGAATTTCGGCGAGCTCTTCTCGATTTGAATATCCGACAATCAACTTGAACAGAAATCGATCAAGCTGAGCTTCCGGAAGCGGGTACGTCCCCTCCTGTTCGATAGGATTCTGCGTCGCGAGAACAAAGAACGGTTTTTCCAGCTGATACTGGTGACCTCCGACGGTAACCGTTCCCTCCTGCATGGTCTCCAACATCGCAGACTGCGTTTTGGGCGTCGCTCGATTGATTTCGTCGGCAAGGCAAATCTGCGTAAACAGTGGCCCCTTTTGAAACTCAAAGGAGCGTTTTCCGTGCTGGTCTTCGACAATCATATTCGTACCCAGAATGTCCGCGGGCATCAGATCGGGCGTGAACTGAATACGATTGGAATCCAGACTGAGCGTTTTCGAAAGCGTCTGCACCAACAGCGTTTTTCCCAGACCCGGTGCTCCTTCCAACAGACAGTGCCCACCGATCATCAGGCAGGTGAGGACACCGTGAACGATTTCGTCGTGCCCGACAATCACTTTACCGATTTCAGCTCGAATGGCCTGGTAGCGATCTCGGAATTTTTCGGCCTGCTGCTGAAAATCAGTTTGGTCGGTCATGAATGTTCTCTTCTGGGTTCCCGATGTTGCGCGAATCCGTCGCGCATTTATTCTGATGGGCCGGACGGATCTTGATTACGTTTTTGCTTTTCACGAGCCTTGCGTTTCGCATCCAACAGACGCGATGTGTACGAAGTTTCGTCGTCTGGCTTTAATGTATCACGTCGAATCTTTGGTGGCGCCGCGGGTGTCTTTTCGATCTCGCTGGCCAACACGTTATCCAACTGTTGTTTGCCACTGGTAGACGCCACGCCATCATCCGCGTCCGGCTGAAATTTTGTTGCGGCACGTCGCTGTTCAATCTCTTTTTCTATCTGCTGTTTTCGGCTTTGCAACCGCGACAAGGAAGGGGCGGCTGTTTCCGGCTGCTGGGAAACCACGAACGACTTCAGGTATCGCCAGAAATTCCCTAACCACTCGAATGAAACTGCGACTCGACGCACGAACACATCAGCAAACACCGCGACACTGCAGACAACCAGCAACAATGGCCAGATGTCCTCGATACCAATCGCAGCGGACAACGTTGGGCGAAACGTGTTTGTCTCAAGCAGTTGCTTCAAGCCCGTCCGAGTCAGCGAGCCATCGAGCAACTCACCCGACTCACCTCCGCGAGGCTCAAAACGAGCGAGCGAACTGAGAAGGGCAAGATTCGCCTTACGATCCGAGTATTCGGACGACCATGGAATATTAAAACCTGATGTCAACCGACGGTAGCCTTCGCCGGGAAACAGCGAAAACAAATAATTCCCCGAACCGCCGACGGGGCGCTGGGCCACATACCGACCGGGGCCGACCTGATCGAAATTGAGATCGAAGCCCTGCTGGTCCGGGCCAATGCCACGCCCTGACATGTCCAGGAAATTGAGAAGTTCATCATTGTCGTCCAACGCGGTGACCACGACCCTGGCCACGCCATCTTTCACCTCCGAGGCGACCGTGAAGTTGGCCGACTGAGTCACCGGACGCATGGCATAACGAATCATCTGAGCGAAAAACTTGTCATATTGATCACTCTGATACCAGCTATTTGCCCAACGATGCCCCGCGTCGCTGGTGAACACAACGGTACGCCCATTTCCATATCGCCACGACGCCAACAGAGTCGAGTTTTCACCTTTGTCGTTTGCCGGCTCACTCGACAGGCACAACTGTTGCACCAGATTGCTTGGTTTGACCGTCGTCATGACATAGCCTGAAAACGATGGCAAGCTCGCAGGATCGAGCCCCTTCAGAATCTCGTGAGTTGCAGCAGCTGATGTTGGCACCACGCTCATGCCGGTCTTCGACTCTTTGATCACGGGTTTGGCCACCCGCCGAGCTTCTCGCTGATAAATCTTGGGCAAAGCACGAGGATCTTTTACGACCCAGTATTTGCCGCCAGTCGCTTTAGCGATTCGTTGCAAGGGAGTGCTTCCGGGCGGACCATGCGTCCCCACTGCAACAGTTGAAATTTTGATCTTGTTCTGGACGTATGAACGCAACAGGGCTTTCGTCGGGGGAGTCGCATCGCCGTCGCTGATGATGATTGCGTGTTTCATAGATGCGTTCGCCTGCTTCAAGCCGGCCAGCATCAGTCTCATGGGTTTGTTGAAGTCAGGCATGTCGCCCGGCGTCATTTTATTGATCATCCCCAGCATTCGGTTTCGATTCTGAAAGACGCGGTCGACTCCCGAGGGAAGCTTCCATAGCCATTTCGGGTTACCACGGATGTCGCTCCAGTCGACCACGCCGCAATAGTCCATGGGCCCGAGTACTTTCAGCGCTTCCTCGCCGATTTTGATCTGCCAGAAGTTTCCGTTGGCCATTTCCGATGCGTGCATGACCATCGCGAGCGCTCCGACAGCAGAAACTTTGTCGTTTTTGATCTGAAAGTCGACGGGCATCGCCTTTTCGAGTGGCGTGTTTGACCATCCTCCAGCTCCGAACGAGCGATCCCCCCCCAGCATCACGATCCCGCATCCCATCTGTTCGCAATTGTCGACCAGCATTTTGATCTGAGAGTCACTGAACGCGGCCAGCTCGGGACTTTCCCCATCGTCACCGGTGGCCCGAGCAAGATTCGCAAGGATGATCGCATCATACGGAAGCAACTCTGCCGCAGACGTATACAGTTTGTTTGACGGCATCAAATCCACCTCGATCGAACTGGCTTGCAGTCGCTCGATCAGATGCTGAAACTCTCCCTGATGAAATCCGTCCTCAATCAGCAGCACCTTGCCCTTGCCCCGAATGTGCGCGAACGACGAAGCTCGATTGTTATTTTCAATCGCGTCAACGCCCGGGTCGTCTGGCACAAAGGTCGCATCAAGCGTAAATACTCCGGCCCGCTCAAGCTGATGTTTGAACCCATGAATGTTCTTACCCGGTTGCAAGGTGATTTGCTGTTCGGCAATCAGCTCATTCGACTGAGAAGATCCCATCGTCAGACGCAGTTTCCCAGTCGCGGGCTGAACCGATTCGTCTGGCGTATCGGTCTGGTTATTGATCACGATCCGAGCCTCGAAGGCCTGACCTTTTCTCAAGTCGGACGGCAGCACAATCTTTTCGACCGCGATTTCTGATTTCGCAGAAAGTTCAACCGGCACCACATCGATTCCAATTCCATCTTCGGCCATCGATTGAGCAAGCGACAAAGCGTCACCAAGATTCTCATTTCCATCGGACACGATCACGACTCGGCGCGCCGTGTCTTCCGGGAACGAAGCCTTCGCCAACTTCAAAGCAGCTTCCAGACTGGTCGAATCAGTCTTCAAATCGGTCGATGACTCCAACCGATCAATCAGCGGAAGCTTCCCGTCGTAAGGGGCCGCTTCAATCTTGGCGGTGCCTCCAAAAACGATCACCCCTGCCAGATCTTTTGCCGAGTCGCGACGATGAATTTCAACTTCACGAAAAACATAGTCCAGCATCATTCCCCGACGAGCAGCAGGAATACTATCGCTCTGGTCGAGAAGAAAAATCACAGTCAGGCGATCGGTCGTCTGCCTGACCTGCATTTGGGCTAATGCGAGAATCAATAGCGTCATCACCAGCGAACGAAGCAGCAATGCAAAAGCCCCCCGCCAACGGCCAAGACCGGCCAGACTGTGAAAGCCCATTGCCCAGACGACCGGCAGCAGCGCAAATAGAAGCAGAAACCACGGGCGGTCAAACGCGATTTCGAATCCCTGACTCATTGGCTGACTTAATCGATGTTGCGGGAATGACGATTCGTCGCGGGCCATCTTGCGAACCTCGTCGGGTGTTCAAGATAGCAGATTCGACGTGAATTCGCTGGTTTAACAGTTGGCGATCGGTGTCGTTAAGGCGTGTCCCGACAACTCGTTTGCTTGCGACTAATTCCGCATGACCCGCAAAACACGGGGAATCGGTACGCTCATTCGGTCCCGTTTGCCGCCATTGTTTGGAATTGGAGCCGTAACGCTTAGAATAATTTACGTTTTGAAGCTTCTGATTGCGTAACTTGGAAAGTCTGTGCAGGGTGGCGACTTTTCTCCAATCATCAGCGAGCCGTTACGAATGCGTTGAGCGGCACCCTCAAAAACTCAGATCCTCACCAAGGAAACCCGGATGTCCAAGTCAATTTCAATTCGAAATATTGCCACAAGTCTGGTTGTAATCGCGTTCGGCTTGAGCCTTTCTGCGGTCACCGTGGCTGACGAATCGACTTCCGAGACGAAGAAAAAGAAGAACGGTTTCTTCGATTTCCCCTCGCTTGAGGAAGTGACCGAAGACTATGAGGAGATCGAGGTCCAAGGGGGCGGCAGCCCGTTTTATCGACTGTGGAAGCGTGAGGCTGATGGTCAGATGCTGGCCCAGCTTCCTCGTGACTTCGCCAGCCCATCAACCCGGCATTTCATTGCGCCAACGGTGTCGGGTGGTGAACTGTTCGCAGGGCTTCAGTCAGATTCGTTTTATGTATATTGGAAACGCTATGGAAAACGAGTCGCCCTGGTCGCCGAGAACCTTGCGGTCAAAGGCTCGGATGAACAATCCAAAGCATCCGTCGACCGACTGTTCACGGACAAGGTGCTGTTGGATCTACCGATCCTGACAATCGTCCCCAGACAGGGCCCCGTCATTGACCTCGATCAACTGTTGGTTGGTAACGCCAGCGTCTTCTTCGGGCGAGGCATGAGAGCCAAGTCATCATTGGTCACGATCAAGCAGGCAAAAGCATTTCCAAAGAACATTGAAATCGCGTTTGAAGTGCCGATGACCAACGGCAATTTGAAAACGTTGCACTACTCGATCAGTGAGATTGAAGGCAGCCCCGGTTACTCGCCCAGAAAAGCGGACCAGCGGATTGGCTACTTCACGACCACTTATTCAGACTACGGCAAGTACGACGCCGACGACACGGACGTTCGTTACATCAATCGATGGCATCTGGAAAAACGAGACGAAAGCTTGCGGATGAGTCCGCCCAAAAAGCCAATCGTTTTCTACATCGAGCACACGACACCCATCCGTTACCGACGCTGGGTCAGGCAGGGAATTCTGAATTGGAACAAGGCGTTTGAGCAAATTGGAATTGCTGATGCGATTGAAGTACGCCAGCAGGATATGGAAACCGGTCAACACATCGAAAAAGATCCCGAAGACGTGCGATACAATTTTGTGCGTTGGTTGAATAACAATATCAGCACCGCGATTGGTCCAAGCCGTGTCAATCCTGGCACTGGAGAGATTCTGGACGCCGACATTGTGCTGACTGATGGATGGATTCGCACTTTCGAGAAGCAATTTTCTGAATTGATGCCGAAGATCGCGATGGACGGCATGGCGCCGGAAACATTGGCGTGGTTCGAGAAACATCCACAATGGGATCCTCGCATTCGTCTGGCGGACCCGTCAAACCGCGACTTTATACGTCAACAGTTGCAACATCAGGCTGCTCAACGACGGGCAAGCGAGCACCCGCAGGCACTTAAAACACGCTTGATGGGCGATGAGCCGCTCGATGGTCTGGTCGACCGTCACAGTCAAGTCAACGGAGCATGTTTTGCTGCCGAAGGTCGAGGCCTTGACGTCGCCATGATGCGGATGGCAATGCTCTCGTTGCGAGCGGATGATGATGAGGACGACAACGAATCCTCAGAAGAGGACGATGAAGAGAAAGATGAAGCTGACGAAGATGATGAACTGGCAGACGACGAAGAGGAAGAAGAGAAAGAGCAAATGCTTGACGGCATGCCCGAATCGTTCATCGGACCTCTTCTTGCAGATCTGGTTTCTCATGAAGTCGGTCACACCCTCGGCCTACGTCACAACTTCAAGGCATCCAGCGTGTACGATATCGAAGAAATTAACAGTGATGATCTGAAGGGTAAGAAGCCACTTGCTGGTAGCGTGATGGACTATCTTCCGACCAACTTCAAGGTCGACCGTGGCGAAATCCAGGGCGACTACGCGATGATTGGTGTCGGCCCTTACGATATGTGGGCAATCGAATACGGCTACACGCTTAAAAACAAGGAGAAGAATCTTCAAAAGATTCTGTCTCGCGTCTCTGAGCCGGAACTGGCTTTCGCGACCGATGAAGACACCATGGGACCTGACCCTCTTGCCAGACGGTACGACTTTGGCAAGGAACCACTCGATTTTGCCAGGGATCAGATTTCACTTGCTCAACAGAATCGAAAGCGAATTCTGGATGAGTTCGTGAAGGATGGCGATTCGTGGCACAAGGCTCGCCGTGGCTACCTGCTGACGCTGTCTTTGCAGACACGTGCTTCGTCAATGATGGCGAACTGGCTGGGTGGCGTCTTCGTCAACCGCGACAAGAAAGGTGACCCGAAGGATCGAAAGCCAATCGAAGTCGTTCCCGCTGAAAAGCAGCGTGACGCGTTAACGTTTGTTGTCGAAAACACATTCTTTGACGAAACGTATGGGCTGACTCCTGAACTGTTGACTCACATGACGTCCGACTCGTTCGCGGGATACTTCATGGTCCCCGAAGCCGCATGGCCTGTCCATGATCGAGTCATGGGAATCCAGGCTTCCACTCTGTCGCAACTTTTGAATCCAACAACATTGCGTCGCGTTTATGACAACGAAATGCGAGTCGGTCAGGACGACGATGTGCTGACCCTGGCAGAAATGCTGAAGACCATCAACGATGCGATCTGGAACGAACTCGACAACCTTCCCAATGGTGAGTTCACCGTTCGCAAGCCTGCAATCTCCAGCCTTCGGCGAAACCTGCAGACGGAGTTCATTGAACGCCTGTTTGACTTGGGCGGCGAACGAGAAGGTGCAGCTGCCATGAAGCCGATCGCGAACCTTTCAGTTTTAATGTTGAAAAAGCTGAAAGGGACGCTCGAAACCGCTTGCGAACAGGAAAATCTGGATGATTACACCGTCGCTCATCTGGAAGACTCACTGCAACGAGTCACCAAATGGCTGGACTCGCAGTACGTGTACAACACCAATGAAACCGGCGGTGGTGGCGGATTCATGTTCCTGTTTGGCAAAGAAGCTGGCACGCCTGATTAACGTGCCGTCATGCAATCAGCATGAAGGTATCGGGATTCATTCTTCGCCCGGCCCGAGTGGCTGGGCTTCATGCTCGCGTTTTCGACGTTGATACTCGTTCAACAATGTCTTGTGATCGTCGGCGCGTGTATCGGTCAATGTATGCAGGCTGACAGAGAAAAAATCGATCATCGCGATGATCAGAATCCCTGACAGCAACCCTAAAATCATCAGCAGGAATAATGAGAACAGCCGGGGTGTCGTCACCCAATACAGGCCAGCCATCGTGACTCCCATGGATGCGATCAGCGAACCAACCAGAGATCGACGCTTGAACTTGCGGACTTCGAATCGTTCGTTGCGAGCGGTTTCCGCCTCGGCCGTCGCTCGATCCAATCCGCGACGATGAGCGACAATCAGAGCGATCCCTCCGATAAATGAACCCACACCAAACAACAGTGTCAGCAGACGCACGTCGAATTCAGCAGCTGCAATTAACGTTGTGATTTCGGAAATCATTTTGCGCCTGCTCCCCGCTGAAGTCTTCGCAACCATTCCAGCAACACACGCCCAACCTTTTCAAGCGATTCGCCGGAGCAGTTTTCAATCACATCCTGTTGCGTATGCCAGTAGATGTTGCCCACCTGTGGATTAGGAAAATCGAAGTCGATAATGTCACACGTTTCAATTCGCGCAATTGAATTCAACGGCAAGTGGTCATCGCGGATCTGGTGACGTTTCTTCGGCACAAATTCTCGCACGCCCAAATCCTTCGCAACACCCCAAATGCTGCGGGTCAGCCAGCGAGCGTAACCGAGGCTGTTACCCTCATAGTAAATCTGGAGGTCGGAGTCGCCAATCATGTCCACCAGAATCCCAAACTCATATCGCACATCGAATTTGTTGTCCGCATACTGCCGAGCAAACCACGTCGAACCCAGAAACATCGGGTCTCGCCGGCGTTCGTAAACGAATTCTTCGCCATCAAAGAACACAAAGTCAACTCCGTACGCCCCTTCAAGCGTGTCCATGTGATGCCCCAGTTCCGCCAGTAGCGCGACACCACTTCCGCCATCATTGGCTCCAATGAATTGACCTTGTGGGTTGAAGCGATCCGAATCGGGGAATGGTCGAGTATCGTAGTGGCAACAAAGCAGGATTCGTTTCTTTCGCTCAGGATGCCAACGAACAATCAGGTTGGCCAGCCCAACACGCCCCATTCCTATCGGATTGTTTACGCGGAACTGTTGAAACGCCACCTTGGCCCCAAGTGCTTCAAAGTGCTTCTTCAAAAACGCCTGTTGCTGTTGCATTCCCGGCGAAGCCGAAACCCTTGGACCAATCTCACAAATCGATTTCAAATAGCCGAACGCTCGATCCGCTTTGATCTGGCTTGGCTCCTGGGCGTGAAGCGGCAAGTTCCCCAGCAAACAAAAACAACAAACCAACATCAACAAACTGGGTCGCCCCCAAAACACGAAAGGCCGGCACACCCGAGATCTATTGACGGCCCATAACGTTGACAACGAGTGAATCATGCGGCTGGGACGCTTGCTAGCGAAAAACATCTAGGGTAAACAGTACGTGATCATACGGGTTAAGCGTTGCCAATCAACCGTCAGCTTGAAACGTTTGGTGATCTACAAGATGACCTTGAGCGTGCCATCAGTCGAATGGGGCCTGGCAAACTTCGTTTTGCTAGATTTCTATTGTGGCGTTTTGATTGTTCTGCCTAGAATCCGCCACCAGTCGAGCGAAACAGACTGCATCAATCACCCGGAATTTCTCATCAGCTTCAGACAAAACCATGATCAACGTCGAGCGAATTACCAAGCTGCAACGCGACACGGTGGACCGATGGCATCGCGAGCCTATCGACAATCCGTTTGACGGCCTGGAAGCAACTATCTGCAAACAGCACAGCTTCAACTTTCAACTTTGGCACCAGGAAGACATCGCTCGTTCGCGTGACGTCTCGGATGCTCAGATCGCTGAAGTCAAGCGAGCCATCGACGGCTTCAACCAACAGCGGAACGACTGGATCGAAAAAGTTGATGACGAAATCACTTCGATGCTCAAACTGAAAGACGTCAAGGTCTCGGGCGACACGCCATTGAATACGGAAACGCCCGGCAGCGCGATTGATCGACTTTCGATTATGGCGTTGCGTGTCTATCACATGCGAGAGCAACTGGAGCGAGCCGATGTGGACCAGCAACATCGTGAAAAGGTCGAACAGAAACTGGCAGTCTGCCTGATGCAACAGGCGGATCTGAGCCAGTCATTGCAGGAGTTGGTTGACGACATCTTTGCAGGCAGGAAAAAGCATCGCACCTATCGTCAGAACAAGATGTACAACGACCCGACACTCAATCCATATCTTTACGCCGCTCGGGCTGGGTCTTCGGCAACGAAAGCCGCGTAGTTCATGGCGGTTTCGAATTCGCCATCGCCATGACATACTTTGCGACTTTCGTTTTCGTGCTCGATCGCCTCGATGAATTCAACCATGCAAGATGATGCTTTACCGGCAGCCGATTCGTGGTTGACCTTCCGGTCAGTATTGACGTTCATGGTTTGCTGTTTGTCGTTCGCGTTTTTTTGCGCTTTCCTTTTCACCTTTGCAGCCCGCCAATCTCTGGTGGCTGAGTTGATCAACAGCTTTAAAGTCCAGCTTACTATCGTGATGATGGTTTGTGCCAGCGTCATGCTGCTTCTTCGCCAGAGGTTCTTTGGCCGCTTGCTGCTGATCGTCAGCATCTGCCAATTGTTTTGGATAGGCCGTGTTTTTCTGCCTGCAAGTCAGCCGGCAGCAGGTTCCGACCGCATCAAAGTAATGTCGATGAACGTGTGGTGCGACAATCGAAACTTCGACAAAGTCATTGAGCACGTTGAAGAAGAGGCTCCCGACGTCCTGCTGATCCTTGAGTACAGCAATCAGTGGCACGAGGGACTCAAGCCGCTGCACTCGCTGTACCCTTATCGACAACTTCAACCTCGCTGGCACGGATACGGAATCGCAATGTTCAGCAAGCGTCCGCTCGACCATGCACAGGTTTGGCAATTGACGCGAGATCACACTGACGTTCCGGCGTTAACAACCAACGTGAGCATTGGGGATCATACGGTGCGATTGGCGGGGCTGCACACGATGTCACCGACCAGTTCATTACGTATTAATCTGCGCAACGATCAAATGATGGAGATCGCAGATATTCTGACTGATGGTGACCAACCAACGATTCTGATGGGAGATTTTAACTGCACTCCGTGGTCTCCGTTTTTCAAGGATTTGATCAAACGGTGCGGTTACCGTGACAGTCGCCAGGGGCAGGGTCACCTGGCGTCGTGGAATCTGGAAATGCCGTCATTTTTCTGGATTCCCATCGATCACGCGCTGGTCTCCCGGGAAATTCACGTTCATCGCCGATCTGTAGGAAGAGCGTGCGGTTCCGACCATCGCTCAATGATCTTTGAAGTCTCGATCGCTCAGTAAGGTAACTTTTTCTCAGGGCTTCCGCCCTGAGCTACCTGCGTCGGCCCCATCCGGGGCGGTGTTTATCGATCCGAGGCCGCCTTCAATTGCGTCGGTTTCATCCGGTCGGGAATTAGTTACGTCGGTTTCATCCGGTCTGGCGTTACATTCGCCCCGGATGGGGCTCGCGTCGGTAGCTCGGGGTGAAAACCCCGAGACAGTTGACCAGCGCCTCAAGCCACCCCGGATGGGGTCGGCATAAAACGTTTGCCACTAAACTGCGAGAAGAACCTTCAAGAATGCTGGCCACTCTATCATCACCGTCAGCAGCCTCCTTTCGCTACCTCGAAGCCGCAACCCGTCTCACCATCCGATCACACGCTTCGAAAACATCTTCCGGCTTGATGGCCATCATCGCCTGATTTTCGGCCTTACGCCGCTCGCGAGAAGTGCCATCCTGATGCCATTTCTGAACCGCGATGTTTTCCGGCCCATACGCGCCGGACTCCGTTGGCAAGGTCGTGCCGTACAACCCAATGCAAGGCGTTCCCATTGCCGCCGCAATATGCATCGGACCGGTATCACAACCTATGAAGAAGGATGCGTAATCGCAAAGCGCCGCGTACTCGCGAAGGCTTGTCTTGGCAGCCACAATGCCACACTCGTTCTTGCAGTGTACGATTGCGCGAGCCATGTCGTACTCTTCGTCTCCTGCCCACGTAACGACCGACTGAACGTTGTGTTGTGAATCCAGATAGCGAACGACGGCCGCAAAAGAATCGTTGTCCCAACGCTTGGACGGCCAACTGGCTCCCGGGTTGAGGACAACGAACGGACGCTGAATCTGCCTCGCTTCCAGGAATGACAGGACCTGCTGCTGGCTTGTCGCGTCGACTGGTAACCGGAACTTGACCGGGGGGTTGTTGATTTCCAGTTGGCCAAGCATCTCCAACGAGCGATCGACAACATGAGGCGACTGTGTTTGCACAAGCTGATTGTTCAACCAGCCTGAGAGCTCACGTCCCCATTTTCCCCTCAACCCGATCCGCTGTTTCGCGCCGCTCAACCACGCCAGCATCGCGCTTTTGGTAATGCATTGGGGATCGACGGCGATGTCAAACCGACCTGCCCGGAGCCGCCTGCAAATGTCACCCCACTGACCGGGTTTTCCAATCCAACCTTTAGGAATGAGGATGATGTCATCCAGATCGGGATGCAGTTCAAGCAGTTGATTGGTTGGCTTTTCCACTGCCCACGCGATGTACGCCGACGGATACTCGCGTCGCAAAGCACACAAAACAGGCAGCGTCAGCACGCAGTCGCCGATGTGACTGAGTCGAGTGATCAGGATTCTGGGCGATCCTTCGGGCATGATGATTCTGCGCTGTAGCTCTACTGTGGGTCCGTCTTCGGCTGGCCCGAAACGATTGGATCACTTGCGAATCGACCATTCTGACGACCTGCACTCGGCTTTCAACCCTCCGCAAACGGACTCACCGAACCCATGATTGGCGCTTGTGTCTCAAACAATCCGCAAAATGTTCCAAAACCGATCATCGTCGCTTCACCGAACGACAAATTGAGCCGATAATCTGTCGCTTGATTCTTTCCTGACGGTAAACTTACAAACTTTTAATTTTGACCATCGTCCAACGGGTTCTTCATCCGCAGAAACAGATTTCACGACCATGCTCAAGTTCAGCGACCGCGCTTATTTCCTGCCTTCATCTCCTATCCGCAAGCTGGCTCCTCATGCCGACGCGGCCAAGGCGGCAGGTACGCACGTCTATCACTTGAACATTGGCCAGCCGGACATTCCGACCCCGCCCGAGTTCTTTGATGCTTTCCGTGAAGCGGACGTGAAGGTTCTGGCGTACAGCCCTTCTGCCGGGACGACTGGCCTGAGAACTCAGATTGCAAACTACTACCGGCGATTGGGTTACTCGTTGGAAACGGACCAGATCCTCGTGACGACCGGTGCCTCGGAAGCGATCTCGTTTATCGTGGCGGCGATTTGCAATCCGGGCGAAGAAATCATCGTGCCCGAACCTTTCTACGCGAACTATCACGCGTTCGCGGTTGCCAGCGGCGCGGAAGTTCGAACGGTCTCCTCAACGATCGAAAACAATTTCGCGCTACCGCCGATCGAAGCGTTCAAGGCGCAGATCCACGCGAAGACTCGAGCGATCATGATCTGCAATCCAGGGAATCCGACCGGCGTGCTTTATCCCAAAGAAGCACTGCAGCAGTTGGTGCAGTTGGCGGTCGAGCACGATTTGTTCTTGATTGCCGACGAAGTCTATCGCGAGTTCGTCTACGACGGTGCCGAGCATCATTCCGTGCTGGGTGTGCCGGGAGCCGAATCGCATGTGATCGTGGTGGATTCGATCTCGAAACGCTTCTCTGCATGCGGAGCCAGAATCGGCTGCATTATTTCTCGAAATGAAGAACTGCTGGGCGTCGCAATGAAGATGGCTCAGGCTCGATTGTGTCCGCCCGCGTTCGGACAGATTGGAGCCGAAGCGGTCTACCAGTTGCCGCAGTCTTTTTACGATGAAGTTGTGGCCGAGTACAAAACACGACGTGATCTGGTCAAATCTGCGATTCGAAAAATTGACGGTGCCGTCTGCCCGGAGATCAACGGAGCGTTTTACGCGATGGTAAAATTGCCGGTTGAGAACTCGGAAGACTTCTGTCAGTGGTTGCTGGAAGAATTTACCTACGAAGGAGCAACGGTCATGCTGGCTCCCGGAGCAGGCTTTTATGCCACGCCAGGCAAGGGCGTCGACGAGGTGCGGATCGCTTATGTTCTTAACCAGGCGGATCTCGCTGCGGCAATGCAGTGTTTAAGCCAGGGCCTCGCCGCTTATAAAAATCGCGAAGTCGCTGCCAGTTGAACTCGGGCTCACGGCGTATCCAGCTTGAGTTTTGCGTGATACGGTCTACCTCATCGATGAATCAACTGGGTCAGCCCGGATATTTCGTAGGCCGGTAACAAGGTCTCGAAAACCTTGCCGTAACTTT
>CAYXWX010000093.1:0-18191 GCA_964468915.1 uncultured Pirellulaceae bacterium
AACGAGACCCTCCGCAAGTAACAACCCTAAAAACGAGTTGGAACAAAGCACTATGAAGATCCGAACTTGTTTCATTCACTTACCCACTAGTTCTATGAAGAGCCCGAAACCGAATCAGACAGACAGATGCGTCATCGTGCTACTTGCCGATTGACTCGCGACGGTAAATGCTCGACTGACATGAGGTCGCTCGTGGAACTCGCGGACGGCTTAACAAACTTCGACTCTCACGGTAGAACGACTCGCAGCGATCAGTGAGTTCGTCCCGGGAAAAGAACGAACCGTCTCAGCGGGGCCTTTTCAAGAAAGACTGCCATGCAGAATGTACTTTTTGTGTTTGGATGCCAGAGATCCGGAACAACGGCAACCATTGACGGGCTGAAGACGCTTGAAGGCTGCCATGTTTATGACGAAATCAACACCGAAACCAATTTTGGTTACCCCGAACGAGAAGAAGGCCAGGCGATCCGACTGAAGCCAGCGGAAGAGCTCAAGGAACTGTTTCAGCAAAGAGCTGAGTCACTGCTGATCTGCAAACCGATTGTTGAATCTCAGAACGCCGCGAAAATTCTCTCTGAGTTTGACGGCTCACGAGCGATCTGGATGTTGCGACACTATCAGGATGTCGTTGCCTCGATGCTGAAAAAATGGGTTCCGGAAGTCGGCTTCCATCTGCTGCATTCAATTGAAAATCAGGAATCCAATGATTGGCGATCAGAGAATGTGGGCAACCATATTCGAGCGATGGTTCACTACTTTTTGACGGAAATGGAATTGCAGCCTGCCGATGCAGCCGCGGTATTCTGGTGGGTGAGAAACAGTCTGTATTTCCAACAGGATCTACATTTGAACACGTCGATGCGATTGCTCAGGTATGAAAAGTTGGTCACGGGTGAGCAGTCTTTAGAAGAAGCGATTTCCGATTTGGGAATTCCCATCTCGAAAGTATCAAGCTTCTACCATTCGCTCAGCGTTGCCAAAGGAAGTGACATTGTGATTGGTCCGGAAGTACGTGCCTGCTGCGAAGAGCTTTATCAGCGGCTGCTGCGTCGTGCTTGATGCCTTATGGAGGCATTGCGAATCACAACAAAAGGCGTTGTCGGTATCTTCCGAGCGAACCAAATCTTCGAGTCTGCTTGCAGTGGCTGCGTTCTCCGGCCGCAGTCGCGGAAAGGCTGGGGCGATTGCCCAGCCACTTTGAAGCAGCCTACGCTTTCTTCTCCGTCTTCCAGACCGGATCGGCGTGCGAATCGGTTGGAGAACTGAACCAGCGAGTCAGCGTCATTTTCTTGCGAGTATAAAACTGCATGCCCTCGATGCCCTTAAGTTGCCTGTTCAGCTTTCAATTTGAGTTGAATCAATAGAAGCTTCATAGATTGCAAGTTCTTCATGAAGTTTCGCAATCAACTTGCGTACGCCAGCTTTGGTGTATCCTTTTTCGCCACCGGAATGCTTGCTTTGTAATTTTTCGAGCTTTGCTTCCAGCTCGTCCAATTGGCGGCAGGCGATCTCATATTCCGAGATGGTAGTGATCATAATTCAATCTCAACGAGACCTTTTGTGCGGTTGTCAAATTCTCGGGTTTGCATAAAAAACTGTATCCATTCGTCCCAGTCATTATCGTCTTCAGCGGCGAATATTTCTTCCGGCCGACGAGTCAGCAGCATGTACTCGAGTTCAATCGCTGATTCCAAGCCGCTGAGAACTTGGTCTCTGAAATCACTTGGCAACAGCACAACTGCGTCAATATCGTTTGGCTCATTCTTCTCGGTAACGAAGCTGCCGTCAATGAAAAGTTTTTGAGCTCTAACGTTTCTCGCTAACTCAATCCACCTTTGAAGGCGAAAAACAAGGAATTGTCTTCGGCGCGAGTTCTTGCCAAAAGTTTCGACAACTGTAGCGAGATTGGTTTTGTGAAGCCCGTCGGGTAGATAGCCATCATCGCGAAATGGTGGAAGTTCGTTCGCCATCGGTCAATTTCGAGTGCTCATCAAGAATCCGAAAAGGCTTTAAAAACGAAAGTATACCTGAACGGACTAACACTGGTTATTCACCCTACGCTTTCTTCTCCGTCTTCCAAACCGGGTCGGCGTGAGAATCGGTTGGGGAACTGAACCAGCGAGTCAATGTCATCTTTTGCCGAGTATAAAACTGCATGCTCTCTACTCCCTGAATGTGAAGGTCGCCGAAGAACGATTCGTTCCAACCTGTGAACGGAAACCAGGGCATCGGAGCGGGGACTCCGACGTTGATCCCGATCATTCCCGCATTGAAATGACGCTTGAACTGTCGCGCCGCATAGCCGTCACGTGTGAAGATGGAGGCTCCGTTGCCGTACGGGCATTCTTTTCCAATCGCCAATGCGGTTTCCAAGTCGCCTGCTCTGACAACTGAAAGTACCGGACCAAAGATTTCTTCGGTCGCGACTTTCATAGGACTTTTGACTTGGTCGATAACGCTGGGACCGATCAGAAATCCATCGCCTGCAAAATCTCGTCGACCATCGAGTGCAACGGTCGCTCCTTCGCTGGCTGCGACGTCCATGAAGCCGGCCACGCGGTTGACGTGTTCTTGTCGAATCAGAGGACCCATGTCGACGTCTTCGTTACCGTCGGTTGGCCCGACTCTCATTCCGCCCGCAAGTTCACTCAATTCTGAAACCAGTGGATCGCCGATGCTGCCGACCGCCACGGCGATGCTTCCTGCCATGCAGCGTTGTCCACCACAGCCGAAGGCAGAAGCCGCTAGTGCTTTCACGGACAGATCCAAGTCCGCGTCTGGCATGATGATCAAGTGATTCTTTGCGCCACCGGCTGCCTGGACTCGTTTTCCGTTCTTGGTTCCGACTTCGTAGATGTATTTTGCAATCGGAGTTGACCCGACGAACGATACGGCGGCCACGTCGGGATGCTCGAGCAAGGTATCCACGCATTCCTTGTCACCGTGCACAATATTGAACACACCTGCGGGCAAGCCGGCTTCGATCAACAACTCGCCAATCAGGTTGGCGGACAGCGGAGTTTTCTCAGAAGGCTTCAGGACGAACGTGTTGCCGCAAACCAGCGCGACGGGGATCATCCACATGGGAACCATCGATGGGAAGTTGTACGGCGTGATCCCAACGCAAACGCCAACCGGGTGTCGGTTGGTTTCTGCATCCACATCCCGAGCGATATTGGGCATGGTGTCGCCCACGATCATACTGGGGATTCCGCAGGAAAATTCGACCATTTCCAACGCTCGCTGTACTTCCGCACGAGACTCTGCCAGGGTCTTTCCATGTTCGCGAGTCACCAATGCTGCGATGTCGTTAAAGCGGTCCTCCATCAGCTGCCGCATCTTGAACATCACTCGAGCCCGCTCGACGACAGGCGTTTCCGACCAGGCAGCCAGCGCATCAGCGGCCGAAGCAACCACAGAATTTGTTTCCTCGACGGACGCGAGTGGAACGTCGGCAATTAACTTCCCCGTGGACGGGTTGTAAACATTTTCCATCCGTTGTGAATTTCCGGTGACCCAATTTCCACCACTAAGGTTTGGAATGCGCTCAACCGATTGTTCTGTTTCAACTGCTGACATTTGATACTCCTGCACTGGCAGAACTCGAAACGAGTTCAACCTCATCTGTAAATTAGAAATCTTCGTGAAGTTATGATAACATATTTGTTCGCAATGATTGCCACACAAACTTAACTTAGCCAGACGGGAACTGTTCATGTCGAGAATTGTTAAAGGCGCGTTGATTCAAGCAAGCTTGTGCGAACCCGCAACGTCATCGGTGCAGAAGATCAGCGACGCGATGATCGACAAGCACGTTGGCATGATTGAGCAGGCTGCGGCGAAGGGTGCTCAGTTTGTCTGCCTTCAAGAGCTGTTTAACGGTCCCTATTTCTGCGCCGAACAGGACGCACGGTGGTATGAGCTGACGGAGAAGATTCCGGACGGTCCCACCACAAAACTGATGCAGGAGCAGGCGAAGAAGCATCAGATGGTGATCGTCGTGCCAATTTACGAGATGGATTTGCCCGGGGTTTATTACAATTCGGCCGCCGTCATTGATGCTGATGGATCTTATCTTGGCAAATTCCGCAAGATGCACATCCCGCATTGTGCTCCTGGCTTCTGGGAAAAGTTCTATTTCCGACCGGGCAATCTTGGTTATCCAGTTTTCGACACGGCTGTCGGAAAGATCGGTGTTTACATTTGTTATGACCGCCACTTCCCGGATGGCGCTCGTTGTCTGGGGCTCAACGGAGCCGAAATCGTACTCAATCCTTCCGCAACCGTTGCAGGGCTGAGCGAATACCTGTGGAAGCTTGAGCAGCCGGCCCATGCGGTGGCGAATCAGTACTTTGTTGGAGCCATCAATCGTCCCGGCACCGAAGGCCCATGGAATATCGGTGAATTCTATGGCCAGAGTTACTTCTGTGATCCTCGCGGCCAGATCATTGCCGAGGGAACTCGCGATACCGACGACATCGTGATCGCTGAGTTGGATCTCGACCTGATTCGAGAAGTCCGCAACACCTGGCAGTTTTTCCGTGATCGTCGTCCCGAAAGTTACGGAGCAATTGTTAAACCGTGACTGGCAACGCCTCAGAAACAAACGAAATAAGCGAAGGCGTCATCTATGGCCTGGATGATCGTCCGCCAATCGGCCGAGCGAGTCTGTTAGCACTGCAGCATGTGCTGACGATGTTTGGCTCTACCGTGGCAGTCCCGCTGCTGTTGGGGCCGACGCAGGCGGATGGGGGAGGCATGGGAATGGACCTGCCTCAGGTTTCGATCTTGATCAGTAGTGTCATGTTGTGCAGCGGAGTCGCGACGCTCATTCAAGCGACGTTCGGATCACGGCTGCCGATTATTCAGGGTGTCAGCTTCAGCTTTCTTGCTGCATTCGCTGGGATCATCGCAGCGGTCAAGGCTCAGGGGGGCGAGGTGTCCGAGATGATGCAGTACATCGCGGGTGCAGTGCTGGTCGGTGCGTTCATCGAAATGACGATTGGATTTTCCGGTCTTGTCGGCAAGATTCGCCAGGTGCTTTCGCCTGTCGTGATTGGCCCGGTGATCATGTTGATTGGTTTGGCCTTGTACGGTGTTGGTGCTCCGTTCGCGGGGAAATGCTGGCCGATTTCCATTCTGACGATTTCGCTGATCATCGTTTTCTCGTACGTCTTGTCACGCAAGTATCGCTTTGTGCAACTGTTTCCAATATTGCTGGCGATCCTGATCAGTTACGGCGTTTGTGGACTGCTGACGGTGACCGGATTGGTTTCTGATTCTCATCCTGCCTACGTCAATTTGCAGCACGTCGGTGCGGCCGACTGGCTTCGAGTGGAACCGTCTGAGGTGTTCTTTCCGTGGGGGCTGCCCAAGTTTCACCTCGGTTTTATTCTTGCCGTCCTTGCGGGATACCTCGCATCAATGATCGAATCTTTTGGTGATTATCACGCTTGCAGCAAAATGGCGGGTGGTGGTGATCCGGACGAAAAACAACTCTCTCGCGGGATTGGTTGCGAGGGAATCGGCTGTGCGTTGACCAGTGTTCTTGGCGGGTTCAGCTCAACATCTTATTCGGAAAACGTTGGCCTGATTGGGCTGACTCGCGTGGGGAGTCGCTTCGTGGTTCAGATCGCCGCCGTAATACTGATCTTGCTCGGCCTGGTCGGGAAGTTCGGTGCTCTTGCTGCTTCGATTCCGTCGCCGATCGTCGGTGGGCTCTATTGTGCTTTATTCGGTTTGATCAGCGCAGTTGGCGTCAAAGAACTGATGAAGGCGGATTTGGACGTGGATCGGAACCTGTTCATCGCAGGATTCTCGTTGTTCATGGGGCTCAGCGTTCCGTACTATTTCGAATCATCTGCGGGAACTGAACTACTGGACAGTATCGGTAGTTTTTCGGTGGGCCTGAGAGACATCGTACAATCAATTGGTAAAACCGGGATGGCAGTCGCGGCTATCATCGGCTTGACGCTGGACAACACGTTGCCGGCGACTCGAAAACAACGCGGCTTGGAGGAACTATCTGATGGCTGATTTATCAACAACTGTCAACGGCCTGAAAATGCCTAATCCGTTCGTGATCGGTTCAGGGCCTCCCGGAACCAACGCCAACGTGATTGGCAAGGCGTTCGATGAAGGCTGGGGAGCCGTGATCGCGAAGACGATCAGCCTTGAGGCCGAAAAGGTGATCAACGTCCAACCGCGATACGCTCGACTTCGCAGCCGCGAATCGCGCGAGATCTTCGGTTGGGAGAACATCGAACTGATCAGCGATCGAAGTTTCGAAACTTGGATGGACGAATTCAAATCGCTCAAGGACAAGTATCCGGATCGGATTCTGATTGCTTCGATCATGGAGGAATACCGAAAGGACGCATGGTGCGAAATTACCGAAAAGTGTCAGGACGTTGGCGTTGATGCGTTCGAACTGAATTTTTCATGCCCGCACGGCCTGCCCGAACGCCGGATGGGTTCGGCGATGGGTATCGATCCGGAAATGGTCGAAGAAGTCACCGGCTGGGTGATGAGCGTCGCCAAGATTCCTGTCTGGGCCAAGATGACTCCGAATGTGACTCATATTGAAGACCCGACCTCGGCCGCCCTTCGCGCTGGAGCCGACGGGATCGCCGCGATCAATACGATTCGCAGCGTGTTGGGAGTCGACTTGAAATCGCTTCGTCCGGAACCATGTGTCGAAGGCTACACGACTCCGGGCGGTTATTCCTGCCAGGCGGTCAAGCCGATCGCACTGCGTAACTGCATGGAGATCGCGACGCTGATCAAGGACGAGTTCCCGGGCCGAACGTTAAGTGGGATGGGTGGCGTCGAAACGGGTCACGATGCGGCCGAGTTTATTCTTCTGGGTAGCGATACGGTGCAAGTCTGCACGGGCGTGATGAAAATGGGCTATGGCATGGTCAAGCCAATGATCGAAGAACTGTCGGCGTTCATGGACGAGCACGGCTTCAGTTCGCTTGATGATTTCCGCGGCCACAGTCTGCAGTTCTTCAAGACGCATGCGGAACTGGTCGAGATTCAGGCGGAAGCTCGAGCCAAAAAGAAAGCGGCTCATGCGGCCAAGAAAGCTGCCGAAGCCGCTGCCTCCGACGATGACAAGATGATCCGCGAAGACGCTCAATGGACCGGCGATGACTTCGTCGATCAGAGCGATGCGTTGTCACGGGGATAGAAGTTGCCAATACAAGCACGACGCGCAAGCGAGTGAGTTTTCAAGGTTGCTCTGTATCTAAAAACGGAATGTCATCTCATGTCACGCCGTCAATTTAACTTGGGAGAACCAATTGCGTATTTTTTGACTTGGACCACGTATGGGACGTGGCTTCCAGGGGATAAACGCGGATCATGGCGGTGGGGAGAACCTGACAGGATGCCACCGAATGCCCTTTTTGAATCGATGGCAAAAACGCAGCTGAAAGAAAAGCCGTTTCGGATGAACCTCGATGATCGTCTGGTCGTTGAGAACACGATTGCGAAGCATTGTGAATTGCGAAACTGGCCCCTTTATGTTGTGAACGAGAGATCCAATCATGTTCATGCCGTGCTATCGGCCACAACGTATTCTCCCGAAACAGTTCGAAATCAGTTGAAGGCCTGGTGTACGCGAAGGTTGAAAAAGTCAAATCCCGATCGAACTCGCTTTTGGTCTGAAGGGGCGAGTTGTCGGTGGATTAATCATGATGAAGATCTCGATTCGGCGGTTCTGTACGCGTCGAATGAAGTCCAGGACAACAAGCGGTGATGGACGATCCTTGAACGAATCTTGTTTGGAACTCACTCGCTGGCGCTTCGTGCTTGTATTCTCATGCGTTAAAAATGATTCGGCTCTCGAGCCAGAAATTGGCCTCGGCCGAGAGTGCCCGTGAACTGACCGTCGCGGGCCTGAATCTGACCTCGAACGGTGACGATCCAAGGGCGGCCTTGGATCTCCCAGCCTTCGAAGCCGCTGTAGTCGACGTTCATCTGCTGAGTTTTCGCTGAAATCGTGCCGCGATACTCCGGGTCAAAGATGACCAGGTCCGCATCGCTTCCAACCGCGATGGTCCCCTTTTTCGGGTACAGACCAAACAGTTTGGCGGCTTGGGTGCTACCACAGTCAACAAACGTGTTCAAATCGATTTTTCCTGTCGCTACACCGTGCGTGTAAAGCAGGTTGATGCGATCTTCGACGGAAGGGATTCCGTTGGGAATTTTAGTGAAGTCGTCTGTGCCCATCGTTTTCTGATCGTGGAAATCGAACGGCGCGTGATCGGTCGCGACCGTGCTGATCAAACCGCTGCGCAAAGCATTCCACAGCGGTTCCTGATTGCGAATGTTTCGGATGGGCGGCGACATCACATATTTGGCTCCCTCGAAGTCTGGCTTCTGAGCGTACGTGTCGTCCAGAACCAGATACGGGATGACCGTTTCGATCCACGCGTTCACTCCACGCTGGCGAGCGGCATGAGCAGCCGCAACGGCGGGCTCGCAAGACGTGTGAACGACGTAGACATGAGCACCCGTCAGTTCCGCGAAGGTCATCAAGTGATGCACACCGTCAGTCTCAACGGATTCAGGACGCGACGGCTCGTGAAACTCAGGGCCGGTTTTGCCAGCAGCAATCAGTTCGGCCTGTCGTTGAGCCACCGCGATCGCGTTCTCGCAATGGGCCGTCACGATCACGCCCAATTCTTTCGCCAGACTCAGTGTTCGATAGAGTTCTTCGTCGTCGATCCCGAATGCGCCTTGGTAAGCGAGAAAGATCTTGAACGACGCGAGTCCTCGTTTGACCAGTTCGCGTAATTGGCTTTCAACCTGTTCGTCAAACCGAGTGACACCCATGTGGAAGGTGTAGTCAACGGCGGACAGCCCTTCCGCTTTCGATTTCCATAATTCGAACGCTTCGATGGGATCATCCGAACGAGCCGGGCAACACATTTCGATCAGCGTTGTGGTCCCGCCAACCAGCGCCGCTTTGCTGGCCGATTCGTAATCGTCTTTGGCATACGTGCCCATGAACGGCAGGTAAATATGAACGTGCGGGTCGATGAAACCGGGGAAGACAAGTTTGCCGGACGCGTCGATCACTTCCACATCAGTTTCGTCGACCTGCAGGTTGGGGCCGATCGCTGTGATGGTTTCGTCGGCGACGTGGATGTCGGCCACGTAGTCATCGGTTGAAGTGATGATGCGTCCGCTTTTAATTAACAAAGACATAAGCGTTTCAGATAGTTTGTGAAGATGAACACTTCGACCATACTGCCACAATGCAGGCCCCTGCCGGACTTGATTTGACAGGATAAACATGATTTACATGATGACACTCATCGAACATCATGTCGATCCTGTTCATCCTGTTGAAACCTATCACTTTCAACTGTGTTAAATTGTTTAGTGACAATACTCGTCCGCGATCGAAATGGCTTGCGAAATGATATCCAAGCCTTCGTCAACTTCCGATTCCGTGATGTTCAGCGGAGGCGCGATGAAAATCCAGTTCCAACGCACAAACGTGAACATGCCAAGCTCTCGAATTTTCGCGGCCATGCGAGCGGTGGGCTCCATCAGATCGGGGGGGGCGTTCCATGGAGTCACCGGCTCTTTGGTTTCGCGATTTTTGACCAGCTCGACGCAGCCTAACAGGCCCGTGTTGCGAAAGTCTCCAATGGAAGGATGTTTGGCTTTCAGTTCTTCGACTTTCTCTTCCACGTAACGACCCATCTTGGCAGCATTTTCGACCAGACCGTCCTGTTCGTAAATGTCGATTGTTGCGAGTGCGGCGGCACAGGAAACCGGGTGAGCCGAATAGGTCAGTCCAAGCGGCAACGCTTTTTCTGCATACGCGTTGGCGATATCGTCGGACACCGTCAATGCGCCCAACGGCAGGTAGCCCGAAGTCAGGCCTTTTGCCATGCACATCATGTCGGGTTCCACGCCGTGATGATCCACGCCGAACATTTTTCCAGTTCGCCCGAAGCCGCTCATGACTTCGTCGCAGATCAGCAGGATCCCGTATCGATCACAAATGTCGCGAACTCGTTTCCAGTAGTTCGGAGGATACTTGATGCATCCCGAGGATCCGCTTTCACCTTCCAGCATAATCGCTGCAATCGCATGTGGATTCTCAAACTGGATCACTCGTTCAAGCGCATCGGCGGCGTTGTCGCCACATTCTTCGAACGTCTTGCTGTTCCACGGGCAACGATAGAAGTACGGGTTTTCGACGCGCACGTGATTGGGAACGGCTTGCTGGTCCATGCCGAAACGACGCGGGTCGCCCCCCGCCGACATCGCTCCGTACGTAGCTCCATGGTAGGAACGGTACAGCGAGACAATTTTGTGTCGACCGCTGACGGCTCGAGCCAATTTGATCGAGTTCTCAACCGCCTCCGCTCCGCCAAGCGTGAAAAACGTTTTGGTCAATCGCGATGGCGTGATCTCGGCCAGTTTTTTCCCAAGTGCGGCTCTCGCTTCGGTCGCCATGCCGGGGTAGACGAAACTCAGTTCGTCCATCTGCTTGATGACGGCTTCTTTGACTCGATCCTGCCCGTGGCCAATATTGACGTTCATCAATTGAGACGAAAAATCGATGTAGCGTTTGCCGTCCTGATCATAGACGTAAACGCCATCGGAGCGTTTGGCATTAATCGGATTCAGTCCGCCCTGCTTCGTCCATGAAAATAGCGTGTGATCCAGGCAGTCCTGAACAATACGGTTGGCTGGCTTGATGTTGGTATCGGTACTCATGTGTCTCCTGCGGAAACAGATTGTGCTTGGACGGATTTGTTTCGGGATAGCTTGTGGGAACTATCGCGTGAACAACAATTCCTGACTTTTATCATACCAGACGGAGCGAAAACTACTAAATTGTGCGACTTATTGGCCAACAAAGTTCGTCATCACGCAGTGCCCCATGAATGCAGATTCGTTGCCATTTACGCGCTGGGCCAGTCTGATGTATCGTTGCCAATGACAGCTGTATCAGCGGAAAACCGGTGTCTGAACCGGCAGTATCAGTATTGAAACAGTGCACAACGGAAACGCATCGAAGGCAAGTCTATGAAACTCGCGTTGTATTCAAGTCGACTCATGTTCAGTCTGATTCTGATACTTTCAGGTTTTGCGACAACGATTTATGTGTTCGCGGCCGGTGACGAATCTGACGGGAGTGATCGTCAGCCGACGTCGACGGCTGTCGCTGAAGACCTGGTCAGTGATTGGAAACGCCCCGATATCACGCTGTTCGTGACGGGGCGGCAGCATGGTTATATCGAGCCGTGTGGCTGCACTGGTCTTGAAAATCAAAAAGGTGGGCTGATGCGCCGTCATTCGGCTCAGAAGGTGTTGCTTGATCGAGGCTGGAATGTGGTTTCGATCGATGCCGGGAACCAGATTCGCCGTTTTGGTCAGCAACCAACCATCAAGATGCGAAAAACATTCGAAAGTCTGTGTCGAGTGATGAATTACTCGGTTGTTGGCATTGGTCCCGATGATTTGCGGACACCATCAATCGATCTTGTCCAGGCAATGTTCGACGCGCCGGAGGGAGAGAATCCCTTTACATGTGCTAACGTCGTGATTGAAGAAATGGATGATGGAAGTCTGACCAATCAGTTTCGTGTCATTGAGAAGAATGGTCGCAAGATCGGCGTCACGATGGTGTTGGGCGACGATCGAGTGCGTGAGCTTCAAGAAGTTGAGGGGATCGAAGTTGTCAACGCTTCAGATTCGTTGTCGTTGGTTGTTCCGGCTCTTCAGAAAACCCAATGCGACATGCACGTGCTGGTGGCCCATGCTTCGTTGGAGCAATGTCGTGAGCTTGCAAAACAGTTTCCTGTTTTTGATTTGCTGGTGACCGCCGGTGGGGCGGGCGACCCGACCATGCAGCCTGAAATTATTGATGTCGGACAACGTGAAACATCGATGATTCAAGTTGGCGTCAAGGGAATGTATGTCGGTCTGGTGGGAGCAACGTGGAGCCAGGGTCAGCCGACGATCAGGTATCAGCGTGTTCCACTGGACGAGCGGTTTGAAGATTCGCCCGAAATGAAAGCGATGTTCACGTCGTATCAGAAGGAATTGAAAAGTCTCTGGCTGCGTGGGGCCCTCGATGATATTCGCCCACGAACTCATCCCAGCGGCAATACATTTGTTGGCTCCGCGTCGTGTGCGGACTGTCATGACGAAGAATACGAAATCTGGGCGGAAGGAATCGAGGGTAACGGGGGTCCGCATGAAAAAGCAACTCGTTCTTTAACCAACCCCGGCCAACGAGCGTGGGTGCAGCGTCATTTTGACCCGGAGTGTGTTAGTTGTCATTCAACCGGCTGGAATCCGCAGGAATACTATCCGTACGCCAGCGGTTTTGTGGATTTGAAAAAGCATGAGGCCTTGCACGGCAACGGTTGTGAGAACTGCCATGGTCCCGGATCGGCACATGTGGCTGCGGAGAATGGCGACATTGATGTGGACGATGCGACGATGGAGAAACTGCGGCAACAGATGGTGGTGACGCTGGCCGAAGCTCGCGAATCGATGTGCATGAAATGTCACGATCTGGATAACAGCCCGGATTTTGTTGAAGAAGGAGGTTTCGACGAATACTGGCCTCATATCAAACATGGTGGCGATGAATAACCGACCCGTCAGCGCGGTTTGTTGCGTAAAATTGAGCTTGCAAACATACTACTGCTTTGTTCCAACTCGTTTTCAGTGCATGTTGCACTTAACTGTAGCGTCTGCGGCGTTGAAAAACCGAGCGAAAAATATCGAAAAGCCGCTAGACTTAAACGAAACGCGCTCCAGGGTTGTTACTTGCGGAGGATCTCGTTTTATCTTTTGCTTTTGAGGCTCACAGAATGATGATTCGGTCCGTCAACCCTAGTCTTCAGTTGGAACAAAGCACTACACGTGTCGTTGCGAGTTTTATCGCGGACGCTGACAGGTTATGGCTGGCTGGGATCTGTCGGTTCGCGTTCCATTGTCCGACCGAGGAATGACTTGAGCGATCCGAAACAAGATCGAAACGTGCCCCATGACCTGACGGGTCGTGAGCTTGGAGACTACTCCTTGCTGCGACGACTCGGCCGTGGTGGCATGGCGGACGTGTACCTTGCTACGCAAAAGTCTTTGAATCGTCAGGTTGCGTTTAAGGTGCTCAAGCCAGACCTTGCCAAGGATGAATCCTACGTCCAACGATTTCACCGCGAAGCTCAGGCGGCGGCCGCTCTGGTCCAGGCGAACATTGTTCAGATTTATGAAGTTGGTCAGGCAGACGGCTACCACTTTATTGCTCAAGAGTACGTTCAAGGTCGCAACCTGAGGCAGTATCTTGCTCGCAATGGTGCCGTGGCACCTGTGATGGCGATCAATATCCTCAGTCAATCGGCCCGCGCGTTGCAAAAATCGGGTGAGCTGCACGTCATCCATCGCGATATCAAACCAGAAAATATCATGCTTTCGCATAAGGGCGAGGTGAAGATCACCGATTTCGGGCTGGCGAGACTGAACAATCAAACCACCGAAGAAACGCTGACTCAGGTTGGGATCACGATGGGGACTCCTTTGTATATGAGTCCCGAACAAGTTGAAGGCGGTCCGCTGGATACTCGCAGTGACATTTATTCATTGGGCGTGACGGCCTACCACATGCTGGCAGGCCATCCTCCGTTTGAGGGCGACAGTCCATTGGCGATCGCGGTTCAGCAGGTCAAAGAGGAAGCAGTCCCGCTGCACTCTTTGCGTCAGGACGTTCCCGAAGACCTGTGCAACATTATTCACTCAATGATCAGGAAGCTACCTGAAGATCGGCCAGCTGACGCCAAGCATTTGTTGAAAGCGCTGCAAAGCGTAAAAGTTGACTTCGATAACGATTGGGAGACGATTCTCGAGCGACTTGCGATCGCGGAACCTCCGTCGGGCGATGGCGAAGAATCCGTTTTTCCGATGAAGTCGACCAGCTCTCGCCTGGAGGCGACTCAACTCCTTCAGGAAGCGATGAGAGGGAATCTTCGTCGTGCTGGCCGAGTGCCAACATGGGCGAAAGCGGTCGGGCTGTTTGTCGTCAGCGCGGCTGCGGGGCTTGGGGCAGCGACGATCAATCCGTTACCTGATCCGCTGAGTATCGAAGAGATTGCCGATAGCAGGATTCCGCGAGAAGAATCAGTGGAAGCTCAACTGGAAGCGGCTTACTGGGGAACGTACGCCTTGCGGCGTAATGACGATGATAGAAAGAAAGAAGACTACTGGCGTGCTGTGATCGACTACTTTCCAATCGACGATGCTGACGAAGATCGTCAAAACATCACCGAGCTGGTTCATTGCCGAGCGTTGACGCGGTTGGGGGAGCTTTACCTGGATCAGGAACGCTACGAAAAAGCGGAAATCGTTTTTGACGAGCTTTCCCAACTGGACGATCAGCTTTCAAGCCATTACCGCTTGATGGGATTCGCTGGAATGGCCGTCGTGTACGATAATACTCCCCTGGATGAGTTTCCAGGAGGCATTGATGAGCGTGACAATATGGTTCGGCAGGCGCTCGGGCAGATTCGAGGTCGATATGAACTGCTGAACTCGTCGATGCGAGAGAAGGCGGAAGAGATCTTC
Source organism: uncultured Pirellulaceae bacterium (assembly GCA_964468915.1). Classification (GTDB taxonomy): domain Bacteria; phylum Planctomycetota; class Planctomycetia; order Pirellulales; family Pirellulaceae; genus Mariniblastus. The sequence goes on from CAYXWX010000093.1 coordinate 14,605, forward strand.
GAGCGTTATCCACCCGATTCATAAACACCAAGTAACGAATCCCTGAACGCCGCTCGAGTTCGTTTGCTGGAAATGAGCGGCTATCGACTGGCCGATGTCATCGACTGGCCAGCTGGTTCAGCCGCGCAAGGCTGAAAGTCGGTAAATCGGTTTCTCATAAACAGCCGCTCGAACAGATTTGGCCGGCGGAGATTCGAATCAGTTGCGGCGATGGTGTGGCGTTTGCCTCGACGAGTTCGTAGCAAGAGTGATCCGTCAGCAAGAACTCGATCCACGATCCAGTACTTCTCAACCGTGTATCGGTAGGTTTCTCCAGAGCTGGCTGGACTAACCAATCGAGCCCGTTGCCCAGGTGACGTGCTGGACTTGTGCTTGCGATAAACCGCCCAGTCGCCTTCTTTCCATTGGTTGTTCATGATGCCCTTTCTTCTTGACTCTTTCTCGTAACACAATTCAGTTTTTACCGAATCAGCGTTCGGGTCAAGTTCATTCCTGTAACTTTCTAAATGTTCGCGGTGCGGTTATACAAATTAAAAAGGCGAATTTCGCTTCATCAAATTCGGTTGCTCTGAATGACAGGTGGCGATGAAATCAGTGTTCAGAATGGCCGTAACACAATGTTGGTTCGCAATCAGCCGGTACCGCCCGAGTTTCGTCTTACAATCCAACGTTCAAATTCGACGTTGTCAAGGAAGATTCGCTCAACGTTGGTAGTCGAGAAACCGTTTCGTTCAAAAAGTGGTCGACTGAGGTAGCTTGCTTCGGCCCACAGCGTTTCGAGATTTTTCTCGCTAGCAAACGCGACGACGTGCCGCAAAAGTGCAGTTCCAATGCCACGACGCGTTGAATCGGGTGCAACGTAAAGGCTTGCTACACGTCCATCGCTTTCGACTCCACAAAAACCAACTGATTGATCGGACGTGTTGACCGCAACAAACGTTCGCCCATCACAAAGCATGTTTCGAAACCGATCGCGATCATGAGGCACCATCGCCCATGCTTCCACCTGTTCTGGAGAATAAAACTGGGGTGCCCATCGCCGCACGGTTGCTTCGTACAACCTGGCAAGATGGGATTCATCGGCCTCATGAAATGGGCGAATACGAATCATCAGGAATCTCCCAATTTCTGAGACTGTCTCTGGCAAGGAGTGGATGGGAAGGTCCAGAGTCAATAAATTTGCCGGCGGCAGACACGCGATGTGGGCGATGGTCGCGAACCCAGCGGTTTTCTATGAGCTGAAATTCTGGTTGATCCACCACCAGAGACGTGCTCCAAGAGATCGATAACCCGTGAACAAGCGAGCTTCACCACTGAGTCCGATCTTGAGTGTCTGGTCATGCTGCTGAAGCGGTGCCCGGGCGTAAAACTGGATCTCATCCAGCTGGTAAGCGGCAACCATCTCTGCGACCAGGTCGGGGACGCGTCTTGCTGAGTTCGGATCGACTTCAGGCAGGTCAAAGTCCTCGCGATGAATTGACTGATCCGTTTCGCCAAGTGCCTGAACATTTGTCTCTAAAAGTTCATCCGGTTGCGAATGTAATCTGATTTTGACTTCCTGGTCTTTCCCGGCGAACTTGATCTGGTTTTCACTCAAGAAGATGATCGCGTGCCATTGGCTCAGGTCAGCCACTTCGCAAAAGCGTTGCCCCCGCATCGCCGCGACGTTTTCGTTGTTGCCGTGCAGCAGCGGAAGAGCATCCACTTTCTGAACGTCGTCTGGCTGCTCGCCCGGATGCCGATAGGGAGTTGGCATCACCGTGCCGGCGATTGAGCTGGTGATTTTCAGTTTTTCGGCTCGCGCCAGATGTTCCTCGTGTATTCGAACGAGTTGGCGAATTTCGGAATCAATGGTGGCAAGACGTTCAAGTAGTTCGGGGGAGGCCGACGTCCCTCCCGTGATCGCTGCAAGCCGCTCGCTTTTCTTTTCGGCAATCTTCCCGGCAGATTCGTTCAACGTCAGTTCCAGATCAAGGTTCTGAAGTTTGGCCAGCACCTGCCCGGGTTCGACTTGTTCGCCTGGTTCGACCTCGCACGATTTCAGCTGCCCGCTTTCCTCGACATAGACAGTTTCGAGTGCTTCAGGCAGTACCACCAGTTGGCAACGCAGGTGATGAGGCAGCGGGACAGCCAAAATCAGTGTGATCAGGCCGACAACGGCTGCCAGCACGGTAAAGAAACGTAACTTTTTCACTTGATGCATCCGTCCGGGAACCGACATGTATTTATACAGCTTGTAGCCCGGCATCCCGATCATCCCGATCAATGAAAACAGAGCGATACCAATTCCAATCGACTCCAGGCCGTAAGGCTCAAGCCACGTCGTCAGGAAGTATATGATGGAAAACATGATAAACCATCGATAGCAAAACGCCGCGACGGTAAATAACGCGAATGCCCACGGACGGTTGGTTGGCATCAACTGATCGTCGGGGATTTCAAGACCAAGCCAGTGGCGACCCAGCAAGGTCGTTAACGCCTTGGTTGATTTCTGGTTGAGGTTTGGGATCTCCAGAATGTCACTGAGGATGTAGTAACCATCGAATCGAAGTAACGGGTTACCGTTGAACAGAATCGTGCTGATCGAGCTGACCAGCATGACTCGAATTGCAATGTCCTGTACAAGTCCCGGCTGCACGAACCACCAGACGAAGGTCGCGATCGTCGCAAGAATAACCTCGACATACATCCCTGCGGCGCCGATTGCGGCACGATGCCATTTGTTGTTCAGACGCCAACTGTCGGACACGTTGCAGTACAGGCACGGGGTCAGTACCAGCAGCATGAATCCAATCTCATGACACTCCCCCCCAAGGCGTTTGCAGGACAGGCCATGACCGAATTCATGCAGAATCTTGGTCACCGCCAGCACGCCAACCATCAGGTACCACTGATTGGGATCAAATAACTGTTCAAAACCGGGCAGTCGCGACTGAAACGCGGTCCAGTTCATCAGCACCGACATTAAAGCGATCGACGCCATGATCGCCACGAAGACCGCGGCGGCCGGAGTGAAAATCCACCAGGTGTATTTGATCAACCAGTTCAGAACACCTTCCGGATCAACTCCTTTCCAGCGAATCGCGAGGATGTTGGAAAACGTTCCCAGCAACTCCATGCGACGGTTCTTTTCACCTCGCTTCAGCAGCTCAGTACCCTGCCCCGGTACGTTGGCGGTGACCAGGCTGTCCTGGTGAAATCGAGTCAGCAGTTGTTGCAGGTCGTTTCGAGTGATTCGTTTGGGAGCATATTCTGCGTGATAAGCGTCCTGAAGCGAATCGATGGTCTGGTGTCCATCAAGCAGCTTCAGCAGAAAGAAGACCTGTGGTGGGAGTTGAAAATATTTCTGTCCCAGTGGCTCTTTGATCACCCAGTACTCGACTCCCTGGTAAGTCTGCCGGTCAAATGTCAGGTCGGGTCGCATCTTCATCTGCACCAGCGGTCCAGCTGGAGGCGACGAGTTTACCGGTCGAGCGCCGGGTTGTTCGGGATAAGGAACGATGGACACGGAGAGTTTTCAGAGTGAAGGTTGCAGGGCTGATAAGTGCGGGGTCGGGAGACCCACGCACAGCGAAGGAACGATGGAC
>CAYXWX010000094.1:0-18034 GCA_964468915.1 uncultured Pirellulaceae bacterium
GTATTGCCACCATTCGTGCGTATGGTTTTCGGGAATGGGGTATTCGGCATCAACTACGGGTTCAATTGTGTCGCTGTGAAGGGACCACCAGCGATATACGCGAATCAAGACGCGTCGATTTCCACAGATGTGGCATGACTGGCTGGACGTCTCGCGCCAGTGAGGCGTCGGGGGCGCAACCAAAACGAGCAGCGCAACGATCACGGCGATGGCGCACCATTCCGATTTCGTTGGGTAGCGAAGACGCATGAATGACTGCCCGCACAACGGGTTAATGTACGACAACGTGTCGTAAAATACGCAAGACTGGCTCGGCGACCATTGCCGAGTCGTCTGTAGCTTGTGGAACTTACCACGATGCCGGAAAGATAGCAATCATTTGATGGCTGATCTTGATTGCTCAGACAGATGGTAAGATGATGCTTGCAGCGTAGCCGCAGAAAGAATTTCTCGCTTCGGTTTTTGCCATGTCAGCGTTCGGCTTTCTGGCAGACTCAATATTCCGCCATGATCGGCAGAACTTCCGTCTGCAGGCCCCCCGTCACATGGACTTGATTGTCTCGAGCGACATACACGTTGATCTCGCTGCGGATGCCAAAGTCGTCGCGATAAATGCCAGGCTCGATCGAAAAACAGGTGCGAGGCATGACCAGGCGATCTTCCTGAGTTTCCAGATTGTCCATGTGGGCTCCGTTGCCGTGCGTCTCCTGCCCGATGTTGTGGCCTGTGCGATGGATGAAGTATTGACCGTAACCTGCCGATTCGATCACGTCACGAGTTGCCTGATCGACCTGCCAGCCTTGCAATGGCGTGCTTGAAGAAAACGCCGAACGAACTTTCTCGATGCCCGCGTCTCGACCGGCGGCCACGACGTCGAAAATCGTCTTATATTTTTCTGGTACCTTTGTCCCCACGAACCCGACTTTGGTCAGGTCACTGTAAACGGCGTTTGCTTGATCCAGTTTGGCCCACATGTCCAGCAACACGAAACTTTCGTGTTCAATCGCGGCATCGCTTCCGGCCTGCGGCGCATAATGAGGGTTTCCGCTATTGGGGCCCACGGCGACAATCGGCGGATGATAAGTCGTCAGGTTGTGGTCAGCGTAGTATTGCATCACAAGATTCTGCACATCCATTTCGCGAATCGGCTTACTCGATCGCACGTGATCAGCAATGAAGCCCCAGGCGAGATTGAAAGCCTCTTGATTGAGCCGGTCGGCTTCCAGATGCAACTGCCACTGCTCATCGGTCCAGACTGCTTCAAAGAACTGTACCAGATTGCCCGAGCTGACCACTTCCGATCCAAACGAACGAATCAGCTCAACGGTTCCTGCGTCCACTTTCGAAACATAGGGATTTGCATTATTGGGCGAGTACTCCATAGCGACGCGGCTGTCATCATCGACGATTCGTTTCAAAGATTCATTCAGCTGTTGCCACGTCAGATAGACGTGTGTTTCGCCCGGTAAATGATCGAGGGCTTTGGTTTCGATTCGATGCACCAGTTTTTGCGGCGTGCCGTTGGCTGGAATGAAGTAAAAGAATCTGCGTGAACCAATGTTACTCGGATCGATGCCAAGCACTCGTAACGCGAGGATATTTGAGGCTCGAAAATCGTACAGCAGCCAACCGTCCAGCTGAAATTCCCGAATGGCGTTTTGAATGGCGGCCAGATCAAATTCGTTTTCGTTCTTGTTTTCGTTGTTCGTTCGATTCATGGGAGTCGTTACTTTCGCGTGTGAAACCGTCAAACTTTATCTTCCGATGATGCGTATAAAAAAGAAAGCGGGCAAGAATCTCTGCCTGGTCCAGCAGGTGACTCATAAAATAAGGTACATCTGTCTGTTCGAGTGACTTTTCAGGGCCAATGCGTTTGTTTGGTCTCGGACGCTATAATTGCTCTCGCGGGATTCAGTCAGCGTTATCAGGAAGTGAACGGCATGTGTTGGAATTTGCGATTTCGTACTGCGATCGTTGGTTGGGTGTGTTTCGTCTGTGGTAATCTTCACGGCGATTTGAACGCTCAGGAATTGACGGTCTCTCGGCATCAGCACGGAAAATGGACGCCGATCCGAAAGGTCGTTTTTGTCGGACAAGCGGAGCAAGAGGAATCGGAAGGACTTGATCCCGGAGGATCGACGGATGCGGAGATCGAAGAAGAATCAGACGAACCGATCGTCGATTCGGCATCGGTCGAAACAAACGATGCGATCGGGAAGAAGTACATTCGCTTTCACATGTGGGATGGAGCGGTGGTGGGTGGCGATGTGTCGATGCATCAGTTGCAGGTTCAGACCGAATTCGGAAGCCTTGCGATTCCCATCGAAAAGATCGTCTCGTTTTACCCGGGGCTGGATAGCTTCCCAGAACGCAAGCAGATGATTGATACGCTAGTCACTCAGTTGGGCGACCGTGACTACGACGTCCGCGAGCGTGCTCATCGACAGTTGCAGGGTATGGGGTTGCAACTGCGAAAGCAGCTGTACGATTTCGACGATGGCGGCAGTGCTGAGCGAAAAAAACACCTGACCGATCTTCGTAAGGAGCTGGAGGAGGTTTTGGAAGATCTGGAAGAGGAAGCCGAAGATCCGGACAATCTGGATCGAGCATTGATCGATGGCGACATGATCAACACACCGGATTTTTCAGTGGTTGGAAAAATTCAGCAACCAACGTTTCAGATCGCCAGTCGATACGGTCAGCTGACCATTCGGTTGCAGGATATTCGATTTGCGGATCGATCGTTCAACCAGCCGCGTGCCGAAATTCGCAAGTCGGTCGCCGTGTCAGGATCGACGTTCTTTCAAAAGACGCCCAAGTCCGCTCGGATTCGCGTCAACCGCGGAGACAAGATCACGATTCGAGCCTCGGGAAACGTCAACTGGACGAACTGGAACAACAATTCTTCACCCGAGGGCCTGCAGAATCAGGGCAGCTGGAACGGCATCACCTGCGGAGCGTTGTGTGCACGAGTTGGTAAATCAGGCGAGGTGATCAAGATCGGATCAAAAGAATCATTCGTCGCCAAGAAGAGCGGCGTGCTTTATCTGGCGATCGCGATGAAGGACAACTACGCCAATAACACCAGCTATCGTTGGGATGGCGAATTCAAAGCTCGAATCGTGGTGACGCCGAAGGCGAATTAGCGGCAGCCGCCAGCCAACCGGTGCGACTGCACTGAACAGTCTCCCGTTCCCGTTGTTCGCTGAAATTAAAAACAAGATTTGAATCGGTAATACCGCGAAGTGTCAGCAGCTGGCGTGACTACTCAAAAGGACATGCTCGTTCGCATTTCGCGGATTCCTTCAGCCACGTTTCTCGCCTCGCATGACAATCTCAAGGATCGCTCCGGCAGGGGCCGCCTTTGGTAGCGTGGTGCGTCAGCCCGACGAAACGTTTTCATTGGTTCGATGGAAAATCAAAAAATGCCCAATTGATCCCGAGCATCATCGGTCATCATGTCCTGCGTCCATGGTGGGTCCATCACGACTTTCACATCGACATTTTCGACCTGCTCAAACTCGCTGGCATACTTCTGAGTTTCCGCGACCAACTGAGGCCCCGCGGGGCACATCGGGCTGGTCATCGTCATTTCAATGTTGACGTTGTATTTGTCTTCCTGATCCTCGATTGCAACGACATCCACCACGTAGATCAATCCCAGATCAACAATGTTGACAAACAGTTCGGGGTCGATCACTTGTTTGAGTGCTTCGCGAACTTGGTCTTCTTGAAGAGGCATAATTTGAATTCCTGTCTTTCGATTTTTTCAATCTTCGTTGATCTTTACCAGAATATCGTCGCCGTCAACTTTCACTTCGTGAGCAGTCGTATTCTGGTAAGCCGGCATGCACAATGCGTTGCCTGTCTTCAGGTCAAATCGGGCTCCGTGGCGCGGACACTCGATCTCACAACCGTGAACTGGCCCGTCGCTCAACGTGCCGCCGTCATGGGTGCAAACGTCGTCAATGCAATAATAGTTATCACCATCGCGAAACAGAATGACAATTCGGTCGTCGGTCTCGGCGATGGTTGTCTGGCCAGGTTCCAGATCGCCAGTGCTGGCAACTCGGATAAATTCACTCATCGTGACTCGTGGGTTGGGAATGGCTGCATCGTGGTGGTTTGTCACGAATGAAAATTCGGGTTCACATGTCTGCTTGATGCAAGGAACCGTGGTTCCAGTCATCTAGCCAACTCGAAAATTCAAGTTAGACAAACCACTAGACGGATTGGTGCGGGGACTGTTCCCCATCAATCAGCGTAGCTTGATTCATATTTCCGGACCAGCCCGCAGCCATTTAACGGCAATTTTCCCATCGAGCCTGTGCGGCATCAGATCCCGGCAAAAGGCCGGCTCGCGTGCCCCAACCTCGATTGAAGTCCGATTGAGAGCTTTTGCCGGGTATAATACTCACGTTGGATACGCACTTTGGATACGCACGTCGAGTGACACTGACAACGCAGCGAAAGGTTGCACAACCGTTTGGTAAACGGTGTTCGCCTTGAGTGCGGCCGATGTTTGTTTTTGTCGACATGCACTTTCCCCGTTTTCTTGTACGAAAGGCTGAGCGATGCATTTTTCCATAACAAGGGTTGTTCACGGTGGTTGCTTTATCGCGGTGGTGTTGATCGCGGTTTCTGGTTGTGATGCTCCGCAGGATACTCAGGCCAAAAAAGATAACCGAGGCATTTTCGGAAAGAAGACGCAGGAAGTGGGCGAGTTCGACTCAGAGGGTGGCGCGACGGTCGATGACGGAAAGGTGAACAAGCAACAGCTTGCGACGCCCGGGATCGGAGCCCTGGCAGCCTACGGACCGGCCGCTCAGCAAGTGTCGAAACTGGCTGTTCAGCAAGCCCTGAATTTATTCCATGCGACCAACGACCGGTATCCGAAAGATCATGCCGAGTTCATGGAGAAAATTATCAAGGCGAACAACATCCAGCTGCCCGTTTTGCCCGGCGGTCGCCAATATCAATACGATGTCGAGAATCACGAACTGGTCGTGGTTGAGCCCGCTGAGGCGGAGGATCCGTTGGAATAGGCGTGTTTGCGACATAACCGAGCCAATGGCGACACTTTTTGTGCTGCGAGTGGTTTGAAAGGGTCCGCGTCACGCGAGTGCGGCACACATGTTCGTTGACGATTCAACCATCGAACGGAAAACCCAGTTCGGCAAAACGATAAAAAAGGTTCTTGCGGGAAATTTGTGGCTTTGAAGATCCGAGACGACGAGCCCATCGAGATTGTGATTTTTTAACCGTGGTCGTGCACATTTCAGGCAGCGCCGTTCGTAGTCGCGGCTTTCGTCGCTTGTTCGTGGTATTTTCGAAAGCCTGAAGGCTTTACTACAAACCATGTTTCTAAAAAATCACAACCTCGATGGGGCCGGCGTTTGATCCGAACTGGTTTCATTCACTTACTCTTGAATTTCATGAACAGCCTGAAAAAATGAGCGCTCGCGATCCATCACGTTGTTCGTCCAGGGTGTTGCTGATTAGCTGGCTGATCGTGACGGGGTTCGTTTTCGGCATTGGTTGGGTGAAGCGGGTTGCCTTTGCCGGAGATACGGCAGCTGTCGTCCTGTTTGCAACCGACAGCCACGGGCGCGAAAAACGCTTGCCCGATGAGATCCGTTTTAACGCGCACATCCGACCGATCATGTCGAACACCTGCTTCGCGTGTCACGGACCGGACGAAGAGGAAAATCATAGTGACTTGAGATTGGATTCGTTCGAGCACGCGGTTGATGATGGCGGGGCGATCGAGCCGGGTGCTGCGGACGCGTCACTCATCTATCAACGGATGACCGATGAAGCTGATCCGATGCCTCCGGCTGACTTCAGGCATCAGTTGTCTGACTATGAAAAGGCATTGTTCAAAAAATGGATTGAACAAGGTGCAGAATATCAGCAGCACTGGTCCTACTCGCCGATCGTTCGTCCGGAAGTTCCGACGACCGCGTTTGATGATCGGTTTGTGGCAAACCCGATCGATTCGTTCATCGCGGACCGGCTGGAGTTCGAAGGGCTCGAACCATCACCTCGAGCGGACAAAGCGACTCTGTTGCGGCGGCTGAGCCTTGACTTAATCGGACTGCCTCCAACGCCGGACCAGCTGAAGCGTTTCCTCGCTGACGACTCGCCCGACGCCTACCGGAAACAAGTGGAACGATTACTGGCGTCGCCTCATTTTGGCGAACGGATGGCATCGCAATGGCTGGACATTGTTCGGTTTAGTGACACCGTTGGATTTCATGGCGACCAGAATCACAGAATCTTCCCGTATCGCGACTACGTGATCAACTCGTTGAACAGCAACAAGCCATTTGACGAGTTCACTCGTGAACAACTTGCTGGCGATCTGCTGGAGAACCCGACTGAAGAACAACTGGTCGCGACTGGTCTTGTTCGCTTGAACATGGTGACTCGCGAAGGTGGTGCTCAGTCAAAGGAGTACCTTGCCAAGTACGCGGCCGACCGGGTTCGCATGTTGGGCACCGCCTGGCTGGGTGCGACCACCGGATGTTGCGAGTGCCACAACCACAAATACGATCCGTTTACGATCGAAGATTTTTACGCCCTGGGCGCGTTCTTCGATGATATTCGCCAGTGGGGAATCTACACCAGTTATGGTTTCACGCCCAACAAAGACCTTCAGGGATTCACCAACCAGTCACCGTTCCCACCGGAAATGCGTTTTCGAAGCGATTCGTTGATGGCTCAGCTGGCTTATCTGGAATCCCAGTTAACGCACGCTGCGGCAGAGAAGGTTTCGGAGGATGTTTTTCAGTCGGCGGAGTTCAGGGATTGGTTCAAGCAAGTTGCCGCGGCGGTTGAGCAAAATGATGATGGCTGGTTGCCTGTTCACATCGTGTCGGTTGATTCGCTGAAAGAGACACCTCACGAAATTCTGAACGAAGGTAGCGTGCTGTTCCGAGGCGAAGCCAAACCGAGTGACGTTGTTTCCGTGCTTGCGGCGATCCCGGAACCATTGCGTTTCAGAGCAGTTCGGATGGAAATGTTACCCGATCCGGCAAACCAGAATCGGGTTGGCCGTGCGAGGGACGGGCGTTTTGGTGTCAGTCTTGAGGTGAGCGTTCAAGACGTGAAGCCCAAGCCATTGAAACCTGTTGAAGTCAAACCTCGGTACGTTCGAATTGAAACTGATTCACCCAAGCCACTTTCTTTGGGTGAAGTGCAGGTGTTTGCCAGACCATTCAACGAGCAAAAGAACATTGCCGCCAATGGAAAGGTGACTCAGTCTTCGATGGCCTGGCAGGGGGAAGCAAAACTGGCGGTTGACGAGAAATCGGAAAACAATTTTGGGAAGTCGGCATCTCGCACAAAAGGTAGCGGGGCTCACTGGTGGGAACTTGATCTTGGCAGTGAGCGAGATCTGGCCAAAGTGATCGTTTGGGGGCCGGCGGAAAAAGGGAATGCAACACCATTGAAAGATTGCAATGTTCTTCTTCTCAATGACAAACGCCAGCGAATCTGGAGTCATCACCTGAAGGCAACCACTCCATCGGCGGAAGTGACCGTATCTGCTGAAGCGGTGCCAGAATACACTGGCGAGCCCGTCAAAATCGCGTTTGGGCAGGCGGATCGATTCAAGCCGGCCCAATATAACAGTGGCCGACCCGGCAGATTCCTCGAAAAACGATGGCAATCCGGTCCGATCCCGTGGCAATTGCCGCGCAACGAAACTGAGCTGAAACACACTGCCACGTTTCAGCTGCAGCGGCCAACATCGATTGGCTCAGACGAGCTGCTGAACTTCAGACTGAACAGCAAGGATATCGGACGTGTGCGAATTTCAGTTTCGCCGCTTGTTCGTTTTGTGGCCGGATTGCCGGCAGCCAGTTCATTGTTGCGATCAGCGATTGAGTCTCATTCCAACGCGAATCCATTGACGAATGAACAGCGGGACGCGTTGCTATCGGCTTGGTATCTTGCTGTCACGCCGACCGATAAACTGCCTGGCGACATCAAAGTCTACCGAGATCAAATCGCCGACTGCCGGTCAGGAATGGCAATGACGCTGGTAACACAGCAGGCCGAACCGGAAAAACGTGCTCACACGTCGCGAGTGTTGCCTCGCGGTGACTGGCAGGATGAGAGCATGCCGCCCATCCGTCCGGCGACACCTGGTTTTCTGCCCGGTCTGCCGGATGCCGAGGGTCGAACGCTGAATCGTCTTGACCTGGCGAACTGGCTTACGTCGGACGACAATCCGCTGACGGCGCGGCATTACGTGAACCGCTTGTGGAAGCACTTTTTCGGTGCAGGCTTTTCGAACCAGCTGGACGATCTTGGTAATCAGGGCGAATGGCCCAGCCACCCGCAATTGCTCGATTGGATGGCCAGTGAGTTCCGAGCCACGTGGGACGTTAAAAGAATGATTCGGTTGATTGTCATGAGTAACACGTACCAGCAACAGGCATCGGTTCGAAGCGATCTTTCGGAAGCGGATCCTTACAACCGATTGCTTTCGCAGCAGTCGGCGCGGCGGTTGGAAGCGGAGGCCGTTCGCGATAACGCTCTTGCGATTTCCGGCCTGCTGTTCAAGGACTATATCGGCGGGCCAAGTGTGTTCCCCTACCAACCGGATGGCCATTACGACAACATTCAGTTTCCTAATCGATCGTATACCGCCAACGCTGGCGCGTTTCAGTATCGACGAGGCGTTTACCAACACTGGCAGCGAACGTTTTTGCATCCGATGCTGGTGAACTTTGACGCTCCGTCCCGGGACGAATGCATGGCCGCGCGTAACCAATCGAACAGCCCGCAGCAGGCGTTGACGCTGTTAAATGATCCTCAGTTTGTCGAAGCGTCCAATGCTTTTGCCCATCGTTTGATGACGGAATCGCCCGCAGCCGACTTCTCGTCACGATTGAACGCCGCTTTTCGGCAGGCGGTTGCTCGCGATGCCAGCGATTTGGAGCAGGAGACACTGAAAGCGTTTTTCGATAAACAGCTCAACCACTACCGGACGAATCCGAAAGAGGTCGACGAGCTGCTGTTTAAAAATGGTTTATTCAAACCGGCCAACAAGCAGAACCTTGATGAGCTGGCGGCGTGGAGTCAGGTTTGCCGAGTGATTCTGAACCTTCACGAAACGATCACGCGGCTATAGGTGAACGATGAATTTTTCAAACCGAAGTATCTCAGCGGATTCGTCGATGCGATCACTTATGAACGATTGGTCGCGAAGGACGTTCCTTTCGAAGTCATTTGCAGGCATTGGCTCCTTTGCGTTGGCATCGTTGTTGGATCAGACTCGGGCCAAGGCGGGGGAAACCTCAACCGATCACCCATGGCCGGCGTTGGATTCGTTTCCGCATCACGCTCCAAAAGCAAAACGAATTGTTCATCTGTGCATGGCCGGCGGTCCGTCGCACCTGGAGTCGCTCGACCCAAAGCCGGCTCTGGACAAAATCGATGGCGAACCGTTCCCCGATTCGTTTACCAAAGGGGAGCAGTTGGCCCAGCTTCAGGGCACGAAACTGCTCGCGCGAAAGTCGTTCGTGAAGTTCAGGAATTGGGGAAAGTCAGGAATAGAAATTTCCGAGCTGTTCCCGCACATTGGTTCGATCGCGGACGACATCTGCGTGATTCGGTCCATGCAAACCGAACAGATCAACCACGATACGGCACACGCGTTTATGAATACGGGCTCGATCATCAAAGGTCGCCCCAGCATGGGATCGTGGTTGCTGTATGGTCTGGGAGCCGAAACGGCGAATCTTCCTGGTTACGTTGTCATGACTTCCGTCGGGCCGGGAGCACAACCCGTGTCCGCGCGGCAATGGAGTGCGGGCGTTCTGCCCAGTAAGTTTCAGGGCGTCGCGTTGCAGAGTAAAGGATCGCCCGTTCATTACATTGGAAATCCCGACGGCGTTTGCCAGTCGACTCAACGTCAGGTCGTTGACGAAGTTCAGCGATTGAACGGCATGCTGGCCGAACGACACTACGATCCGGAGATCGCGACACGAATTGCTCAATATGAAATGGCGTTCAAGATGCAGTCCGCCGTTCCAGAACTTGCCGATATGTCAACGGAATCGCAGCAGACGCTCGACGATTACGGAGTGAAGAACCCGGGCGACGGATCCTTTGCATCCAATTGCTTGTTGGCAAGACGGTTGCTCGAGCGAGGCGTACGTTTTGTTCAGCTCTATCATCGAGGCTGGGATCATCATCGAAACCTGGAAAAAGATTTCACCAAATCGGCGAGGGATTGCGATCGTCCAAGTGCCGCGCTGGTCAAGGATTTGAAACAGCGAGGTCTGCTTGAAGATACGCTGGTTGTCTGGGGCGGGGAATTCGGACGCACACCCATGGCTCAGGGCGACGGGCGCGACCATCACATCAACGCGTTCAGCATCTGGATGGCGGGTGGAGGTGTGAAACCCGGCTTCACTTTTGGCGCCAGTGATGAACTTGGCTATCGAGCGGTCAAAGATGTCGTCAGCGTTCACGATCTTCACGCGACGATGCTGCATCTGTTCGGGATCGACTATCATCGCTTCACCGAACGTTTTCAGGGACTCGACTTGAGCCTGACGGGTGTCGAACCTTGCCGTGTTGTCAAGGAAGTGATCGCGTAGTGCTTTGTTCCAACTGAAGATTAGGGTTGACCGACCGAATCATCATTCCGTGAGCCTCAAAAGCGAAAAATAAAACGAGACCCTCCGCAAGTAACAACCCTAAAAACGAGTGGAACAAAGCAGTAGTCAGCTGTCCACCGTGCTAGCATCGGTCATTCGAACGGGATTGCCCCATCACTTCGATCGATCGACCATTAATCTCGATTAATGGTATTGCCAAATTTCCCGTGTGTCTGATATCCACCAGTTTGCTGGGGCCACTTTGCGCTGATTTTTTATCCTTCCATGATGAAGAATCTGCTCGGCCAACGTGAATGAGAAAAAGACCAACCACTGAATGCCAGGCAAGGATGCCCAGTCAGGAATGAATCATGGCGGATTCGAAAAACAAAAATCAAGATAGCGATGAGCGTAGCCCTTCGTTCACGAGGGCCATGATGGGCCGTGTGCTGGCGGTAGGATTGTTCGTTGTGCTGGGAACATTCGCGGTTGCCACCACGATGAATCGATTTGGTGGCTCGGACGATCAGGTCGCCGTAGGAGATGAAACAGTGGTAGCGGCGAAACCAGAAACGCCTTCGACTGCCACAAATTCAATCAAGCCAATTGTCCAGGGTAACTTTCAAACGACCGCCAAGCCATCTGCGGGCAACCGATTTGCAACCAAGCCAACTTCCAACGCTCCCAAGGTTCCTGCGGTAAGCACATCGTTCGCTCGCAAGCCGTTTCAGAATGCCAAACCAACTGCCACGTCGACCGCATCCTCTGGAATGTCGTTCGGCAGCCGCCCAGCGCCGCCAATCAAGCCTATTCGATCCAGTCTGCCGGCTGCCGGGGCCAACGCCGCTTCAACAAGTAAGCCACCATCGATCCAGAGCGGATTTGATGCGTTCAAGTCAAAGGTTGTCAAGACAACCAACGATTTCGCAGACAAGGCGAGCGATAGTGTTCGCGACACCGCCAACAAAACCAGCCGTGCAATCGGACGAGGGTTGGATGGGCTGACGGTCAGAAGCCCGAGCGGCCCGTCAGTCAAGCCGACTGCAAAACCCTTGGTCAAGCCACCACAAAGCCAGACGTTTGACCGAAGTCGCCTTGCTTCTTCGCCTGCAGCGAAGCCTGCCCCGTCACGAAGTTTTGGTACGCCATCAGCCAATGAACGAAAACCGGTTGCCTCGTTTGACACGTCTCGCAACCTGAAGCCAGTTACGCGGCAGAGCTCGTCAAGCAACCGTTCGTCATCAAGTTCTCCGTTCGGTTCTTCCTTCAATCAGCAGAACACCCGACCAAAGACACCTGCACGGCCAGTCGTGTCGTCACCGTCCCGGCCCGTTTCGTCGGGCAGTCAACCTCGATCGTTCGAGCGAAAAGTCACCTCAAGCCCGGTGCGACCATCGTCACGTTCAACTGCTTCAACCAGCAGATCATCCGCACCTGTTTCGGTGGCGGCTCGAACCAGTGATGCTCCAGGTGACCGTGAACTGGAGGGCGTGCAGGCTCCTGCTCTGACGGTCGAAAAAATCTCGCCACGTGAAATTCAAGTTAACCGTGATGCGGACTTTGCAATCGTCGTTCGTAATGTTGGTCGCGTCATGGCAAGGGACGTTCGCGTGTTTGACGAGGTTCCGGCTGGAACGGAGTTCATTGCTTCTGTCCCCGAAGCTGCACGATCAGGTCAGCGACTGGATTGGAAAATTGGCGAGCTACGGCCTGGTCAGGAAAAGCGAATCACCGTGCAGCTCAAGCCAACGCGTCCGGGCGAGATCGGTAGTGTCGCTCATGTGACGTTTGCGACGCAGGCGACGATGCGAACCCGAGTTACCAAGCCGGTGCTTGAGATTCGGCACTCGACGCGACCACAAGCGCTGATCGGAGATTCGGTCGTGTTTGATGTGATTGTTGAAAACAAAGGGGATGGGCCCGCAACCAACGTGATCGTCCAGGAAGATGTCCCCGAGCAGCTGGAGTACGCAGACGGGTTTCGCGAGCTTGAATACGAGATTGGCACTTTGATGCCCGGCCAGTCCAGGCGAGTTCAATTGGGTTTGAAAGCGGCTCAGATTGGTCGTTTGCGAAACATCATGTTCGCTTCCGCCAGTGGTGGTTTACGGGCGAAACACGAACTTGATATGGAAGTTGTCGCACCGAAGCTGGTCACGTCAGCCGAGGGAGCCACACGACGATTCCTGCAACGAAATGTCGAGCACAAATTCAATGTCGAAAACAGTGGAACCGCGAAAGCCACCAATGTCGAACTGATCGCAAGATTACCCAGTGGATTAAGATTCGTGTCGGCCAACAACCAGGGCCGCTACGACCGAAACTCACATGCTGTTTACTGGAGCCTGGCCGAACTGCAGCCAAGCATCAAAGCCGGCGTGTCACTGGAAACGGTGCCCGTGGAGGTTGGCAAGCAAGACATCAAATTTGAAGCGATCGCCGACTTGAATCAGAAGTCGAACGCAACTCAACCGTTGTCAGTCGAGCATCTGGTGGATGTGTTCTTTGACATTGATGATGTGGTCGATCCGATTGAAATTGGTAGTGACACCAGCTATCGAATTCGAATTGTCAATCAAGGTACCAAGACAGCAACGAACGTGAAGTTGGCGGTGGATTTCCCCAACGGATTGCAGCCAACGGGCGTCGAAGGGAATCTGCGAAACGAAATTCGAGGTCAGCAGGTTCTGTTTGCACCGATCAGCACGTTGAGCCCGGGCGATGAGATCAGCGTGATCGTTCGCGGCAAAGGTACGGCGGCGGGAGATCATCGAGTGTCAGTCAATCTTCAAACCGACGGTCGCCAAACTCAGGTGACCAAGCAGGAAACCACGCGAGTCTATGCCGATCGGTAGTGACACTATCTGATTCGCATGGTGTGTTGCGGATGCTACAACCTTTGTGGTGGCTGCTCGACGCTTTCTCTGCCACCGGAAGAAGGCCCGCGATAGGATTGCCTTGCGTGAAAGCCAAAAGGCACGTCCATTTCCCATTGAGCCATCGAGGCCCAGGGTGTGCCGGGATGATCCTTGATCAGTTTCTGGCAGCGTTTCTTGACTGCTGCGACCATCGAATAAACTCTTTCATCTTCCATCAGTTGGTTTGATTCGGAGATGCGCCAAAGATTGTTAGTGCGACTCTCGTCAGCCATATCAAAAGAGGGGCGACGACGATCGAGCATTTCCAGCAGCGCCATCCAACTGTAAAGTCTGGCAAGTGCTCCTTCCACGTTTGCCATGGCGAGGCTGTAGTTGGCACGCCATCTGACCGATGGCTCATGCTGAAGTTCAATCTCCACATCGCTCAAGTTGCGATAAACTCGCTC
The DNA here is from genome assembly GCA_964468915.1 of uncultured Pirellulaceae bacterium. Lineage (GTDB taxonomy): Bacteria > Planctomycetota > Planctomycetia > Pirellulales > Pirellulaceae > Mariniblastus. The sequence goes on from CAYXWX010000094.1 coordinate 13,942, forward strand.
GAGCCTTTTCGCATAAGCCTTGGCGGACTTCTTTGATTCGGCAATCTGACGCGCGAACGTCGATTTGAAGATGAATCGGTCCGTACGAAGGATCAGGTTGCCCGATGTCGATCTCCGACTTTCTTCAACCAGAGCTCTGCGAAGTGGCCACTGATCCAACAGTTCATTGAACGCATGCTCAGATACATAGTCAGGCTCGTACTCTTTCATGACATCGTGCGAGTAAAACTGAGTCAAGTGAGCGGCGAAGGTTGCAACGCCATCCCAACCTTGAGTCGATCCACCTCGACTTGGGTGAACGGCAAAGTAAATTCCTCCGGTCTCGCGACTCAGGCGCGTCAGGCCGAAGGGGCCAAAGCCAGAGTCGACAGGCGGAGGCAGCAGTTTTCTCAGATTTTGTCGACCCTGTGTGCCAAGGCGACAGCTGACCGCGATCCGTTCGAATACGAGGCTTTCGGGGCCTTGATTGACAATCGCCGGAACGACTGGCGAGTTGGGAACGTCAGGATCCTGCCAGCTGATTTCTGATTCTTGCTCGCCAAACGGAGCGGGAACTCCAATCGCGTACACGGGTATGCTGGCTCGTTGGCAGGCACCAATGGCTTCTTCAAGACGATCAACGTCGTCGCCCGCTTCGTCGGTGATGACAACGATCACGATATTGCATTTCCGCTTTCCTGTACCTTTCGACACCCGGCTAAGGCCTCGATATCGCGACACAGTTTCCAGAACGCTGCTCATCACGTTCTCTACTCCACTGTCGTCACGTAACACACGTCGGATAGCCCGTTTGACAGGCTCGAACACTTTAACGGGGGCGGTCATTGCCTGGTCATAGTTTTCACCAAAGGCAGCAACTTGCGTCAGGAGCTCATTGCGATTCTGATCCGCAAACACCAGCTCGCTGTCAAATTTTAACCCTTCCAAATCATCATAGACCTTTTCAAGCTGTTCAAGAATTCTTTCACGCTGAGTTATCAGGCTGGGCGATTGGTCAAACAGCCAGACGACCAGCGTTCGATTGGATCTCAGCGAAATGCCGATTTCCCTGCCAATCGTGTCGATCGCCCCACCAACATTTGACAGTGATCGGATCGCATTCGTTTTCCTGGTGCCAATGGTGTTAGGGATATTCGAGCTGAGAACCAATTGATCTGGTGAAGCTTGTGTCGATTCCAGCATGGTCAGTTCATTCCACACGTTTCCAGTTTCCTGTTGGACCATCCGAGAATCGACGCTAATCATCAACGACGAATCCAGCAAGTCAACTGACGACTGCGAAGCAAGTGACTGATCAAATGTTTCTTCATCTGCATTTGTGCTCAGGCCTGGCAGAACGTTGATGGTATCCGGCAAGGCAATATCGGCATCGGAGACGTCAGCGGTAAAACTGAGACTCAGGTTGCCAACGCCCGCAGGAATCGCCACGATCGCCAGCACGGCAACCATCAGCACATGAAGCACAAAGCTTGTCAGCCATTGCCGCCAATCAGAAAGACGGCCACGGCGATGCAAACGGTCGTCTGTTTGCTCGATCGATTCGAAGTCTGCGATCGTAGGAGGAACGCGCACAGCTCAGGTTCTCTTTTTCATGCTTGATACGCTACGCTTTTTCGAGCTGACGCAGCTTCTTCGGCAACGGGAAGTTCACGTTCTCTTCGCGAATCATGACTGGCTCAACGGTAGCGTTGTAGTTCTTGACCAGCCAGGCGATACACTCGTCGACGACAACCTCGGGAGCACTCGCGCCGGCAGTCACCAAAACGGTTTCGACGCCCTCCAGCCACTGCGACTGGATGTCGCTGACACCGTCAACCAGATGGGCATGAGTGCCGAACTCTTCGGCCAGCTCGCGAAGCCGTTGGCTGTTGGAACTGTTCTGGCTGCCAAGGACCAGACAAAGATCGGCGTCGCCCGCGATCTTGCGCACCGCTTCCTGGCGATTCTGCGTCGCGTAGCAGATGTCTTCTTTGGGTGGATTGACCAGGTTTCTGTAGCGAGCCCGCAGTCTGGCAATGATGCGATTTGCATCGTCGACCGAGAGCGTGGTTTGCGTCAGGTAGGCTACTTTGGGAGCGTCGTCAGGGACATCCAATTTGTCGACGTCTTCTTCGCATTCAACAAGTACCATTGCTTCGGGGGCTTCTCCCATCGTGCCGATGACCTCGTCATGACCGTCATGGCCGATCAGGAAAATCGTGTAACCCTCGCGAGCGTACTTGACCGCTTCCAGGTGAACTTTTGTGACCAGCGGGCACGTCGCGTCGATGGCGTTCAGGTTTCTCTCGGTTGCGAGCTTTCGTATCTCGGGTGAAACGCCATGCGCAGAAAATAGCAGCACCGAACCTTCAGGGACTTCGGTCAGCTCATCCACGAAGATCGCGCCCTTCGATTTGAAAGACTCGACCACATATTGGTTGTGAACAATCTCATGATAAACGTAGACCGGCGCCCCGAATGTTCTCAGTGTCAGGTCGAGGCTTTCGATCGCCATATTGACGCCCGCACAGAATCCGCGTGGACTGGCTAATAGAATTTTCATGGCTTGGAATCTGTGCAACGACAGTTCAAAAAATGAGGATCAGCGAGTTCGTTATCTTAATCAACCGCCCCTTCGTAAGGGAGGTAACGGACCGTTTCAGGAGGACTGAACTCCGTTGCGGGCTGCGATTGGGGCCGCGATTGGGGCCGCGATTGGTGTTGAATTGGCTTGATTTGAAAATGTTCACGGCAACACAGGTTCGCGGCTTCGCGGAGCTTAGCCCTCGGATGGTGAAAAGATTTGGTTAGGTTTGGCTAACGCTCTATTCTCAACCCGAAACGTGAGTGAGGGACCGCATTGTTCGAGCCTTTATTCCCTCGCTGACGCAGCGGGTGATGATTTTCACCCTCCCAGCTTCGCCATCCCAGATTTGATCAACCGCCGACGAGCTTCAGAATTGTGAAGGAAGAAAATGACCAACCAGCTTCTCACCCTTACGAATCTGGCAGCAACCCGTGCATTCATTCAATTTACTCCGGCTGGAGAACTTGATACGCTCGACGATCCGATGGATGGCTGAACGTATTGGAAAACAAAATGTCTGTAACGGTCGAAGTGCAAAAAAAAGAATCTGGCCAGTCGGCTGAACAGCGGGCGATCGGACTCAAAAGTTGTCGGAACGCTGTAAAAAAATTCTACCGGGACAGCCTCTGGATTATGGGCAACATGCCGGGAGAGGAGAAAGATGGTTGTGTTTGCATTTTGCATCATCTGATGCGAGTCCTTGATTTACTGGACCTGAGTAGTATCGATGGAACCACGTTGGATGTCTGGCAAGAGGTGTACGATGATTTAGATCAAGCGCTGCAGGGGAAGTCGATATCTCCCGAATTGACCGCGTTATCAGATACGGTAGATCGCTTTGACGTTCCCCGACAGTTTGTGTTCGACCCGATGATGGCTGCCGACACGTGGATTCGAAATCGTCGGCACGAAACGTTTGATCAACTTGAGCAGTTTGCGAGTCGCATTGGCGGTTCAACACTTGCTGCCGCCGTTTCGATCATCGGGGCGAAACCAAACGCAGACTATTACGCGCGGGCCATCGAGGCAGGCAAGGCAATGATGTTGACTCGTTTGTTGGCGAGCAGCGTGGAAGATGCCAACCGAGGACGTTTGTTTCTTGCAGAAGAAGATCTCGAAGGTTGTGAAGTTGACGTGCATCGATTGCAACTACGCCAGCCCGGCAAACCAATCTCATGGCTGGTTCGCTTGTACGTTTCTCGCATCGAGAAAATGTACGTCGTCGGTGGCGAGTTGGTTCACGATCTGGAATTCGATGCGGCTCGAAGCTTCAAGTCCTTGCTGACGATGCACTGGAAAATCTTGAATCAGTTGCGACTTGAGCCGGATGTGATTCTTCGAAGTGATTCACCACTGAGCACATCAACGCTGTTGAAACTGCGAGCCCGTCATTTGATGGGGCTTGAGGGCAATGCATCGATCCTTCCGGATGCTGCGAAATCCAACCACCACTGAATGGTCACGTCTCGTTGCCAGTGGTCTGTCAAATTTGAATTGACCAGTTTGAGTCGTGCTCACGCGCCAGCA
>CAYXWX010000095.1:0-18011 GCA_964468915.1 uncultured Pirellulaceae bacterium
GCGCCAGCCCGCCTTCGAACAGAACCATGTCGCCATTGACCCACAGCCAGTACTTAGTGTCGGTCGAGATATTGGCGATTGCGTCGTCGGGCATGCTGGCTAGATTGAACTCTTTGCGGAACGCCACCCAAGTGTTGGCCGGCCCGTCGTCCGTTTGCCAGATCCAGTTTGCTGTCTGCCAGTCGGCAGGTGTTTCGTCTGACGCGAAGCTACTGCTTGATGCCAAGGTTGAAAAGAATACAGCACAAAGAATGTACGCAATGAATTTGCGAGCGTTACTGATATGTTGCCGCATCATCTCAAATCACTCCAACTGAATTCGTACGGTTGCCCCTTCGCGGTGCAGCATCACGTTCGCGGAAACGCTCTGGCCATCGTGTTCGACCGAGACTTTATAATCACCAAGGAAGCCACGCAGCTGCCCCAACCCCTTAGCGTCGGTGGTGATCGTTTCATCGGTCCACCATTGATTCTTGACAAGGTCCACGAACACCTCGCCCGCTGGCTTAAGGCTCCAATCGGCTCGCCACAATGCAGCGGCCGGTTTCCAGTGTGCTTTTTCCCAGAAACCCCATTGGACAATCGAAACGAAGGCGGGATGACTGAAGGTCGCGATCATGACATCGCGATAATAATCGGATTGCAGCTGATCGTCGTCGCCCACTTCAACATCGAATTCGCTCAGTTGCAGCCGCGGCGCGATTTCGGCGAAGTTGTCATACACTTCCAGCAGCTCTTCGGGTGGCGTCAATGACATCAGGCCGAAGTGAGCCATGAAACCAACGACATCCGGTGCTTGATCCTGTTCGTTCAAGAATCGAATCACGCGTTTGTAGGGTTCGCGTTTATAACCATTGGGCAGGATCTTGCCCTCGTTGATCGCGTGACTAGCGTCGGGAGCCAGCCGCCGCGCTTCCTGCATGATGTCCGCGTAGATCTGCATACCGCCATATTCTGCTTCGTAAGTATGCTTGCCCCACGCGATGATATGATTGATCGTGTCCCATTCCGAAATAAAGTCGGCCGTCTTTGGCACAACATCGGCCATGTGTCCCCACAGCCACTCACGATGAGCATCTGGATCGCCAACGAATTGCTTTTCCAGATCGTTGAAGTCCATCGCGCCCCATGAAAGGTAATGGCCACGAATGTCGATGTCATTAGCCAGCAACCATGGAACCGCACCCTCGGTGAGGATCTTGTGCAACTGATTCCCTTTACGAGAACCGTCCATTTGCTGCTTCCAGACGTGAGGTCGCAGTTCGCTTTCAAAGGTCACCGGATTGAAATAGGTCTTGACGACCTCGCGATACTTTTGTGCCTCCTGCCACGTTGACGTATTTCTGATTCCTGACCGGGCCTTGGTGTAAGGGAACATGCTTTCGTCGCCACCCAGCAGATGAGCGTTGACCACGTTGCCGAACCGGAATGCGTGTCGTTGCATTTGCACCTTGACGCGTGCATCGGTGACGGGTTTACCGCTTGAGTCGACGACTTCGATCGTGAGGTCACCTTTACGAATCTTTTCGATTCGGGCCAACGCTTCCTGACGCCATTTTGCATCGGGCTGGCGACCCTTGTAATTGACGGTCGATCGTGGAAGCGAAGCGATGTCGTAATCCGGGCCAAAATTGATCAACCGAAAGTCCGCGATCTCGGCGCTGGGGCCTCCTTCACCAAGCAGAATGCGAACCTGACTTTGCCCCGCATCGAGGTCAGCCGCAGCCACGAATGAGCGGACGTGCTGCTTCCAATCGCGGTACGCGGAAGTCTTGTATTGATAAGACGTTTCTCCCGGCGTCGCATCGATATTGATGTACACATTGTTCGGTTGACCGCCGGAACGCGGGCGAAGGATCCAGAAGGACAACAAGACAACGTCGCCTTTTTTAATTGCCGCATCGATCGGTACCGTTACACGCATGTTATCGGGGTCGCTGAACCGAGTGTCCGACGCCACGCGATAGACGGAATCAAACGGCATGTCGGCAATCTTTTTCCACGCCGCGGTCGCCTGGACGTTTTCAAAATGAAATGCAACGTCGCTTTGGCGATTAAGTGCAAGTGCGGTTTGCCCGCCCGGCGGAATTTCAATCGGAACCTCCGCGAAACTTCGTCCCGCACCGGAGCTGACGATCAATGTCGCAAGTAACGCAGCACTGACAATTTGGTGAGTCATATTCATAGTTTGGTTTTCATCGAAAAGTTTGATCGTCTACTCGCTGCGTTTTCGAGCGCGTAAGGCGTCTTTGTCTTTTGCCAGAACGGCAGACAATCTGTTTTGTCCGCCAAGCAATTGCGAAAGTTCGGAAACGGTCTCTGCATGCTGGGGGCGTTGGGAAAGATTGGCAGTCGGACGTTGATCCGACTGATGATCGTACAACTCCTGGTGCCTGACCTTCAGATTCTCCGAATCGATCCACTCAGTGTAACGCCAGCGATCGGTGCGAATGCTGTAGCCCATCGTCAAACCACGAGGGTACTGGCTGAACGCAGATTTTCGGAACTCGCTGGTCGGCTCAACCAGCAGGGATTCAAAACTTGCTCCATCGCAAGACGAGGGGATTTCACCGCCGGTCAGCTTTGCCAGCGTCGGAAAAACGTCGACCATCTCAACCAACGCCGATGAGCGTGCTGCTTTTCCAAAACCGGGTGCCGCAACGATCAAGGGTACGCGCGTGTCGAGTTCCAGGTTGGTGTGCTTGCACCACAACCCATAGTCGCCCAGTTTGTAACCATGATCGCCCCAAAGCACGACGATCGTGTTCTCACGCAAGCCAAGACGATCAACTTCTGCCATAACTCGCCCCACCTGAGCATCCGCGTAGCTGACACAAGCCGCATAGCCGTGGGTCAATTCCCTGGACAGCTTATCGGTTAACGGGCCTTCGGACGGGACGCCCCCGTAAGCCCGCAATTCTCCCCATTTGGTAAACGCGATACCTGGAGCGTCAGCGGGAAGCTCACGCTTGGGCACGTCGAATTGATCTCGTTGGTAAAGATCCCAATACTTTTTTGGTGCAGCGAAGGGCAGATGCGGCTTGGCAAATCCGACGCACATAAAGAAAGGTCCGTCTTTGCTTTTGCGGAGTTGCTCAATCGCCTGACTGGCCACCGCTCCATCGCGATAGGCGTCGTCCGGAACGTCTGCCATTTCCATGGCAGGTCCTTTGGTAACTTTAAAAAGCTCCAAACCTTTCAGCCCTTTCGCGCGGGCCGCTTTTGTCCGCTGCGCGATTTCATCCAAGGTTGAATCCTTGGCGTATTTTTCTCCAGGCACGTCGGGCAGATGAGACCAGAACGGCTTGTCATCGAAGTGGTGATGATAAACCTTGCCGAAGGATGACGTTTCGTACCCGCGTTCCATGAAATAACTGGGCATGCTGACCACGTCGGGAACCGTTCGCCGCAACGGCGACCACAGATCGTAAATCCTTAAGGAATCCGGGTACTGCCCCGCCATCATGCTGGCTCTGGATGGAGCACAAATTCCCTGCTGGCAATAGGCTCGCTCAAACAGCACACCCTCGGATGCCAACGCGTCGATGTGAGGACTCTTGATGAATTCCTTTCCGTAGCAATTCAGTTCCGGGCGAAGATCATCAATGAAGAATATCAGAACGTTCTTGTTCTCAGCTGCATCTGCAAATGCTGGAGACAGTAAAAAGCAGAGTGCGGCAAACGGCCAACAACACGCGAGCCATCGTGGATTCGAAAGTGGTTTACACATTTGGCTTTTCATGGAATTAAAATGCAATTTAATGGGTAACTTAATGAAACAAGTTCGGATCAAACGCCGGTTTCATCCGGGGCGTTGGGTATTGGATTCAATTCAGTCGGGGCTCTCGCCCCACGCTACCCAAGGCGGCCCCATCTGGGACGAGTGCATCGGCTCCTGAGGAGTCTTCGCATCGGGTTTTCAAGGGTAAAAACCCGAGAACAACCATACATTTTATCGCCCTGTTCTCTCCCACCAACCACCGGGCGGCTCGTAATCGGCATCAAGGAATTCAGCATGTTCTTGTTCAAGTTGCTGCAATTGAATTTCGTGAATTGAGCGTTGTTGTCGATCATATTTTCTCTGATCAAATTTGGGATTTGTGGTCGGCAGCCGAGCGTCCACGTTGATCAACCATGTGTTCAGATCAGCACGCAAGGTTTCGGCCTTTGAAGGAAACTCACCAAACAAGTTTGTTGTCTCACCAATGTCCTCGGCCAGATTGTACAGCTCGTCACGACCGTCTTCATAGTAGTGAATCAACTTCCAGTCCCCGCTGATCACGATTGAACTCGGTTCGCCACCCTGGTTGCCGTAATGCGGGTAGTGCCAATACAGATTGCGGTCCTGAATTTCATTGTTATCAAACAGTGGCTTGAGGCTGACACCATCAACATGCTGGTTGGGCAAAGCCTTCAATCCTGCCAGCTGCAGCAACGTTGGAAAAAAATCAGTACCTGTGACGGGTACATCACATAATTTGCCCGCTGCGATTTTATCGGGCCAGACGATGTAGCACGGCTCGCGAATACCACCCTCCCACTGTCGCCCCTTTCCACCACGCAGTGGCAAATTTGAAGTCGCCTTGTTGTCGCCGGCCGAAACGCCACCGTTGTCTGAGGTGAAAACGATGATCGTGTTGTCAGCCAACCCCAGTTCGTCGATCCTGTCCAGCACAATCCCAACCGCCTGATCCATCGATTCGACCAGCCCACCATACAGCGGATGGTCCTGCACCTGTCGCACGGGCGAAGTACGATCGATCACAAAGCGTTGCTCGGGCAACGAACCTGCCGCCACGGCTTTGTCTCGGTATTTTTTCCATAATGCCTGAGTCGTCTGCACGGGCGCGTGAACGGCGTAGAATGAGAGGAACGCAAAAAAGGGTTCGTCTTTGCTTCCTTCGATGAAACTGGCTGTTTCGCGTCCGAGCCTTAGCGGCAAGTACTCACCTTTGGGGCCGTCCTTCATGGTCGGGTTGTTCCATGGAGAGAAAAATCCGCCGGGAGGTGAACCGCGGTGCGTCCCTCCGATGTTGATCTCAAATCCATGATCGGTCGGAAGCGAGCCCTTACTACCAAGATGCCACTTGCCTGCGAAAAAAGTCCGGTAACCTTCCTCGCGAAAAGCCTCTGCGATCGTGATGTCTTCCACAGGTAGCCCATGATTGTACGTGGCGGGCAGTAATTTTGTGTTTCGTTTCCTCGCCCACGCTTCGCCTTCCAACGCACCGATCCAGTCGGTGATGTTCAATCGAGCGGGGTATTTGCCTGTCATGATCGCGGCGCGGGATGGACTGCAAACCTGACACGCCGCATAGCCACGCGTGAACTTCATGCCGGCCGACGAAAGTCGATCGATGTTAGGCGTTTCGTAAAATAAACTGCCTTCATTGCCTAGATCTCGGTGACCAAGATCATCTGCAAGAATGAACAACACATTCGGACGGCTGCGCGGGTCGACACTTTCTGTTCCTGCCAGGTCCGACGATTGAAAAACGACTGAGAGACAGGCAATCAACAACAGGGCGGATTTCATTTTTGCTCGATATTGATTTTAGATATTGAGTGTATGAACTCGGTGAACTCTGAACTCAGACGTTCAACGGACAGAGCGGGCAGAAATTCTGGGATCATGGAACGAGGTTAACGACGTGATGTAATAAAACGACGTTATGTAATAAGTAAAGTGCCTAACCCGGAACTTCATCACCCGACGCGTCACGGCGTGTTGATTTCATCACAACCCGCTGCTTCAGCGAGGGATCCTTCGTCCATCACTCACGTTTCAGGTTACATTTACGCGAGTGAATATTGGGATAAGCTATACAGCTCATCAACAAAATCCTTATCGCTCGTCGGTCAATGTAACAGTGCGACCGGGATCGAAAGGTCGCGGTTGTCGTAAAGTGACAACTGAATTCAACAATTCAATTTATCCGACTCAGGTCGGCTGTTTGTTTGGCTGATTGCGTTAAAATCTGGCTGAGAGCCTATCCCACAACCTCAAAACCTGACGCATGCAACATCCTGTGACGCACCGGGTTGTGATGGCTGATCCAGCATTGAGATCGGCTCTATTTTAAATTGAAACAATTCAAGAAGCGTGACGCCAGTATTTGCGAAGACCGGCACGTCGTCCTGAAATTCCGCTTGTAAGACGCAAAGGTGATCTTTCAATGTATCAGCGAATCTTTTTGTTGCTCGTTTGTGCCTGCCCGATGGTTTTTGCCACATCCTTGATGGCTGAAAACAACCGGCCACCGAATATTATCTTCATCATGGCGGATGATCTGGGTTTTAATCAAATTGGTGCCTACGGCGACACGCCGATCAAGACGCCCAATCTTGATCGAATGGCAGCCAACGGACTTCGGTTTACTCAAGCCTACGCTGGCAACACGGTTTGCTCTCCGTCGCGAGTCTCTTTGTTCACAGGGCGTGACGGAAGGCTGATGGAGAACAATTCCAACACCGTCCAGTTGCGCGACATCGATGTCACGTTCGCTCATGTCCTCAAGCACGCGGGTTACGACACCGCACTGTTTGGCAAGTACTCGATTGGTTCCCAAATGGGCGTCACCGATCCGCTGGCGATGGGTTTTGATACCTGGTACGGCATGTATTCGATTCTGGAAGGCCATCGGCAGTATCCGAAATTCCTTTGGAAAGACGGACGAAAACTGCGGATCGAGGCCAACGAAGGCACGAACAAAGGTGGTTACGCGCAGGAGTTGTTCACAGAAGAAGCGATCGACTACATCAAGCAGGAACATGAAAATCCGTTCTTCGTCACGCTGATGTTCTCTTCGCCGCATGCAGAACTTGGCGTGCCCGAAGAGTACAGCAAACCTTATGAATCCACGTTTCCCGCCAAGCCGTATTCCGGCATGTCGACCGGCACTGCCAGTGACAAGTATGCGTGGTACTATCCCGAACCGGTTGCCAATCCGCACGCGACGTTCGCGGGGATGGTGACGGCACTGGATGATTACGTTGGACAAATTGTTGCGACGCTTGACGAAAAAGGAATCAAGAACGAAACGCTGATCTTCTTTACCTCGGACAACGGGCCACATGACGAGGGCGGCGGCGATCCCGAGTTCTTTCGAGCCTCCGAACCCTACCAAGGGATGAAACGAGACGTGTACGATGGAGGAATTCATGTTCCGATGATCGTCAGCTGGCCCGACAAAATTTCAAAACCTCGCGTTGACGATACGCCGTGGGCTTTTGCCGACGTGCTGCCAACGCTGGCGGATGTCGCGGGCGTTTCGCTGAACTCAGTGCCACGAGTAAAAACAAATGGCGTTTCGGTCTCAGGACTGCTGAATGACGATCCGCAGCAAATGCCCGAACGCGTCTTGTATTGGGAGTTTGGAAAACAGGCTGGTGACCCGAACTCGGGCATCGTTGGCGAAGTGTTCCAAGCCGCTCGTCGAGGACCATGGAAAGCAGTCCGGTACGGAATCGACGCCCCGGTCGAGCTGTATCGGATCGACAACGATCCCGGTGAAGAAGACGAGTTGTCAGGGCAGCATCCTGACATCCATCAGGAGTTTGTATCGCTTTTTGAGGAATACAAAGGGTAGTTCACTCCATCGACCACGCGTCGCAAAAAGACAACAACAATTCCACGGGCATGAAGTTCAATATTAATAGAATTCAGGCCCTTCCACCCATCGCAACGCAAATTTGGAAACCGAGAAACATGCAACTCAAACACGTTGTCAAACAGTCAATTTCGTGGGCGATTCTCACTTTCGTCTCGGCAGGCTCTCTGGCGTTGGGCTCAGAAATCGCCTACTCCGCCGACACCAGGCCGAACATCGTTCTGATCCTGTCTGATGATCAGGCATGGAATGATTATGGATTCATGGAGCACGAACAGATCCAGACGCCGCATCTTGATGCCTTGGCAAAAAAGGGTGCAACGTTTCGTCGAGGCTACGTCCCCACGGCGCTTTGTCGCCCATCGTTGGCGTCTATTTTGACCGGTCATTACGCTTCGACTCATCACGTAACGGGCAATGATCCTTCCCCAAAATATGCTGAGAAAGGCTCAAAGCTTTTCAAGCAGCGACACGCTGAACTGATTGCGAAAACGGACGTGTTCGATTTGCTGCCGCAAGTGCTTGGCCGTCAGGGTTACCTGTCGCACCAGAGCGGGAAACTCTGGGAGGGCAGTTACCAGCGGTGTGGTTTCACGCATGGAATGACCCGTGGCTTTCCCAAGCCAGGCGGAAGACACGGCGACGCCGGATTGAAAATCGGTCGTGAGGGACTTCAGCCAATCAAGGACTTTCTGGACATTGCCGAGGACCAGAATAAGCCATTCTTTTTATGGTACGCACCGTATTTGCCTCATCAGCCACACACGCCACCCAAGCGACTGCTCGAAAAATATCGAACGAAAGTGGATTCGCTTTTTGTTGCCAAGTACTACGCGATGTGTGAGTGGTTTGACGAAACGTGTGGCGAGTTGATCGGAGAGATTGATCAGCGAGGCATGACGGATAACACGCTTTTTATTTACGTTTGTGACAATGGCTGGATCCAGAATCCGAAGAAGGACAAATACGCTCTCGGTTCCAAACAGTCGGCCAACGAGGGTGGCATTCGCACTCCGATCATGTACTCTTGGCCCGGTAAGATTGCCCCGCAGGATCGGCCGGAACTGGCCTCCAGCCTGGATATCTACCCGACGATTCTTGCGGCAGCCGGAGCTGAAATCCCCGATGATTTGCCCGGGCAGAATTTGCTGCCGATCGTTTCAGAAAACCAACCGCTTGATCGGGATTACTTGCTGGGCGAGGGTTTTGCTCACGACATCGCCGACTTGAATGATCCTTCAAAGTCGTTGCTTTACCATTGGGCGATCAAGGGCGATTGGAAGCTGATTCTACGTCGTGATGGCGAGGTCAATCGTTATAAAACAACGCATCCGCCGACGCCTCGAGCGCAGTTGTTCAATCTTGCGGCGGATCCGAACGAGTTGAACGACTTGGCCGAACAGCAACCTGACAAGGTCGTCGAGCTTGAGCAACTGATCAATGCGTGGACCCCGGCAGCCCATCCCGTTGCGTCGGAAGTATCGGCGGCAAACGAAGCGTCGAATTCTGAACAGCCTGCCACTCATTGTCGATTCGTGCCCGAACGGAAAGACGATTTTGCGTGGGAGAATGACCGCGTTGCCTTTCGAGCCTATGGCCCGGCGTTACGATCGGGTGCCGAAGACAGCGGGATTGATTGTTGGCTGAAGCGAGTGAACTATCCTGTCATCGACAAGTGGTACCGTGAAGCGACCGAGAAAGACAAGTCGTATCACAAAGACCATGGAGAAGGATACGATCCGTATCACGTCGGTTCATCGGCTGGGTGCGGTGGATCCGCCCTGTGGCTGAATGATCAGAGAGTTTCACTCGAGACATTCACCGAGTACGAGATTCTCGAATCGACCCCCGAAAGGTCGATCTTTGTGCTCAAATATGAACGCAAAATTGACGGCGTCACCTATGCCGAAAAACGCACGATCACCATCGAACTTGGCAAGCAGCTGTTTGACTTACGTTGCGAATTCACCAAAGACGGCAATCCCGCCGAAGGTCTGCCCGTTTGCGTTGGCGTCGCCACGCATGACGGAAAAGCGAAAGCCGTTTCTGATCGAACAATGGGTTGGATCGCGTGTTGGGAAAAAATTGACAACAGCGGCGTCGGCACAGCGGCATTGATGGAACCCGGTCAAATCGTTGACATTCGGGAGGTCGACACCGAAGAAACAAAAGACGATGGCCACATTTTTCTGATCGCAAAAACGGATAGTGCAGGGGCCATTGAGTACAAAGCGGGGTTTGCGTGGGAAAACGCTGGTGAAATCAAGTCACTGGAGGACTGGAAGCAGCACCTGAACAGCGTTACAAAACAATAAGCATTTGCAAATCAATCAGCGTCTGCAAACTCCAACATCAAGAAAGAAATAGCGGTATGGATTTACGATACACCGTCGGGAAAAACGAGTACCAGCGCATGTCGACCGACGAGCTGCGGGAAGCGTTCATGATTGATCAGTTTGCTGATGGTCAACTAAATCTGATCTATTGCGAAGTCGAACGTGGCATCGTGGGTGCGGCGGTTCCAACCAGTCAGCCGCTGGTGCTGCAGGCAGGCAAAGAACTGGCTGCCGATTACTTTTGTCAGCGCCGCGAACTGGGCGTCCTGAACATTGGTGCAGCCGGCACAATTTCGGTCGATGGCACCGACTATCAGATGGAGCAGCTCGACTGCCTGTACGTCGGACGCGGCAGCAAAGAGGTTTCTTTCACCAGTTCGGATTCGTCGCAGCCCGCGCGCTTTTATCTGGTCAGCTATCCGGCTCACGCGGAGTATCCGACCACGCTGGCGAAAAAGGCTGAGGCGAACGCGTTGGAATTGGGGACGGTCGAGGAATCCAACAAGCGGACAATATTTCAGTACATCCACGAAAACGGAATCAAAAGCTGCCAGCTGGTAATGGGTTTTACGGCACTCGATCCGGGATGCGTCTGGAACACGATGCCCTGTCACACGCATGAGCGTCGCACCGAAGTTTATCTGTACTTCGATCTGGACGAATCGGCGAAAGTGTTTCACATGATGGGACCGGGCGATGAAACCCGGCACCTCGCGTTGTCGAACGAGCAGGCTGCTATCTCACCCATGTGGTCCGTCCACTGTGGCTGCGGAACTCAGGCGTATAAATTCTGCTGGGCCATGGGCGGCGAGAACCAGCGATTCGACGACATGGATCACATCGCCATTAAAGACTTGAAATAAACGGTGGTCACGTTGATCGCTAAACCAATCTGAACCAACCACAACACCACCATGAAATTTCGATTGTATCTGCTTGTCATTTTGATTGCCTGCCTGTGCTGCCTGCCCCAAGGCGTTGCCAACGGCCAGGCCGTGACTCCCGAATCGGTCAAGGCGATCACCAGCAAGGTTGCCAATTGGCAGATTGACACGTTCGATGAACACGGCAAGTATCGCGCATTGCCATCGAACAACGACGGTCGCCGAAATCGTGACAACTATCCCGATCTTGTCTGGCACATGGCAGCGTTGTACGTCGGCATGGATCAGTGGCGAGTGACCTCAGGAGATCCACGCTACACCGAGTTTCTGAAAATGATTGGCCAGCGGAATGGCTGGAAATTGCACACGCGTCCCTACCATGCCGACGATCATGCAGTCGGCCAGTTCTACCTGAACCTGTACCAGCAGTTCGAAGATCCGGCCATGATCGAGCCGACGCAGAAGCACTTCGACTGGATTCTGGCGAACCCGAAAACGGGATCACTCGTCTGGAAGAAGGGCACCGATCGTCACGACCGTTGGGGCTGGTGCGACGCTCTGTTTATGGCACCACCCGTTTGGGCACGACTGGCAAAGATCACTGGCGACAAAAAATACCTCGACTTCATGGATCAGGAATATCACGCTACGTATGATTTGCTGTGGGACGATCAGGAATCTCTTTTCTGGCGAGACAGCAGCTTTTTCAAAAAGCGTGAGAAGAACGGACAGAAGATTTTCTGGTCGCGAGGCAACGGTTGGGTGTTCGGCGGTTTGGCGTTGATGATTCCCGACCTGCCCGAAGACTGGGAAGGGCGTCCGTTCTACGTCGATCTTTACAAGACGATGGCAAAACGAATTGCCCAGATCCAGCGAGAAGACGGCACTTGGTCGATGGGCCTGTTGGGCGGCCTGGAAACTTATCCCACCGTCGAAACGAGCGGAACATCGTTCTACACATTCGGACTGGCATGGGGAATCAACAATGGTTTTCTGGACCGAGAAGAATACGAACCGGTTGTCCTGAAGGCGTGGCAGGCTCTTACCAAATGCGTGACCGAAGAAGGCATGTTGGCTTACGTGCAACCCGTTGGTGCGGCGCCGGGTGATTCCTATCCTGATCAATCGGAAGTTTTTGGCGTTGGCGCTTTTTTGGCCGCCGGGTCGGAAGTTTACAAGATGACGGGTGGAGAAGCTCAGTAAACCCGACTTCAGCGCGACGAGGCAACCCAATGAAACGACTTGCTTTCAAAATGCAACTGAAGCCCGGCTGTGCCGAAGCGTACACGGAACGGCACAACGCGATCTGGCCGGAATTGAAAGACCTTTTGAACGATGCGGGCATAAGCGAATATTCGATCTTTCTGGATGCGGAAACCAACACGCTGTTCGCCTTTCAAAAGGTTGCCGGCACAGGAGGATCGCAGGATCTGGCGAGCCATCCGGTTGTGCAAAAGTGGTGGGCTTACATGGCAGATCTGATGGAAACCAACGACGATCAATCTCCCGTTTCAATTCCGCTGGATGAAGTTTTTTACATGGCCTGACCTGCAAAGGGCCAACCTGTTTTTAATCAGAAAAAGAAATTAATGAGATCACTCAATACTGCCAGCCGGTCGGTAATGTCTGGACACGAAAACTCGCCGCTGTCGACACGATTCCAATTCGTTTGTGTCGCCTTGGTGACGCTGTTGCTTTTTGTTCCTTGCGAATCAGCTTTCGGCCTGCAGATCGATGGGGCACAACGCAAGTACAATCTGAATGCTGATTGGCGATTTATTCGCGATGATGTCGAGGGTGCCCAGGCGACTGACTTTGATGCCAGTCAATGGACGACCATCAGTTGTCCTCACACTTGGAACGACATTGATACGTTCGATGATTTTGGCACGGGCGGTCACCAGGGAGAGTCCGATCTCTGGCAAGGTGCCGCATGGTACCGAAAAGAGTTCACGTTGCCTGCTGGTTCCGAGAAAAAGAACGTTTACATCGAATTCGAAGGCGTTCGCCAGGTGGCTGACGTGTACCTGAACGGACATCACCTTGGGCAGGATAAAACGGGCTTTATCCCATTTGCGTTTGATCTGACACCGCATCTGAACCAAAGCGGTAAGAATGTGCTTGCGGTCAGAGCGGACAACACGGTCGAACCCAAGTTGTATTCCGGCAAAATGCCGTGGCATCACCAGAACTGGCACCCTCCGCATGGTGGCATCTATCGAAACGTGTACTTACACGTGCTCGATCCGGTGCATGTCACGCTTCCGATTTACGCGAACCTGGAAACCGAGGGCATCTACGCATGGACGGAGTCACTCAGCAAAGAGAAAGCCACCATCGGTTTGACGGCTGAGATTGCCAACCTGCAAGAACAGGCCGCCGACGCGACCGTGAAGTTTTCGTTGCTGGATGATTCGGGCGAGGTCGTCGTCACATCAGAAGCGTCATCTCACATCGCGGCCGAGGAAAAAGCCAAGGTCGCTTCAACACTCGACGTTGCCGATCCGCACTTGTGGGAGCCAAATTATCCTTACGTTTATCGGGTGCAGGCCGAGGTGATGGTGGATGGCAAGGTTCGCGATGTCAGCACCACTCCGTTTGGCTTTCGCAATTTCCGCTTCGACAAGGACACTGGATTCTGGATCAATGGGCATCCTCAGAAATTGCATGGCTGGGGCCAGAAACCCATCGGGGGCTGGGCCGGACTGGGAGCTGGCTACCCGAACTGGATGCATGATTACACGCTGAAAATGATGGAAGAAGCGGGCGGTAACATGATTCGCTGGGGACACAGTGCGGGGCCTGCCGTGGGAGTCGAAAGCAGTGACAAGTACGGTTTTGTCACGATCATGCCTGGCGTGGATGGTGAAAAAGACTGTCAGGGGGAAGCCTGGGAGACTCGCACGAATGCGTTCCGCGACACCATTATTTACTATCGAAATCACCCCACCGTCTGTATCTGGGAAGGCGGCAACTACAACGTCAGCCCGGAACACGCCGCCGAACTGAAACAAATTACCGAAACGTGGGACCCCCAAGGCGGGCGATACTTCGGGCATCGCATGTCGACGCCCGCCATGCTGGATAGCGTCGATGTTGAACTGGGAACCGTGGGTCGTGCGCGAGCGTTGCCGATGCTGGGCGTGATCGAAACCGAGTACGATCGAACCGAGACTCCGCGACGAGTCTGGGATAAATTCTCACCGCCGGACTTTGGCAACCTCGGAAAGCTGGCAGAACTGAATACGTACCATCTTGCTCAGGAAGGTTTCGCCACCAACGCGATCAAGGAATGGTGGACTCTGTTCGGAGCCAAGCCGGAACACTCGGGCGGAGCGAACTGGATCTTCTCTGACGGAACTCATGGCACTCGACAACGTACCGACTGCGCTCGCGCGACCGGCGAGGTCGATGGCGTGCGATTGCCCAAGGAAGCTTACTGGGCTTTGCAGGCGACGTGGGACGACGAAGACCGAGTGCACTTGATCGGACACTGGACCTACCCGGCGGATACCGTCAAACCCATGTATGCGGTTGCCAAGGCAGACCGAGCGGAATTGTTTGTTAACGGCAAGAGCCTTGGCGATGGCCAGCGGAGCCTGAACACGCTGTTCACGTGGCCGGACGTTGCTTTCGAAACCGGCGAGATCAAGGTGGTTGCGTATCGCGACGGTGCCGAGCTTGCCTCACAAGTTAAACAAACCGCCGGAGTACCCGCTGCGATTCGACTTACACCCACGGTTTCTCCTGCGGGTTGGCTGGCGGACGGAGCCGACGTTGCGTTGGTTGATTTTGAGGTCGTCGATGCAGAGGGCCGTCGTTGTCCGACCGATCAGGCTCGGGTCGACTTCGAAGTTTCCGGGCCGGGAATCTGGCGAGGAGGCTACAACAGCGGCACCGAAGACAGTATCAATCATCTGTATCTGGATACCGAATGTGGCATCAATCGAGTCAGCATCCGTTCGACGCTTGAAGCGGGCCAGGTCATCCTGACCG
This sequence comes from uncultured Pirellulaceae bacterium, assembly GCA_964468915.1. Classification (GTDB taxonomy): domain Bacteria; phylum Planctomycetota; class Planctomycetia; order Pirellulales; family Pirellulaceae; genus Mariniblastus. Next base: position 14,827 of record CAYXWX010000095.1, read on the forward strand.
CGCGGCGCGAGGGGCTTGAGCCAGCCACTGTGAAGTTGAGTTCCAAGCCGATCGAATTGACCGGTGGCATTCAGACGGCGATGCCGGTGGTGTATGAGACGACGTTACCAGAACGACCGGAGATTGATGCGGGGAAACTGACAGAGTTGACTAAGCTGAGAAATACTCCGATTGTCAAGCGGATTGAGACGGATGAATCCGATCGAATGTTTTCGATGTTCGCCTACACGGGCACCGGCCCCGGTGGCATGGAAGATCCGTGGCAACACGAAATGCTGGCGTACTCGGATGACGCTCGGATCAACATCGCGGAAGTGCCCGATTACCTGAAAGACAGCCGGGTCATCCGCACTGCGTTGGGTGACCACGCTTACTGGGCGGCCGATTACATTGTGGCAACGGCCGGTCAGGATCTTGACCTGTACGTCGCTCATGATCCCAAAGTGCCGCTACCGGAATGGTTGGAAGACTACCAAAAAACGGGAGACGTGGTGAAACTGAACCGTGGGAAGATGCAGCTGTACACCAAACGTCTGGCCAAAGACGAAGGTCTTCGAATTCCGGGCAACGCGGATCAAGGGAAAGCGAAGAAGAGATCGTGGAATATCATTTTGTTTTCCAAACCAGTAAGCGAAAACGATTGACGGCCAACTTCCGCATTTCCCGAGCGTTTCATCGCTCAGACGATTGGAACAACTTCGGTTAATTTTCATGAAGCACTTCATCGCGTTACTGATCTCCTTTCTTGTTGCGACTACTGCTTCAGGACAGCGTCTGAACGAAGGCTGGGAGTACGTGAAGGGAGATATCGGCGGCGTATGGGAAGCCGTTCGCGCGAAGATTGACCATCGAGGCAAACCGGAAGATGTTCCCGTTTGGTCAAAGGTCACTCTGCCGCACTGCTTCAATGCAACCGATTCCGTCGATCCGGACGTGGCATACTACCAAGGCCCCGGCTGGTATCGAACGTTTGTCGAAATCGAAAACCCTCATCCGCAAGGACGAGCGTTGTTGCATTTTGAGGGGGCGGGTCAGAAAACGGAAGTCTATGTTGGTTTGCGACTAGCGGGCGAACACGTCGGCGGATACGACGAGTGGACCATCGACGTCACCGATGCACTCGATGAAGCGCGAAAGAATGCCGAACTGGTTGAGAAGTATCAGGGCAGGATCCCGATCATCATCCGCTGTGATAATTCACGAGACCTGCAGATGATGCCCTCGGATCTGTCTGACTTCAATGTTTACGGCGGGCTCTATCGCTATGTGAACCTGAAACTGGTTCCCGCACTTTCGTTGGGCCTCAGCCGCATTGACGCTTCGGTTGATGTCAACGGAACCGAAGGGAAGGTCGCTATTTCCACCAGGCTGCACAACCCAACGGGCATCAAGCGGGCGACGGTCGATATCGAAATTCGAGATCCCGATGACAAGGTCGTTGCATCCCACTCGGCTGAAATCGAAGCCGGCCGCGATGCTGTGGAAGTCGGAACGGTTCAAGTCCCGCAACCTGCGTTGTGGTCGCCCGAATCACCGAATTTGTACACCTGCCGCATCCGATTGACGTCTTCTGCCGGGACCAGCGAAGCGGAACATCCTTTCGGGTTCCGGCACTTCGAGTTTGTCAAACACGGCCCGTTCAAGCTCAACGGAAAACGACTACTCTTGCGTGGGACGCACCGTCACGAAGATCATGCTGGCGTTGCCGCGGCCATGACCGAAGAAACAATCATTGCCGAAATGGAAATGATGAAAGAGATGGGCGTCAACTTCATCCGCTTGGGACATTATCAGCAATCGCGGATTGTGCTCGACGCATGTGATCGGTTGGGCATTCTGGTTTGGGAGGAGATTCCGTGGTGCCGTGGCGGCATTGGGGGAGAGATCTACCAACAGCAGGGACGTAGAATGTTGAAAAACATGATCGATCAGCATTTCAATCATCCATCGGTCATCATCTGGGGATTGGGCAACGAAAATGATTGGCCGGGCGATACGCCCAACTTCGACGAAGCCACCATTCGCCAGTACATGATTCAGCTCAACGAACTGTCCCATCAACTAGACCCGGGCCGCAAGACCGCCATTCGTCGCTGTGAATTCTGCAAGGATATTGTCGACGTGTATTCACCGTCGATCTGGGCTGGTTGGTACCGGGGGAAGTTCACCAGTTACCGCGACGTCACAAAAAAGGCTGTCGATTCGGTCGATCATTTCTTTCACGCCGAATGGGGAGCCAGCAATCACGCTGGCCGTCATTCCGAAACACCCGATCACAACCTGGAATCGGTTGGCGGCAACAGCGCCGACGAGCGTGAAGGTGATGCGTCGCTTTACGGCGGTCCACCGCGCGTCTCCAAGGATGGCGACTGGTCAGAGACTTACGCGTGCAACCTGATCGACTGGCACTTGAAAGAACAGGAGTTGATGCCGTATCTGACCGGAACGGCTTACTGGCCTTTCAAGGATTTTTCCACGCCGATTCGACCCGACAACCCGGTGCCTTACGTCAATCAGAAAGGCGTTGTCGAACGCGACTTCACGAAAAAAGAAGCCTTCTACGTTTTCCAGTCGTATTGGACGGACGATCCGATGATCCGCATCTATGGTCACACGTGGCCAACGCGATGGGGGAAGGAAGGCGAGGCAAGACTGGTGAAAGTGTACTCCAACTGCGACGAGGTCGAGTTGTTTGTCAATGGCGAGAGCCTTGGCCGAAAAAAGCGAGACAGTCAGAATTATCCGGCGGCCGGCTTGCGTTGGCGAGTCAAATTTGTCGGTGGCGACAACAAGGTGGAAGCCGTCGGTTTCAAAAACGGCGAACAGGTCAAAGACAAGCTGCGTTGGATGTATGAGACTCAAAAATGGAGCAAACCGGCGACGATGCAATTGACGACGTCCAAAGTCGCCGACAATGAATATCAGCTGGAAGTCCTGTTGCGGGACAAGAACGGCGTTCCCTGCCTGGATTCAACCGCCTTTGTCCGATTCTCGATCACTGGCGACGCCCGGCTCGTGGCCGACCAAGGCACATCTTCCAGCGCGAGCAAGGTGCAGGTGTATAACGGTCGTGCCCACATCAAAGCCGTGCTCGATGGCGATCGAGCGTGTGTTGGGGTTTCGTCAAATGGGCTTGAGACTCAGTTGAAGTTTATCGGTGCCCCCTCAGGCTAACGCTTTGTCTA